>JABEUV010000089.1 GCA_013044195.1 Elusimicrobiota bacterium | reverse complement strand
TCCATGTTCGGTTTCTCCGCCCTCTCGGGTGGATAAGTATGCGCCAGAACCGGACATTTCTACTTTCGCTAAACAGGACATATTAACTTTCGCGCGACATAACGTGTCGGCGGCCGCCCCCTTTTCAGGAGACGGCCGCCGGAAACGAAGGAGCCTGATTTTTCAGCGCAGCTTGGCGGCGTCGATCATGCCGCGGCCTTGCGCGTCGGCGGACGCGCAGCCGTCCGCGCCGCACAAAGACGAGGCCGCGGCCTTGAAGGCCGCGCGCACGCCGGCCGGACCGCGCGCGCCGCGTTCCAGAGCCAACGCGGCCAGCCCCGCGACGTGCGGCGAAGCCATGGAAGTTCCCGACAGCTTCGCGTAGCCGCCGCCGGGCACGGTCGAGGTGATGTCCACGCCGGGGGCCACGAAGGCCAACTGCGGGCCGCGGCTGGAGAAGTCGGCCACGTTGTCGTTGCGGTCGGAGGCGGCCACGGCGATCACGCCGGGATATCCCGCCGGATAGCCGACGGTGTCCGCTTCGGGTCCGGAGTTTCCGGCCGCGCAGACCACGACCACGCCGTGGGCCAGCGCGCCCTCCACGGCGCGTTTGAGCGCCGGGCTTTGCGCGGGGCCGCCCAGCGACATGTTGATGACGTCCACGCCGGCCTTCACCGCCCAGTCGATGCCGGCGATGATGTCGGACAGGCTGCCCTCGCCTTGGGCGTTGAGCACCTTGACGGGGATCAGCACGGCCTGGGGAGCCACGCCGTAGACGCCGCCGTCCGCGCCGCGTCCGGCGATGGTGCCGGAGACGTGGGTGCCGTGTTCGTTGTCGTCCATGGGGTCGGCGCCGGGCTCAACGATGTTGGTCCCGGCCGAGAAGTCGCACTGCAGGTCGGGGTGCGTGCAGTCGATGCCGGTGTCGATGACCGCGACCTTGATCCCCGCGCCCTGGCCCGAGGACCAGGCGGCCGGCGCGTCGACGCGGGCCACGCCCCACGGCGCCGCGCGCGACGCGCGGGCCGCGTCCTGCGCGGCGGTTTTGCGCGCCCCGGCCAGTCCGGGCGCCAGCGCCTTCAGCGCGGCGGCGGCGTCGGGCGCGGGCAATGCCGAGAAGGACGCGGGCGCGTCCAAGAGCCAGTTGCGGTAGACGTCCTCTTCCACGTGCGCCACGCCGGGAAGCGCGTCGGCCCTGACGACGTCCTGCGGGCTGAACGGGCTGTCCTTTTCCAGCACCGCCACGCCGATGTCGCCCAGGTCGTCGCGCAAGGTCAGGCCCAGCGCGCGCGCGTCCGAGGCGCGCTGGTCTTGGCTGGTGCCCGCCTTAAAAGTCACGATCAAACGCTTGGGCCGCGGCGCGTCCGCCGCCGCCGCCGCGCCCGCCGCCGCGAACATCGCCCCCGCCAGAGTCAGCGCCGCCCACGTCCGTGCTTGTTTGTTCATGTGCCTGGACCTCTCTCGTGCGCCGTTCCCCGGGCTTCAGGAGTCTGACGCCGAAAGGCCCGAGGCGGAAGAGACGCCGGGCCCAGATGAAATTAGGACTTACGGCCCAGGCGGCGTTCGGCGGCGACGGCGGCCGCGGCGGAGAGCAGGACGAACGCGGCGGCGAAGGCCAGCGCGGCGTTCTTGGGCGAAAGCCAGGAACCGAAGGCGAGGGCGACGAGGCGCCGCCGCAGTCCGCCGTGCGCGCCGCCGGCGGGCAGAAATCCCAGCAGGTCGTAGACGAAGCCGGCCAGCACGTAGGCCGCAAGAGCATGGCGGCCCAGCGACTCCAGCGCCCCCGTCGCGCGCGGCGGCGTCTCGCCGAACGCAAGCAGGCACGCGGCGAGGACTGCCAGGGCCAGGCCGCCGGCGGTCAGGACGTAGGAACTCGTCCACAGGTGCTTATTAAACGGAAAGCTCCAGCTCCACGCCCAGCCCGCCGCGGCCAGCGCCAGACCGGCCGCGCCCAGCGCCGCGGCGTGCCGCGGCTCGGCGCGTACGCGCACCAGACGGCGGCCGGCGACGAGGCCCAGCAAGGACGTGGCCAGCGCGGGCAACGTGCTGAGCAAGCCTTCCGGGTCCTGCACCGGCGTCATCATATGTCCGCCCATCAAGGTCCGGTCCAGCCAGGAGGCGAAGTTGCCCTCGGGGCTGAGGTCGCCGGCGGGACGGCCCGGCGCCGACAGGCGCGTCAGCATCAGCCAGTACAGCGCGAGAATGAGCGCGGCCGACGGGGCCTCCACGGCGGGCCGGTCGAGCACGAGGAACGCGGAGACGCCCAGCGAGCACAGCGCGATGCGCTGGAGCACCCCCAGCCAGCGTATGCCGCCGCCCGGCTCGCGGAAGATGAAGGCGTTGACCAGCAGGCCGAAGGCGAACAGCCCCAGCGCGCGCGCCGCCGCGTGGCGCTCGATCTGCGCGGGGGTCTGGCCGCGCGCGCGGCGCGCCGCCTGCGCCAGCGCGGCGGAGACGCCGACGATGACCAGGAAGGCGGGAAAGACCAGGTCGGCCACGGTCAGGCCGTTCCAGGCCGCGTGGTCGAGCAGCGCGTAGACGTCGGTTCCCCCCGGGCAGTTGACCAGGATCATCAGCGCGACCGTGAGGCCGCGAAAGACGTCCAGCGCGCGCAATCGTCGGGTGTCGGTCATGGCCGCCGGTATTTACGACGCAAGCCCGCCTCCCAGCGTAAAATAAAAAGCGGCGCCTTTGCCTTCGGTCGCCTCGGCCCAGATCCGTCCCCCTTGCCGATCCATGATGCGCCGGACGATCGCCAGTCCGATGCCGGTTCCGGGAAACTCGGCTTGCGAATGGAGCCTTTGAAACGCGTCGAACATCTTGTCGGCGCGGCGCATGTCGAAGCCCGCGCCGTTGTCCTTGACGAAATAAACGGCCTCGTTCGCCCGGAGCTCGACGCCCAACTCGATGCGGGCGTTCTCCGTCCGGCCCGTGAATTTCCAAGCGTTGCCGATCAGGTTTTCCAAAGCCATCCGCAGAAGGCCGGGGTCCGCGACGACGGGCAGACGGGGCGGCGATAGGAACTCGACCTTGCGGCCGGGATCGGCTTCTCGTAAGCGCTTGATGACGGACGCCGCGACGGCGCTTAAATCGATTCTTCCCGCCCGGACCTCCTTGCGGGCGACGTTGGCCAGAACCAGGAGATCGTCGATGACTTGCTCCATGCGCCGACACCCGGAGAGCATCCGGTTGAGATAGTCCTTGCCCTGTTCATCCAGGCGATCGCAATAAGCCTTGATAAGATGTTTGTCGAATTCGACGACGGCGCGCAGCGGCGCGCGCAGATCGTGGGCGACCGAATACGAAAAAGCCTCCAGGTCCTTGTTGGTTTGCGCCAGATCGGCCGACCGCCGCCGCAACTCGAGATTGAGCGCCTCGATGCGTTCCTGCGCGCGCTTGATTTTTGTGATGTCGGTCAAGACCACGACTCCGCCGATCCGCCGCCCGGCCCCGTCCAGCAGCGGGCGCCCGGTCACGCTGACCGAGAGGCCTTGAGGCTGCGCCGCGTTTTTTATGAAAAACTCGGCGCCGTCGGTCGATTCGCCGCGCAACGCGCGAGCCATCGGCAAGTCCTCGAACTTGACCAACGTTCTCTGATCCGGATAGTAGACGCCGCTGTTTTGAGGCCAGTTTTTCGAATATTCGGGAAGTCGGCCTTCGCCGAATATCGTCCGCGCCGCGGGGTTGAAGACCGTGAAACGACCGGCGGCATCCACGGCGACCAAGCCTTCTCCGGTGTTGTCAAGAATGGATTCAAGCAGGTCTGCCCGGCTGAGCGCGGCATCAAGTCCAAACCGGGCGTCACCCATTCTTCGGTTTATTCGGGACATAAGCGAACCGCCTCAGCTTACTATAAAGTATACGTCAAAAAGCCCGCGCGGCGACGGCCGCGGCGGCGCGTTTCTCGCCGGGTCTTCCCGTATAATATCCGCGTGCGAGTGGACCTGGGACCGGAGCCGATCGGGCGCGTGACCTGCCTCTACGTCGGGCGTTTGGGCGACGTGATCGTGGCCACGCCGTTTTTGCGCGCCCTGCGCCGGCGCTTTCCCCGCGCGCGCGTGCGCCTGATCGTGGGGGCGCGCGCCGCCGGGGTTCTGCCCCTGATCCCGTTCATCGACGAGGGCCTGTTCCTGGGCCGGGCCGGCGACGTGGGCGCGCACCTGAGTCTGGCGCGCGCGCTGGCCTTCGGCGGCCGCGCCGACCTGCTGGTCGACTTGAACTCCGCGTTCTCCAAGACTTCGACTTTGCTTGCGCGCGCGTCGCGCGCGCGAGTGCGGCTGGCTTTCGACAAAGGCCGCGGCCCCGCCGTCTTCAACCGCGTTATTGCCGCGCCGGACGAGCGCGAGCACGTGTCCGACCGCTTCGCCCGGCTCACCGAGGCCATCGGGGCCGTGGGCGGGCCGGACCTGGAACTGCGCGTGCCCGACGCCGACCAACGCCGCGCCGACGCCTTGCCGGAGTTGTCCGAGCCCCGCGCGCCCGGGGAGTTGCGCGTGCTGGTCCATCCCGGCAACCTGGGACGGCGTCCGTCGCTGTGGCCGCTGGAGCGACTGACGGAACTTTGCGGCCGCCTCCAGCATGCGCAGCCCGCCGCGCGCTTGTACTTTCTTGCGGGGCCAGGCGAACGCGCCGCCGCTGAGTCCGTGGCGGCGGCTCTGCCGCGCCCCGCGCCGGTGCTGGCCGACCTGCCGCTGGGGGTGGTCGGCGGCGCTCTGCGGCGCATGGATCTTCTGCTGGGCGGCGTGACGTCGACGACGCACCTGGCCGCGGCGCTGGGCACGCCCACGTTCGCGTTCTACGAGGGCTACACCCAGGCCGTCTGGCGCCCGCGCGGCGCGCGCCACGGCGGCTTCGTAGCACCGGACTGGGACCACGTGCAGGCCGTCGGCGTCGACGAGGCGTGGGCGGCGCTGCGCGAGCATCTGGCCCGGATCATGCAATCTCGGTGAACTATCACCGGTGCCACTGATTATCGTTAGCACCTCACCCGGGCGCCGGCCCGGGCCAAGGGATCAATAAACTTCACGCGCGAGTCTGTATGATA
>JABEUV010000088.1 GCA_013044195.1 Elusimicrobiota bacterium | reverse complement strand
TTCGCCCATTTCCCCGGCGCGAGGTTTTTAACCCCTCATTTTTCACCGTTTTGGTGAAGCTCACCCTCTCGGCGATTGTTGCTTACCCGATCTTCTGGGGACTGACGCTAAGAGTTCCTAACCGTCCGGGATGGGGTCTTTGTAAATGTAGACGGCCGGAGGCAAGAGTCCCGGGTTGCGTTTGCAGACCTCGGCCATCCAGCGGTCTCCGGTTACCACGCGGACTCGCTCCGATCCGTGCGCCTTCATCAATCCTCGGCCCATCGCCAGAACCAAGCCGTCCAGACCGCTCAACCCTTCGCCGCCGCGCGGCTTCATGGACCACTGGGCCTTGAAAATGTCCTCGACGCCGATCAAGTGCTCCCGCGCCAATTCATGAGATTGGATAAGACCCTGGCGGGAACTGGACACGAAGTCGAGCATCTTCTCCACCGTCGCGTCGTATTCGGTTGCCGCTTTTTCAGCGGAGTTGGTCTGAGCTTGGATGATCGCGGCGAAGGCTTTGGAACATTCTGCCAGGCAGAAATTGGGAACCAACAGCGTGGCCTTCTCTTCCGCGCGCATTTTCAACAGCTTAAAAATGGGAGAGCGCGCGGACGTCCTTCCCGAAGGAACGCGAAAAAAAGGAACAAGCGCGGAGGCGTCGATCAGGAAATAACGCCGCACAGGGGGTTACGACAGGGCTTTTTCCAAAAGGCGTCGAGAGACGGGCTTCTGGTTCTTGGTGAGGGCGTCTATGTCTTTGATCACCTTTTTTAGGCGCGGGGAAAGTTCCCGAAATCCCCGCTTGCCGTATTCTTTAACGACCATTTTTTTAAGCGTCATGGTA
Organism: Elusimicrobiota bacterium; assembly: GCA_013044195.1. Taxonomy (GTDB): domain Bacteria; phylum Elusimicrobiota; class Elusimicrobia; order UBA1565; family UBA9628; genus GWA2-66-18. The sequence continues at coordinate 13,782 of JABEUV010000088.1, read as the reverse complement.
CTCTCCGGACGGTGAAGTCATTATATCCCATGCCTTCGCGGCTCACAAGACCCCAAAAGACGTCCCGATCGATCAGGCGGTTTGCGCGGCCACCAGGTCCGACTGCGCGCCCAAGGTTATGCGGCCCACAGCAGGGCGGCGTAGGAGGACCAGAGCAGAAGGGTTTGGGCGGTGGCGGCGCGGTCCGCGGTGAAGGGCAGGAGCGAGGCGGGGTCATTGATGGGGCGAGGGTTCAGGAGCTGGAGCAGGCCCAGCAGGAGCAGGAGCAGGACGGACGGAAGGAAGGTTCTATAGATGGGCGAGGCCACGCGCGCGCCCGGGCGCAGCGCGCAGGCGGCGGCCAGCAGGAAGAGGTCCAGCTCTTATAGGGTCTTCGACCACGTCTCCACCGCGCCGAAGGCCAGCGGGCCGAAATAGCAAGGCGCGGGCGGGAGTGGACGGCGGCGCGGCGGTGGAACTTTTTGCGGGGGTGGTGCGTATGTAGAGGGCAGGCCCTGGGTCTTAGGACCCTGGAAAGAGGACACGACGAGAGGTAATATCATGGACATGGAAGCGGCGGACTCACGACCGGCGACGAAAGGCGACATCGAATCTTTGCGCCGCGATCATGGCGGGCGCATGGGCGGGCTTGATGGACGGATGGATAAGCTTGATGGTCGGATGGATAAGCTTGATGGTCGGATGGACAAGCTCGATCATCGGATGGACAAGCTTGATCAGCGCGTCGGGGTAGTGGAAAAGAAACTGGACCGCGTGATTGTTGAAGTGGTGCGCACCCAGGCCGACGTGCGCGAAATCAAGGCGAACATGGCGAACTTGGCCACGAAAGACGACATCCGAAACTACGTCGGCACCATTCAGGATTTCGCGGCAAAAGTGGAGAGGTCCGATCGCGCCCGGATACTTCACGGCCAAGCGCTCACCGAGGGCCAGGTCACGCTCAAGGACCACGAACGCCGCCTGCGCACGCTGGAATCCTGAGCCGCGCGCGTCGCTGCGCGGTCGCCCCCTTCCTATGATTGGTTCTTTGCTTTAAAGCCCATTCGACGCCCAACGATGCGTTATATCGCGGCGTTAAAGGCGTTTTGGGCTTAAAAGCAAAGAACCAATTTCGAAGAGGGTCTGCGGCGGGGCGGCACCGGTGCTCACTTGGAGACGCAATCTCCGGCCCAGCGGCGAACGGAGTCAACGATGGTCGTGGCCAGGGCGCGGTCCAGCGGATCTGTTTCCGCCAATTCGTAGCGCAGCATGACTGCGAATGGATTGAGTTCGACAATTTCCTTGCGCATCGCTGGGACAGGAAGGCGATGTTCCGCCAGGAGGTCCATGAGCGCATGTAGATCGTGGACTTTGCGGACGGTGACTTCGTGGCGCGCCAGGACTGCCTTGAGGCACTTCTCCACGGCTTGTTGGGCGTGAAAGCCGATCACGGCATCGTCTATTTCGCGGTCGGGGACGAGTTTCCGAAATGCCTTGATGTCGCGGTCCGCCAGATCGAGAAAACGGCGAGCCAGGTCAGTGGGGCGCTTCATAGAGGACCTTCCCCTCGCGAATCGCCCAATAAAGAGCGGTGCCGGGAAGGCTGCCCCATTCCTCGACTTCTTTTTCCGAGGCAACCATAATATCCACGGCCATGCCGATATTCCCGACCGCTTGGCGCAGCCGAACCATTTCCTTGACCTTGGAAGAAATATGGCGCTCGATGACCAAAATATCCAAGTCGGAATCCGCCGTCTCAGTTCCTTGGGCGCGGGAACCGAACATAATGATCCGAGAGGGGTGGCTGGACGCCACCACCTGACTGACAGCCGTATCAATGGCGGTCTGTGGGGTCATAAATTCTGCGCGGGAAATCGCCAGTCCTTATCCTTATGCAACGCCCATTGCCTTGCGACAGTTAGTGGCGCTTGCGTGGCTCAGTATAGCCCGGCCCCGTCCTTCGTCGCAAGGGCCATTTTGGTTGCCATTTTGGTCGCGGCTGTGCCGCTCTTCCCGGCTGAGGCATTCGGCCCTTAGGACCGCTCGAATCCTGAACCGCGCGTCGGTGCGCGGCCGCCCTCTCCCCCTGCGATGCGTTATATCGCGGCGTTGAAGGCGTTTTGGGCTTAGAAGCAAAGAACCAATTTTGAAGAGGGTCTGCGGCGGGACAAAACATTTCACGACTCATTGAAAACGACGGGGTCATCTGTTAAATTGAAAATCGAGCCAACCATGACGACAAAAGAAGCCGTCCTGAAGATGATTTCCGCTCTACCCGACGAAGCCACGTTGTCCGATATCATGGCCGAGTTATACTTCCGCCAGAAGGTCGACACGGGCCGCCAGCAATTGCGCCGCGGCCAGGGCATTTCCCATGCGAAGGTGAAGTCCCGCCTTAAATAGCAGAAACGGCGGGGCGGCGCCGCCGGCCCCACGCGCGCGCGGTCAGCGCCAGCGTTTGCCGGACAGCAGGCCGTCCTCGCGCCGGTCTTGACGGCGCTGGGCTTCCTCGGCCAGCAAGTCCCCCGCCTCCTCGCAGAATTCCTGCGGCTCTAGATTGAGATCGTAGCCCAGGCCGCGGTAGAGCTTGAGGAAGGTGGAAAGGCGCGCGTCGCGTCCCGCTTCCGCGCGGCTGACCTGGGAGACGTTCAGGGCCGCCGCGTCGGCCAACTGCTTGCGGGAGATGCCGCGCTCCACGCGCAGCTCGCGCAGGCGCGCGCCGTGCGCGCGGCAAAAGCGGCCGGTCCAGCCTTCGTCGAAGTCCATCCCGTACATACGCGGCGGCCCCCCGAAAAGTTCCGTGGCGGCGCGTCGACGGGCGCGGATTTAAGCGGACTTGCCGGCGGGCGCTTCGGGCGGCGCCTCGTAGGCGTGATAATACTGCTGGTAGTAGTAGCCGTAGGCGGAGTAGGACAGTCCGCCCGGCCGGGCCGCGTTGACGGCGGCACCCAGGATCTTGACGCCGCCCTCCTGCAGGCGCGCGCAGGCCTTGGCGATGAGCGGGGCGCGCGTGCGGCCGTAGCGGACCACGTAGATAGCGGCGGAGACGTGGCGGCCCCACAGCAAGGTGTCGTGGATGGGGAACATGGGCGTGCAGTCCACCAGGACGCGGTCGTAATTGGTCTTGGCCCAGGCCACCAACGCGCCCAGGCGCGGGGTGTTGAGCAGTTCCGAGGGATTGGGCGGGCGCGGGCCGCAGGGCAGGATGTGCAGGCCGGGGACGTCCGGGGCGGACTGGACTAGGTGGGCCAGTTCGTCGACGTGGCGGCCCTTGGCTAGGAAGTCGGAAAGGCCGCGGTCGGTGGAGACGGCGAAACTGCGGTGCAGACTTGGGCGGCGCAGGTCGCCGGTGATCAGGAGGACTTTCTCCCCCAACTGAGAGAAGGCCACGGCCATGTTGGCGGAGACGTAGCTTTTGCCCTCGCCCTGGACGGTGCTGGTGATGAGGATGGCTTTGGCCGCCTGCGGGACCACGGCGAAGTCCGTCATGGTGCGCAGGTTGCGCACGGCCTCGCTGGTCAAGGAAAGGTCCTTGGACAGCAAGGACGCGTAGACCTTGCCGTCCTTGGCGCTGGAGAACGGAACCTGGCCCAGGAAGGGCAGGCCCAGTTTATTTTCCACGTCTTCCTGCGTGCGCACGGACTGGTCCAGGACTTCCACCAGGAAGGCCAGCGCCACGCCCAGGCCCAGGCCGCCCAGAACGCCCAGCGCCAGTGCCGCCAGCTTCTTGGGCTTGACCGGCCGGTGCGGAACCAAGGCGGGGTCCACCACACGCACGTTGTTGCCCTTGAGCTGGCCGGACAGTTCCGTCTTGAGGCTTTGCACGATCTTGTCGGTTTCCAGATCAATCTGGCCTTGGAGGGCCGTGATGTCGGCGCGCAGGGCGATCATGTCCGGGTGGCGCGGTGTTAGGCGCGCGGACATGTCCGCGTATTTGGACTGCTGAGTGGCGTATTCGGCCTTCAGTTCCTGAATGAGCTTGTTGTCCACCACCGCGGGCAAGGCGCCGTAGGCGGCGCGCGCGCCGGCGCCGTTGGACTGGAGGGCGTTCAGGACTTCCTTGGAGATGAAGAGCTGGTTGGAGAGGTTCTGCTCCACGAAGGTCTGCGCCAAGGTGTTGGCGGCGGCGGCGGCCAGGGCCGCGTCGTGGGAGTCCACGCGCACGTAGACCAGGCGGCTGCGCAGGACGGGGGCCACGGTGACGGCATGGCTGAGTTTCTCCACGCCGTTGGGGTCGGCGAAGTCCTCGGTCTTGGCGAGGTTGAGCTTGTCGTAGACTTGGCGCAGGAGCGACTCGCTCTTGAGGAGTTTGTACTGCGTCTGGTAGTAGTCCTCGTTGCTGCTCTCGATCATGCTCCCGTCGGGGGAGACCGCGGCCCCGCCGCGTTCTTTTTCGATGACCAGCAACGTGGAGCCTTCAAAGACCGGCCGCGCGGTGAACGCGTAAAGCAAGGAGCCCGTGAAGACCAAGGTAAATCCGCACAGCACCAGCCAGCGGCGGCGCAGAAGGACGTCCAGGTAATGCGAGAGGTCCAGCTCGTCGGCGTCGGAGGTTTCGGGGGCGGGCATGGTCGTCATTATACCAATTTCTCGTCGTGGGACTAAGGGCCCTGGACGACGGCGGCGCCAGAAGCTAATATTCCAAGGCACGACTGATGGAACTTTTTTGGGGGTCGGCGCGTATACAGTGCATGGCGAAAAAACAAAACTCGACGGCGGCGGCCACGAAGGCGGATTTGGAGGCGGTTCAAGCCGCGCTCAAGTCCGACATTGAAGGCGTGCGAACGGGGTTGACGGCGGCGCTGAAGTCCGAAGTCGGCGGCGCGCGGACGGAATTTGCGGCGGCGTTGAAGTCCGAGGTCGGCGGCGCGCGGACGGAATTTGCCGCGGCGCTGAAGTCCGAGGTCGGCGGCGCGCGGACGGAATTTGCGGCGGCGCTGAAGTCCGAAGTGGGCGGCGCGCGGGCGGAATTTGCGGCGGCGCTGAAGTCCGAGGTCGGCGGCGCGCGGACGGAATTTGCGGCGGCGTTGAAGTCCGAGGTCGGCGGCGCGCGGACGGAATTTGCGGCGGCGCTGAAGTCCGAAGTGGGCGGCTTGCGTTCGGAAATGCAGGAGGGTTTTCGCCGCGCCGCTCTGGCCGATGACCGGTTGGGCGTGAGGATCTCGCGGCTGGAAGAAGCGCTGGTCTCCGGGCTTGCGGAGAATCGAAACGAAATGGCGCGCGTTTTGGATGCGGCCGCCTCGCGCATGGAGACGCTGTGGCGTGAAACGGTCACGTTCCCGGCGATTCTAGACGAACACGGCCGGCGCCTTTCGGCGCTGGAAGCGCGCCGCGCGCCCTAGAACATGCTTTCGGGCACGAAGACGATGTCGTTGGGCTTGAGGACCATGTCCTTGTCCTTCTGGCCGCGCTGGGTGATGTCCGACACCACGATCACGAAGGTCCGGCTTTTGCCGCCCTCCATGCGGATGACGCGCGTGCGGTCCGGAGCGGCGATGGGCGTAAAGCCCTGAGCCTGGGAGACCGCGCCCAGCACCGTCAGCGGGGTTTCTTCCGGCAGTTCGATGGCGCCGGGCTTGGTCACCTGGCCGAAGACGAAGACCTTCTTGTTGCCGTACTCCTTGATAAAGATGGAGACCTGCGGGTCGCGCACGTAGACCGACAGGCTCTTGGCGAGTGCTGCTTCCGCGTCCGCCGTGGTCAGTCCCCCCACGCGCACGGCGCCCACCAGCGGGAAGGTGATGGAGCCGTCCTGGCTGACGCGGACCTTGCGGTCCAGGTCCTTTTCGCCGAAGACGGTGATTTCTAAAAGGTCAGCGCCGCTCAGGCGGTAGTCGTTTTTGCGGACCTGGGCCTGCTGGACGGCGGTGGCCACGGCCAGGTCCTCGGCCTGGACGCGCCGGGCGTCCTGAGAGGACGCCCGGCGCGGTCCGGCGCAGGCGCACAGCGCCGCCAGAGGCAGCGCCAGCGCAAGTCGCTTCATGCGGGGCTTCAGTAGCGGACGGTCAACGTGACGCTGGTGCGGTGGTCGATATAGTCGTAGGCCGCGAAGTCCGAGAAGCGCGAGATGTACATCTCGTTGGCCGTCAGGCTGGCGTAGGACGTGATGTCGTAGGAGGCCACCACTCCGCCCAGATAGGCGTTGCCGTAGAACACGTTGCTGGTGGCGCCGTTGATGGAGATGGGCGACTGGTAGTCGTCGCGCTCGATGCTGCCGTTGGCGCCCAGCGTGAAGTTCCACGGGAAGCGGTGCGTGATGCTCAAGCCCCCGGAGGTGGCCACGTAGAACTGGTTGGCGCCCAGCACGGCGGGGACCAAGCCGCGGTTGGCGGTCAGGTCCACGTTGGTCTTCTCCCACGGCTTATAGAAAAGGCCGCCGTCGAAGCTCCAGATGCGGGAGATGGAGCTGTTGGTGCCCTGCGCCGGAGCGTCGAAGCTCGTGTAGGTGTAGCCGGTTTCCGCGCGGGCGGTCAACTTGGGCGCGATCTTGCCCTCGACGCCGACGCTGACGGTGTCCGAGTGGTTGTCGCGCGCCGGTCCGCCGGCCAGCGCCGGGGTGTAGTCGGTGAAGTGCATGTCCTGCGCGTGGTAGGCGACGAAGACCTTGGTCTTGGGCGCTACGTACCAGCCCACGCGGCCGCCGATGGTCTCGGTGACGCGGTCCAACAGCGCGCGGATCTGCGGGTCGTTGGTGATGTAGCGGTCGTTCTGGGATTCCGCGTCGACGGACACGAACGCGGTGTGCGACGGCGAGTATTCCATCTCGCCGCCCACCATGTTCTCCCAGCGGTGGAAGCGCTGAATCAACTCGGTGTCGGCCGGGTCGGTGGTGTTGATGTAGTTGTCGCGCAGCTTGGCGGTGATGCCGTTGGGGCCGGTGTAGGTGTAGCCGGCGCTGAGGGCTTGGTCGATGGCGTTGTTCGCGTTCGGGTCCGCCTGCGAGCTGCCGCCGTTGCCTTGATAGCTCAAGGACGTGAAGTCGTAGGCCAGGTCCAGCTTGTGGCGGGGCGAGATGTCGTAGGTGGACTTGAAGCCGAAGTTGTTGTCCATGATCCACGAGTCGCGCACCGGCGCCAGCGCGCCGGGCGTGCCGCCGGTGGGCGCCAGGAAGATGTTGGTGTCGTAGGTCTCGGTCGCGTTGTAGTACGTCTGCAGCGTCAGCCCGCCGAACTTCAGGCGCGGGCTTTTGCGGGCGTCGTTGAGCGAGTCCACGCCGCCCAGGACCGCGGCCTGGAGGCCGGCGATGTCGCCGCCGGCGGACGCGGGCATGTAGTCGAGCAGTTGGGCGCGCGCGGGAAGCGCCAAGGCGGCGCACGCGGCGAACGCGGCAAGCCGAGAGAAGGACGTGTTTTTCATTCGTTTAGTTCCTTTCCTTTAGATTGGCGAGAGTCAGGGCGCCGACGGGGAGATGACCTGGACGCCCTGGTTGGGGATGATCGGCGGCGGGCTCATCACCAGAGGCGCCGACGGGATGGTCTGATCGGGAGTCTTCGTGCCGTTGTCGTTGCTTGGGGCCTTCTGCGGAGCCGGGGCCTGGGCGACGGGTTCGGCGCCGATCAGGACCCTGCCGCCCTTGATCAGGGCGACGGACTTGCCGGACTCGTCGGTGGCGTTCGCGCTTCCCGCCAGAACGGTGAGGCTGTTGCCGCTCACGGTGAACAGAACCTTGTCCATGACGTCGAGCGTGAGCTTGCCGATCTTCACGCTGACCGGGCCCTCCGTGACCGCGATCTTCGCGTTCTTCGGCAGTTCCGTGCCGGCCGTGTAGGGGGCGCCGTTGACCTTGATCAACGCGCCCGATTGGCCGACGACGTCGATCGTCGCGGCGGAGGCGGCGGCGGCGCAGGCGGCGGCCAAAACCGCGGCGAGACCGAACCGGGACATAATGTTCATATTTTCTCCATAAGAAACGAGTTTTTCAAACCCGACAGGGAAGAGAATAGCGCAATTACTTTTTGGCGTCAATAGTTTTTTTCGCGTTTTCTGCGCGGTCCAGCAGGACGGCGACGGCCGTTTCGAGGCGCATAACGGCGGCCTGGTGCGCGGCGTCGGGCCGTCCCATGGGATCGGCCACGTCCCCCCCGCCCAGGCCGCAGTGTTCCATCAGGAGAAAAATTTTCGCGGAGAATTGCGGAAATTTTTCGAGCAATTGCTCGCGGTGAGCGCGCGTCATGACCAGGACCGCGTCCGCCCAAGCCATGGAGGGCGCGTCGACCAGCCGCGCGACGTGGCCGTCGCAGGAGACGCCGCGCGCAGACAGCGCGCGCCGCGTGGCGTCCGGCATGCGGTAGTGAAGCTCCGCGGCCGTGCCGCGCGAGCGCGCCTCAAGGGCCAAGCCGCGCCGCCGCGCGCCGTCTTGAAGCAGGCTCTCGGCCGCCGGCGAACGGCACACGTTGCCGGTGCAGACGAACAGATAGCGCCGCGCGGGCGGCGCGGCGGTCACGGGTTCTTGAGGCAGGCCTCGGCGATGGACGGGGCGGCCAGGCCGTATTTTTCGTACAGCTGTTCCGGAGAGGCGGACTCGCCGAAACTGCGCAGACCCAGCCGCACCACGGGCACGGCCAGGCCGCGTTCGGCTGCGGCCTCGCACACCGCCGAGCCCAGGCCGCCGTTGACGTTGTGGTCTTCCACGGTGACGATCCGTTGGGAGTCCGCGGCGAAGCGCGCGATGGCGTCGCCGTCGAACGGGGCCAGAGAGGAGGCGTTGGCCACGCGCACCGAGAAGCCCTTGGCTTCCAGTGACTTGGCCGCTTCCATGGCGCCGGTCACGGGGCCGCCGGAGGCCACGATGGTGGCCTGGTATTTGGCGGGCTTTTTGGCCGGCTCGAAGATCACGTCGATCTTGCCCAACTGCCATATATAGGAAGCTTCGTGCACGTCGGGCATTTTTTGGCGGGTCAGGCGCAAGTAGACGGGGCCTTGGTGCGAGAGCATCCAAGACACGACCTGTTTGGTTTCCACCTCGTCGGCGGGCTGGAGCACGGTCAGGTGCGGCAGGGCGCGCATGGCGGCCACGTCCTCCAGTCCCATCTGTGAGGTGCCGTCCTCGCCGATGCCGATGCCGGCGTGCGTGCCGACGATCTTCATATTGGTCTGGTTGTAGGCGGCGGCCACGCGGATGGGCTCCACGCGCCCGGCCACGAAGCAGGCGAAGCTGGTCAGCACGGGTATTTTGCCCGCCAGCGCCAGGCCCGCGGCCACGCCCACCATGTTCTGCTCGGCGATGCCCAGTTCCATGTGGCGTTCGGGAAATTTCTTGGCGAAAGCCAAGGTCATGGTGGATTTGGACAGGTCCGCGTCCAGCACCACCACGTTCGAATTTTGCGAGCCGATGTCCAGCAGCGCCTCGCCGAACGAGTCCCGCGTGCCCTTACTTGCCATGGAGAATCTCCGTAACCGCCTTGTCCGCGTCGGCCTTCTTGGGCGCCTGGCCGTGCCAGGCGATGTTGCCTTCCATGAACGAGACGCCCTTGCCCTTGATGGTCTTGGCCACCAGCGCGTGGGGCTTGCCGCCGGATTTTTGCGCGGCCGCCAGGGCTTTCTCCACGGCCGCGTAGTCGTGGCCGTCGACGGTCTGCACGTCCCAGTTGAACGCGCGCAATTTGTCGGCCAGCGGCTCCAGGTCCATCACGTCGTGGACCTGGCCGTCGATCTGGCCGCCGTTGTGGTCGACGATGGCGATCAGGTTGTCCAGCTTGAACTTGGGCGCGGACATGAAGGCCTCCCAGTTCTGGCCTTCCTGCATCTCGCCGTCGCCCAGGACCACGTAGGTGCGGCTGTCGCGCTTGTCGAGCTTGGCCGCGTAGGCCATGCCCACGCCCACCGACAGGCCTTGGCCCAGCGAGCCGGTGGAAAACTCGATGCCGGGCAGGCGCAGTCGGTCCGGGTGTCCCTGCAAGGGGCTGTCCAGCTTGCGCAAAGTCGAGAGCAAGGACTTGTCGAAGTAGCCGCGCTTGGCCATGACCGCGTACAGCGCGGGGCAGGCGTGGCCCTTGGACAGGATGAAGCGGTCGCGCTCCGGCCAGTCCGGTTTTTTGGGATCGTGCTTGAGAAATTTCCAGTAGAGGACGGTCAGGATGTCGATGATCGACAGCGAGCCGCCGGGATGTCCGGAGCCGGCCGTCTCGATCATGCGGATGATGTCGACGCGCATGTCGCGCGCCAGGGACTTGAAGTCCACGTCGGAGGCGGTCGTGGTGGTGGTGGGCATGTTTGTCATTGTACAACATAAGACGCCGCGGCGGCCGCCGTCGGGTCCCGCGCGGACGTAGGCCGCATGCCCGCCGCGATTCGGGACCATCGGCACTTTCGCGCGGCCGCGCGGTCGCGTATCATCCTGCCTATGATGACCCACCGTCTCTGCGCCGTCCTCGCTCTGTCGTTGGCCGTCCTGCCCGCGTCGGCCGCGGCGGAGAGCTCCGACGCCGTGTTTTCCTCCGGCCTGAGCGACGGCCTCCAGCTCCTCGGCCGCGAGCGCGCGCTGGGCCGCGGGAACTACCATCCCGCCACCGAGGAGACCGGTCCCAACGACCCGATTCTCTTGAGGCAGGCGCCGCTGATCGCCCTGATCGGCAAGGCGGAGCCGTCGGTGGTGGTGCTGGTCACGAAGATTCCGGCCTCGGACACGGCCGGGGGCGGCGGCGGCGAGGCGATGTGCGCGGGATTCTTCGTCGACGCCGGCGCCGAACGGCTTTCCCAGCCCGTCATCGCCACGAACTCCCACTGCGTGGAGATGCGCAAGGTCGGCGACACGATCGACATCGGCCTGTTTTCGGGCAACGACAACCGTCCTCAAATGGTCAAGGGCCGCGTGCTGGCCTACGGCGACAGCAACGCCGCCAAGGACGTGGCCTTCGTCGCGCTTGAAGACCCCGCGCTGGCGCGGCCGTCGCTGAAGCTGTGGGACAAGCTGGACGTGGGCGAGGAAGTGGTGGCCATCGGCAACCCGCGCGGCTTTTTGTTCTCCGTCTCACGGGGCATCGTCAGCGCTTTGGGCCGCGACACCGTGGAGTCCCAGTTCGTGCTCAGCGCCGACCAGACCGACGCGGCCGTCAACCCCGGCAACTCCGGCGGCCCCCTGCTCAACATGTGGGGCAGCGTGGTGGGCATCAACGCGATGATCGCCTCCGAGTCCGGCGGCTCCGAGGGCTTGAGCTTCACCGTGCCCGCGCGCTTCGTGCGCCTGGGCCTGGAGCAGTTCGCGCGCACCGGCGATCTCAAGATGGGCGTGATGCAGGTCTCCTTGGCGGCCGACTCGACGCTGAGAGTGAAGTCCGTGGTCGCGGGCGGACCGGCGGCGCAGGCGAACATCCTGGCGGGCGACCAGATCACCGCCGTCGACGGCCAGGACCTGTCCAAGATGGACCCGGCCGACGCTTTAACCGAACTGCTCGTGCGCGTGAAGTTCATGTCGCCCGGCGAGACGGTGACGCTGGACCTCAACGGCGACGGCAAGGCCCGCACCGCGCGCGTGACTTTGGGCGAGCCGGCCGCGCCGAAGTGGGCGCCTCTGCCCAAGCTCAAGAAGCGCGCGCCGAAGAAAAGCGACTTCGTGCTCTGAGGCGCGCGGCGGCGCGGGGCGGCGGATGTGGTAAAATCCGCCACTCATGAAGATCAAGACCTACGTCAGCCAGATTCGCGCCGCGGCGGCGTTCGTGCGCAAGCGCGCGCCGAATTTCCGGCCCGAGGTGGGCTTCGTGCTGGGCTCCGGCCTGGCCAAGGCCGTCCCCGCTTTGGAAGGCGCGCGCACGATTCCCTACTCCGAGATCCCGGGATTTCCCCGCACCACCGTGCCGGGCCACGAAGGCAAGCTGATCCTGGGCCGCGCCTTCGGAAAAAACGTGGCGGTGATGCAGGGGCGTTTTCATTACTACGAGGGCCACGCGATGGAGTCCATCGCCTTGCCGGTGCGGGCGCTTGAGTACATGGGCCTGAAGACCTTGATCGTCACCGCCGCGGTGGGCTCCATGCGCGAGAAGATCCGCCCCGGCCACTTCACGGTGATTTCCGACCACGTCAACTTGATGGGCCGCAATCCGCTGCGGGCGTTTCATGAGGAAGAATTCGGCACGATGTTTCCGGACATGACCGCCGCCTACGACCCGCGCCTGCGCAAGCTCCTGCTGGCGGCCTGCCGCCGGCGCAAGACGCCCGCGCGCGAGGGCGTCTACGTGGCCGTCGGCGGACCGTCCTACGAGACGCCCGCGGAGATCCGCGCCTTCCGGGCGCTGGGCGGCGACGTGGTGGGCATGTCCGTGGTGCCCGAGGTGGTGCCCGCGCGGCAGATGGGTGTTGCGACCGGGGCGCTGACCTGGACGTCGAACATGGCCGCGGGCTTGCCCGGCGCCATCCAGAATCACGGCGACGTGCTGGCGCTGGGCGAGCGCGTGGCCGAAGACCTGCGCGCCGTGCTCTCCGAGCTGATCCGCACCCTGTGAGCGCGATGCTGTTCCTGGACCTGATCGCCAAGAAGCGCGACGGCGGCCGGCACACGCCGCAGGAGCTGGAGGCCGTGGCGCGCGCGGCCGCCGACGGCTCGGTGCCGGACTACCAGCTCTCCGCGTGGCTGATGGCCGCGTTGTGCCGCGGCCTTAATGAAGCGGAGACCGCGGCGCTGACGCGCGCGATGGCGCGCTCCGGTGAGACCTTGGGGCTGGGACGCCTGGGCCGGCCCAAGGCCGACAAGCACTCCACCGGCGGCGTGGGCGACGGCGTGTCCTTGGCGCTGGCGCCGCTGGCCGCCGCGTGCGGGCTGGCGGTGCCCATGATGTCCGGCCGGGGCCTGGGACACACCGGCGGCACGCTCGACAAGCTTGAGTCCATCCCCGGCTTTCAAGTGCGGCTGGGCCTGCCGCGCATCCGCTCTCAGATGAAACGCCTGGGCGTCTGCCTGTTCGGTCAAAGCGCGGACCTGGCCCCGGCCGACCGCGCGCTCTACGCCCTGCGCGACGCCACGGCCACCGTGCCCGCGCGGCCGCTGATCGTGGCCTCGATTTTATCCAAGAAGGCGGCCGAGGAGCTGGACGCGCTGGTGCTGGACGTGAAGGTGGGGTCCGGCGCCATTTTCCGCGACGCGGCCTCCGCGCGCGAGCTGGCGCGCGCCTTGATCAAGACCGCCAAGAGTTTGGGCATGCCGACCGTGGCGGTGCTGACGGCCATGGAACAGCCGCTGGGCCGCTACGTGGGCAACGCGCTGGAAGTGCGCCAGGCGCTGGAGATTTTAAACGGGGTCGGCGACGCGCCGGATTATTTGGACTGCACGTTGGCGCTGGGCGGCTGGATGCTGAAGCTTGCGGGCCTGGCGACATCGGCGGAGCGCGGCGCGGACATGATGCGCGCGCGCATTGCCGACCGCTCCGGCTTGCGCATTTTCCGAGATATCGTCAAGGCGCAGGGCGGCGACGCACGCGTAGTCGACGAGCCCGACCGCCTGCCCAAGGCGCGCCGCAGCCGCGCGCTGGCCGCGCCGCGCGACGGATTTATCACGCGCTTAGACGCGCGCGGCGTGGGACGCGCGGGAATATTCCTGGGCGCGGGCCGCGAGAACAAGGACTCCGTGCTGGACTACGGCGCGGGGCTGGTCCTGGCCAAGAAGGTGGGCGACCGCGTGCGGCGCGGCGAGACCGTGGCCGTCCTGCACGCCGCCGACGCGGCGCGCTTAGAGGCCGGCGCGCGCGAGTACCGCGCGGCGCTGACCATCGGCCCGCGCGCGCCGCGGCGCGCGCCGACGGTGCTTGAGGTTCTGCGGTAACGGAGGCGTCATGAGCAAGCTTCACGTCAGCGATCATCCGCTGGTGCAGGACG
>JABEUV010000087.1 GCA_013044195.1 Elusimicrobiota bacterium | reverse complement strand
TACGGCCTGCCGCTCCAGCGCGCCTGGGCGCCGCGCACGGTGGACGCCAACTACAGCTTCACGAACTACGACGTGCTCTACCAGTCCGACTTCTCGCGCCTGCAGCCCGGCGACTACGACGCCACCGAGCACGACTTCAGCTACGGCACGCGCATGACCTTCGTGCCCTGGAAAGGCTCCTCGTTCAATCCGAACTGGTCGATGACGACCGGCAACGAGCGGCGCACCGACTACACCAGCGGCGCGCCGATCGACTCGGAGTATCCGAAGCTGTTCCAGCAGGACGCGGGCTTCTCGTCGAACTGGAGGATCAACCGCTGGCTGAACCCGCAGGTCAACTACTCGATGGAGACCATCGCCAACACGATCCTGAACGTGTCCACCTACGTCGTCAACAGCACCACCTACTCCTACAACCCCGGCGACCTCAAGAACGTCACGCGCTCGGCCAACGGCTCGGTCAGCGTGCCGATCAACTTCGGCGAGGTGTTCCCGCGTTCGGCTCTGCTCAAGTCCCTCAACATCGTGTCGGGCTACCAGCTCCAGGACGGCGACTCGTGGACCGGCGTGGAGCAGGGCCAGAACCTGCAGGACCTGCTCTCGGTCCGCCAGCCGCTGCACCCGTCGGCGGCGGCGGCTCAGCTGATCAGCCTGACCGAGCGCGACACGTTCAACTCGACCCAGCGCTGGTCGCCGTTCCAGTACTACAATTTCCCCGGCCGCGAGTCCGCCTGGAAGACGTTCTCCGTGTCGAACAACTTCGTCGAGACGCTCCAACGCTCGAACGCGACCGGCACCACGTCGAAGACCATCTCGCAGACGCCGGTCGACAGCGTGTTCAGCCTGTCGCGTCTTGAGCAGCTGCTGCACGCCGATCACTGGATGTCGAACGGCCAAATGGACCTTAAGTACTCGATGCGCACCACCAACAACGTCGGCGCGTCGTTCGACACGCAGAACACCGTCGGCACCGACATGCGCATGCTCATCGACAAGAAGTACGACTTCGCGTTCACCTATAATCTGCGTACGGACGTGAACAAGGACCTGGTCGTCGACGCCAACACCGCCGACACCCTCCATCAGGACGCGGACGCGCAGGTGACCTTCGACTACCGGAAGTTCCGTTTCACGCCCAAGGTCGACTTCACCTTCGACCAGACGACGACCGGCGGCATCAAGACCAACGAGACGACCGTGATCACCCCAAGCCTCCTGGCCCGCGCCGATCTGGCCCTGCCGGCCGGACTGCGCCTGCCCGGCTCCTCGCGGCCCCTTCTGTTCGTCAACCGCATCATCTGGACGACCACTCTGTCGCTGGCACAGACCCAGTCGCCGATCATCATCGAGAACAACTCGATTTTGGCCTCGCTGACGACCAGCGCCGACTACGAACTGGCCAAGAATCTGCGCATGACCATCAACGGAACCTTGCAGCGCCTCTGGCACCAGTACCTTTTGCAGGAGAACTACATCGCGTTCTCCTTGGGAACGAACCTGACCTTCCAGTTCTGAGGACCATGAAAAAAATACTTCTTTGCGCCGCTCTGCCGTCCCTGGCCGCGCTCGCCGCCTGCCGCTCCAAGCCCGCGCCCGCGTCCCAGACGCCCGAGGTGGCCTTCGCCCCGCCGGCCGGCCGGCGCGCGTTCGCGCTGTCGCTCGACAAAAGCCAGACACGCTTCCTGTCGCCCGGCGACGCGGTCGAAATCGACGTGCTAGTCGAGACGCCGCGCGCCGACGGCGCCTCCGTGTCGCGCACCGAAACGCTGGCCTCCCGCGCCGAGGTCCTGCGCGTGGAAGGCGACTGGTCCGACGACGACGGCTTGGTCCAGCTGGCGCTGTCGCCGCAGGAGGTCGAATACGCGGCACTCGCCGTCCAGCGCGAGGACCGCATCTTCCTAAATAAGCTGGCCGACCGCCCCGCGCTGACGCCGCTGGCGGACCCGCCGAAAGCGGAGCTGGCGCCCGGGATGCGCGGATTGTCGGCGCTGGTCGATCCCGATCAAGAAGAGTTCCTCGATCCCGGCGACCGCGTGGACGTGATCGTCGCGGCGCGCGGCGGCAAGGCCGGCGGCAAGAGCGAGTCCTCGGCCGCGACTTTGCTCCAGGACGCGCTGGTCCTTGAAAGCGAGCCGGCCCAGGGGCACGAGGAGTGGGCCACGGTCCAGCTGATGCTGACGCCGCCGCAGGCCTCCGAACTGGCGCGCGCGCTGGCCGCCGAGGACGACCTGACTTTGGCCGCGCGCGCGCCCGGCGACCGCGCGACCGCGCCCGTGGAGCCCGCCAAAATGAGCCGAAAATTCGGCACGGCCGCCGAGCGCGGCTCGCCGCGTTCATGAGCGCCCGCCGCGTGTTAGAATAAGGGCATGATGGCCGCGACGCCGCCCGCGACATACGCCCCGGCTCCGGAGGCCGTTTCATTGGACGCCGCCTTCGTCCGCGCCCGCACGTCGGCCCGGGCCGCGGCCAGACCCGAGGCGGTGCTTGCCGACCCCTCGGCGTCGATCCCGGCCAAGCTCGACGCGCTCAACGCGCTTCAAGACCGCATCCCGGGACTGCCCCGGGCCCCGCAGGCCGCGGCGCTCAACGCCCTGGCCGACGCCGCGGGCCCCGCCCAGCCGCCGCAGGTGCGCGCCCTGGCGCTGACCTTGCTCGGCGAGTCCGTCCCGCCCGTCTTAGACGCGGACGCGCGCGCGCGCGCGGTCCTGGTCCTGCTCGACGCGCTCAAGGAACCGGACTACCGACTGTTCGCTCTGCGCGGCCTGGGCCCGGCCTCGCACGGCCTGACCCCGGCTATGGAGCCGGTCTACGAGTCCGCCCTGCTGGACCTCCTGGACGGTCCCGCCGCGGGAGAGGAACGCGAGACAGCACTCGTCGCGCTCAACGGCTTCGTCTCCGGCGGCTTGGACTTCGCCCAGCGCGCGCCGCAGCTGCTCACGGTTCTTGAAGCGCGCCTGCAGGCGCCCATCGCGGCCGATCCCGCCGCGTTCGTACGCGATCCGCGCTGGACGCCGGACTCCCGGGAGCTGGCCGCGGCGATCCTTTGGCTCGCCTCGCGACGTCAAGAAGAGGCCGGCGATTCCGCGCCGACCGCGCGCTTCAAGGCGCTGATGATCCGCCTCATCGCCGTCGACCCCGACGCCGCCGCGCGCGCCTGGTACGCGTCCTACCGCGACGCGCCGCCGCCCAAGCCGGGCTTCACCGCAAGCACCACCAGCCGCCCGTCCGACGGCCGCGACGAGCCGTAGCCCAGCCGCGACCAGGTTCGCACCGGCCGCAGGCCCGCGCGGCGCAGCGCCGCGAACAGACGCGCGCGGTCGTAGCCGCGCACGACCGAGCGCGCGGCCCGCGCCCGACGTCCGGGCCTCAGCACCACCCAGTCCGTGACGACGCGCGGGTCCGCGCCGCCCACGAAAGAGGCTTCTTCTAAAAGATAGGACCCGTCGGCGCACGGCGTCCAATTCTTGAAAGTCCGCCGGCTTAAGATCGCCGCGAAGTCGATCACGTCGATCAGAAAGCGCCCGCCCGGCTTGAGCGCGCGCGCGACGCCGCGCAGGACCTGGAGGTCCTCCTCCGGCGTCGCGAAATAGCCGAAGCTGGTCCACAAGTTGACCGCCGCGTCGAACTCTCCCTCAAAAGGCAGGCGGCGCATGTCCGCGCGCAGAAAGCGGGCGGTCTTCAGGCCGCGCGCCGAGCGCCGCGCCTCGCGCAGATAGGCGGCCGTCGCATCCACGCCCACCACGTCCGCGCCGCGGCTCGCCAGCCTTCGGGCGTGGCGGCCGGTCCCGCAGGCCACGTCCAGCACGCGCGATCCGCGCTTAAGACCCAGCGCCTTCCAGACGAAGCGCGCCTCGGCGGGTGC
>JABEUV010000086.1 GCA_013044195.1 Elusimicrobiota bacterium | reverse complement strand
TCGCCCGCGTCTTTGGCGCTGAGGTCGGATTGGACGATGGACTCTTTGCATGTCGGCGCCTATAATCGCTTTGCGCATGCCGCCGCCACCCAGGTGATCTCTTCGCCCGGCACGATGTACAATCCGTTGTTTTTGTTCGGCGTGCCGGGGACGGGGAAATCGCATCTGCTTCATGCGCTGGCTCATGCGTTGTCGAACGAAACGAACGGCGTCGGCGTATTCGTCACCACCGGGCCGCGACTGTCGCGCGCGGTCAACGCCGCCCTCGCCGCCAAAAATACCGCCTCCATCGACAAGCTGGCGGCGGACGCGAAGGCGCTGCTTATCGACGACATTCACCTGATGTCCGTTTCCGATCTCAACAAGAACGCGCTGGCCAACGTCTTCAAGTCTTTTTTCGACCGGAAGCTTCAGGTCGTTCTGACCTCGGGCTATCCGCCCCGGGCCTTGGCGGCTCTGGAGGAGTCGCTCAAATTCTCGTTTTCGAAAGGCTGGTCCGTCGACCTCAAGGTTCCCGGTCCCGCGGCGCAGAAGGACCTGATCTCGGCGGCGGCGGACCGTTCCGGCACGGAGTTCGGCGCCGACGAGATCGGACTCCTGCATGAGAAGCTGTCGCAGTGGGGCTACCAGGAGCTTTCGCAGTGGCTGCACCGCTTCGCGCAGCTTAAGAAGCAGCGCGAAGCCGCGGCCCAGCCCGCCCTTCTCGCCGACATGCTTCCGCTCATTTACGAGCCCGTGCTGGCCGGCGGCGGCTCGGCGCCGCAGGCGGGCGCGCCGTTTCAGCCGCCTCCCGTCGCGGTCGGCGCCGTGTCTTTGGCCGTGATCGTGCCCAAGGATCAGCTCGGCTTGAGTACGTTCGTCGCCGGGCGCTTCCATGAGGTCGGCGCCAAGAACAGCATGCGCCAATCCTACCGCCACGCGCTGTGGGAGAGCTACGACGCCCAGCAGCCGTTCGGCGCGCCGTTCATGATCGGCGACCTCTGCGAGCGCGCGGCGGTCACGCATGTTCTCGTGCTGGGACCCTCGCCCGAATCGGCCCTGGGTCCTCGGGCGACGGAGTTCGCGCACGCGGTCCGGCACATCCTTGAAAATCTGGGCATGGAGATGGGTTGGATTCCGTTTTCCGGGGCGACGATCGACGCGAATTATCTCAACGCCCATCTGGATTTCATCGCGGCGCCCGCGCGGACCGCATGAACGTCTTCGAGGCCGCGGTCGTCGCGGTCGCCGCGTTGCTGTCCGCGGCCGCGGCCGGCTGGTGGCTGTGTGTGTTTCTTCATCGGCTCCCTCTTGAACGCGCGCTGCGCGGCAAGCAGACCGAACTGGAGGCGGCGCGGGCGCTGGCCGCGCGACTGTTCGACGCCAACGCTCTTTCGGGCCGACCCGCGCATGCGTACGCCGAGGCCGCGGGCCGGGCGCTCGACGAACTCCATCGGCTGCACCCGACGTTGGCCTTCGCGGCCGCGGCGCGTGCCCCCGACGGCAGCGTTCTCTTGCTTGCGCATCGCGGCGGCGCCTGGGCGCGTGTGCCGTTGACGGCGCTGAGTTTCGAGCGGGGCCTGCTGGCGCGCGCCGCCGACGACGGCGAAGCCGACTGGGAGCTGGATCGCGCCGGCGCGGCGGGCGACCCGTTGACCGAGGCTCTGGCCGATCTCGGCTACACCGCGGCGTCCGCCCGCGGCTGGAGCGGCGAGGAGGGCACGGGCGCCCTCGTCGCGGCCCTCTCCGCGCCCGGCCCGGAACTGGCGCGCGCGCGGCAGGACGTGGCGATGGCGGCCGCGGCCTTGCGCGCGGCGGCCGCCCTGGCCGAGCGCCAGTCGCGGCTATTAGAAACGCGCGAGCGCCTGCAAGGCGGCCTGACCGCGGCCATGGAGGAGTTGACCCATACCCATGACCGCCTGATCCGGAAGTCCAAGGAGGTGCGCACGCTTCACGACGTGGCGGTGGCCCTGGTCAGCCGCGCCGAACGCGGCGGGGCGCTGGCCGCCATCGGCGCGATCGTGGCGCGCGCCGTGGAGGCGGATTTGGTCGCGTTCTTGACCGTCGATGAAGCGACCGGAGAACTGGCGACTCAGCCCGGAGCCTACGGCCTCGACGAGGAGGAGATGTTCTACCGCCTGCCGCTGAGCGAGGAGCGCGCGTCCTCGGTGCGCGTGTTCAAGACCCGCCGGCCGTTCGTCACCGGCGACGCGCAAAACGACCCCGGCGTGATCGCGCGGCTGGTCGCGCTCTGGCGTGTGCACTCGCTGATGGTGGTGCCGCTCGTCGTCGAGGACCGCGTGTTGGGCGTCATGCGCGTGGGCAGCCGCCGGCGCAACGCGTTCAATTCCGAGGCGCTGGCGTTGGTGACCGTGGTCGCCGAAGAGGCGGCGATTCTGGTGGAAACCGCGATTTTGAACCGGCGATTATCGGAAACGATGGAACAATTAACGGCCCTCAATCGTATGAAAGATGAGTTCGTCTCGACCGTCAGCCACGAGTTCAAGACGCCGCTGACCACGATCACCGGCTTCTTGAGCGTCATGATCGACGGCGAGACCGGGCCCGTCACCGAACAACAGATGAAATTCCTGCAAATCGCCAAAGCCGCCGCCAAGCGCCTGGCGGGTCTCGTCACCGACCTGCTGGACCTGTCGCGCCTGGAGGGGGGCGCGCGGATGGAACTGCACCCGCTCGATCTCGCGGAGCTCGTCGCCCAAAGCGTGGAAAACCATCAGCCCGCCGCCGTCGAAGGCGGCAAAACGCTTTCCTGGGACCCCCCGACGCCGGCGCCGAAGGTTCTGGGCGACGCGCGCTGGCTGGGTCTCGTCATCGACAATCTTCTCTCCAACGCGGTCAAGTTTACGCGCGGCGGCGGCCGGATCGCGGTCTCAGCCCGCGCCAAAGGGGAGTTCTTCATGGTCTCCGTGTCCGACGACGGCATCGGCATCCCGGAGTCCGACCGCGAGAAGCTTTTCGAGCGTTTCTACCGCGCGTCGAACCGAGGCGAGGTCAACGCGCCGGGAACGGGGCTGGGCTTGGCGATCGCGCGCGAGGTTGCGGCCAAGCACGGTGGCAAGATCTGGTTCGAGTCCGAGGTCGGACGCGGCACGACGTTCCGCTTCGTCGTGCCGGTGGCTCGCGAGGAGGGTTCCGCGTCATGAGACGATCCGGCGTGTTTCTATTGGCCGCGCTGTTCCTGCCCGGCTGCGCGTCTTGGCACCGGCTTCAGCCGGGTCAGACCGACACGGGCCTGGCCTTGGTCGTGCACGCGACGGAGCCCGAGGCCGCGCGCCGCGAGGCGGTCGACGCGGTCCTGCCGCTTCTGCTGGTCGATGGCGCCGGGACCCATCGCAAGGAAGTTCTCGACAAACTGATCTACGCGCATCTGAAGCGCTACGTGGGACGCCTGCGCGTCGTCCGCGGCCGCGGGTGCATCGTCGAGGTCCTGCCCGACGCGTTGGCCCCGGTCCTGCTCGATGCGGGCCTCTCGCGGCCGCGCGGCTATCCAGTCGGGCAGGAGAAGGTCCTCGTCGCGTTGGGCGTTCCCGGGAGCACGTACGGCCCGATGGACTTCACGTCGGGCGACGCTTTGCGCCTCGCGCTGTTCGGCGCGGGCGTCTTCGTGCGCGACCTGCGCGATCCGTTCGATCCGGCCAACAAGGACAAGGACCGGCAGATCATCCTTGCCGATACGCAGACGGTCGCCGCGGCCGCGCTGGGCGGCTGGGGCTGGGTCGTCTCCGGCCACACCGTGGCCGCCGCCGGCCGCGAGGCGTCCTCGGGGATGTATCACGCGGCGGCTCGGCTTGACGCGCGCCTTTTCGACGTCGAAGCGTCCAGCGCACCGACGCTTTTTTCGTCCTATGCGGAGGCCGTCGACGTTTCGACGAGCGCGGCCGTCGGCCGGGCGCTGGAAGGCGCGGGCCAGAAAGCCGCGACCGAGGTGCAGGCTCAGATCAAGAGCCGGCGCGCCGGC
>JABEUV010000085.1 GCA_013044195.1 Elusimicrobiota bacterium | reverse complement strand
CCTCGCCGTACGGCGAGGCCGAGGACGCCCAGTTCGGCAAGAGCCTCAAGGCTTTCGGCCGGACGGTCCTGGCCCTGGACACGTCCCGGGGCTCGGCCCGCCTGCCCGTGCCCGAAATCCGGGCCGGGAGCGCGATGCTCGGCGACACGACGATGCCGCCCGATTTCGACGGCGTGTTCCGCCGCGTGCCCCTGACGACGAAGCTGCCCGCCGGCTCCTTGCCGACCTTGCCCGCGGCCGCGGCCATGACGGACTCGGGGCGTGAGCTCGCCGATTTCCATGCCCCGCTGACGGACGGCCGGATGCTGGTGCGCTTCCACGGAAAATCTCTGACGAACGACCCCCGCCTCAAAACCTACGCCTCCTACTCGGCCGGCGATCTGATCCTCGCGGAGAACGCGTTTGAGGAGAAGCGCAAGCCCGCCCTCGATCCGGCGCTCTTCAAGGACAAGCTGGTCTTCGTCGGCATGAGCGCGGCCGGGCTCCTCGACAACCGTCCGTCTCCGATCGCGTCCGTGTTCCCAGGCACGGAGATCGTCGCGGCCGCCGCCGACAATCTGCTGAACGGCGATTACCTGGTTCCCGCGGGAACGGCGGCCCTGCTCGCGCTGGTCCTGTTCGGGCTCCTGGCCGGAGGCGCCGCCTCGGGCCTGGCGGACCGCGCGGGCGCCGCGCCCTTGATCCTGCTCGTCGGCTCCGGCGCGCTCACGGCCGCGGCCTGCGCCGCGTTTCGGCGCGGCGTGGTGCTGGACATGGTCGCGCCCCAGCTGGCGCTGTGGCTGGGATTTGCCGCATCCTCGGCGTACAACTACGCAGTCGAGGGGCGCCGGAAGCGCTACATCCAAGGCGCTTTCTCCCGCTACCTCTCGCCGGAGATCGTCGCGCGGATCGCGGAGAACCCGGAGATGCTGGCGCTCGGCGGCGAGCGGCGCGAGGTGACGGTCTATTTTTCGGACATCGAGGGCTTCACGACGATCTCCGAGAAGCTGGAGCCGGAGGCGCTCACCCGGCTGATGAACCGCTACCTCGGCGAGATGACCGACACGATCCTCGCCTCCGGCGGCACGCTCGACAAGTACATCGGCGACGCGATCATGGCGTTCTGGGGCGCGCCGGTGCCGAGCGCCGACCACGCCCTCGCCGCGTGCCGGACGGCGCTCGCCAACCAGAAGCGGCTCGTGGAGCTGGCCGGGGAGTTCGCGCGCCTCGGCTATCCTCCGGTGCGCGCCCGCATCGGCCTCAACTCGGGGCCGGCCGTCATCGGGAACATGGGCTCCGCGCTGCGCTTCAGCTACACGGCCCTCGGCGACACGGTGAACCTCTCGTCGCGCCTGGAGGGCGCGAACAAGGCCTACGGCAGCTATATCCTCATCTCGGAGGCCACGCGCGCCGGCGCCGGCGCCGCCGTCGAGACGCGCGAGCTCGACTTCGTGATGGTGAAGGGAAAGCATCAGCCCATCCGCGTCTACGAGCTTCTGGGCCTCGCCGGAGAAACCGAGGAACGTCTGCTGAAAAAGGCCCGCACGTTCGAAAACGGGCTGGCCCTGTACCGCGCCCGGAAGTTCGCCGAGGCCGAGGCGGTCTTCGCTTCCGTCGCCGCCGACTTCGGCCCGGACCACGCCTCGGATGAATACGTCGCCCGCTGCCGCCATTGCCGCGCCGAGCCGCCGCCCGCCGATTGGAACGGCTCCTACGCGCTCACGGAGAAATAATGATGAAGAAGACCCGATTCTGGATCCTCCTGCTGACCGCCGCGCTGGGCGCGTCGGCGGCCCTGGCCGCGACGATCACCGTTCTGGTCCAGTCGACCGCGGTGCGCAAGCGCCCGCAGTTCTTCGCTCCCGCCGCGATGATCGCCAAGCTCGGCGACACGTTCGACGCGACGGGGCCCGACAACGGCTGGTACAAGACCGGCCGCGGCTACATCCATCAGAGCGCGGTGAGCTCCAAGAAAATCAAGCTTTCCGCCGGCTCGACCGTCGCCGGCGGCGGCGGCGCCACCGCCGAGGAGGTCACGCTGGCCGGCAAAGGCTTCAACTCCCAGGTCGAGAAGTCCTATAGCGCGCAGAACGCGTCGGCCAACTTCGCCGCGGTCAACGTGATGGAGCGCCGCTCCGTCCCGGAGGTCGCGGTCCTGGAGTTTCTGCGCAAGGGCGGCCTGCTGCCGCGGGAGGACGCCCAGTGAAATATTGGAAGCCGGCCGCCCCGCTTGCCGCCGTTCTGATCTGCGGCTGCGCCGCACTGCAGAACCTCGACGTGAACTCCATGACCGGCGGACGCGTGAGCAACGAGCAGTTCCAGAGCGCGACGAAGGTCGCGACCGCCGTCCATCACGGCGTCGCGGACATCTCGGAGAGCGAGGAGTACTACATCGGCCGCGCGGTCGCCGCGCAGATCCTGAGCCGCTACGAGCCGCTCGACGATCCCGCGCTGAACCTTTACGCTCAGAAGATCGTGCAGGCGGTGTCGATGGCCTCCGACCGCCCTTCGATCTACAGGGGCTATCACGTCCAGATCCTGAAGTCCAGCGAGGTCAACGCCTTCGCGGCTCCGGGCGGGTTCATCTTCGTGACGACCGGCCTGCTGAAGCTCACGCGCAGCGAAGACGAGCTTGCCTGCGTGCTGGCCCACGAGGTCGCGCACGTGGCCAAGAAGCACGGCCTCAAGACGATCAAGACCTCGCGGCTGACGAGCGCGTTCGCCTTGCTCGGCACCGAGGCGGCCAAGAACTACACCTCCTCCCAGGTCGCTCAGCTCACCGACGTCTTCAAGGGCACCGTCGACGACGTCGTCAACAACCTGGTCGTCAAAGGCTACAGCCGGGACAAGGAGTACGAGGCGGACAAGTTCGGCGCGCAGTACGCGCGCGCCGCGAACTACGACCCGCGCGCGCTGACGGCCTTCCTTCACCGCATGGAGGCCGCGGACACCGCCGGCGCGGGCGGGATGTTCAAGACGCACCCGAAGGCGTCGAAGCGTATCGATGAGCTCGGCACTCTGTCGCCGTCCGCCGACTACCGGCCTTCGCCCGTGCGCGAGAGGCGCTTCAAAGCGGCGATGACGCTCTGACGCCCGGGGCCGGCTGACGCTTTCTTCAGGATCGACGCCGCCTGTTTTTCGGTGTATCGGCGCACTAGCTTTACGGCCGGCGCAGCGCTTCGTCGTGATCGCCGATGACGCGCAGGACTATGGTGTCTCCGCCTGCAATCTCAAAGGTCATGCGATAGCGGATGTCCACGCGAGCTTCCCAGATTCCCGCTGTTCCTTGGATGCGCTTGACCTGAAGCGAGGGATGGCGCTGGTCCTTGGAAAGACGATGTATCTGGCGAAGCGCTTTGCGGCGGACGGCCGAGGGAAGTTTTCGGTATAGGTCCCGAAACTTGTCGTAGGCGCGGACTTTCACCGGCCCAGAACTTTGACCATGTCCCGCATGGTTCCGTTGCCGCGGACGCGACCGCGGCGTTTATCCTGCTCGACCGCTTTCTCGTTGGCCTGCCAGTGGCGCGTCCAGAAATAAGCCTGGGCGGTGTCGATTGAACGGCGCAGGCGCAGAAAGCGCACAAAGTTCAGCACCTCTCGAACATTCTCGGGAGGCAACGTCTTCATTTCCGAGGCGAGTTGGGCTTGCAATGTCATAGGGCCTCTTTTCGGGAGTATAACAGGGATTACCGAAAAAAGCACTGACTTAAAATTGGAGGTGCGAGCGGGATTCGAACCCGCGAATAATGGTTTTGCAGACCATCCCCTTAGACCACTTGGGTATCGCACCGACGGGGGGATTATACAGAAAAAAAGACGGCGGCCGGACGGGGCGGCGCGCGTCCGCCCTTTCGTCGTCGCGAAACGCTAGAATGGAGGGCGGTCCGTCGCGGACCGAGGGCGCCGCTTGCGCGCCAAGACAGGAGAACACGTCCATGCCCGAAGTCCCCGCCGAAGAACGACCCGTCGCCCGCGTGATCTTGAAGCCGCACCAGGAGGATCGCCTGCTGGCCGGGCACGTCTGGGTTTTTTCCAACGAGATCCGCGAGGTGCTGGCCGAGGCGGAGCCCAAGCCCGGCGATCTGGCGCTGGTGGTCACGGCCGGAGGACAAGAATTGGGACTGGCGTTCTATCATCCCAACAGCCTGATCGCCGCGCGCATGCTCACGCGCAGTCCCAAGGAGCCCATCGACGTGGGCTTCTTCGTGCGCCGCCTGCGCGAGGCCATGGCCTACCGCGAAAAAGTTTGCCCCGGAGAGACCGCCTACCGCCTGTGCTTCGGAGAATCGGACGGCCTGCCCGGCTTGGTGGTGGACCGCTACGGCTCGGCGCTGGTGGTGCAGGTGCTGTCGGCCGGCATTGAACGACGGCTGGACCTGGTGGCCGCGGCGCTGGAAGAATTACTCAAGCCCAAGGGCATCTACTTGAAGAACGACCATCGCGCGCGCCAATTGGAAGGCCTGCCGCTGGAATGCCGCACGCTGTCGGGCGCGGTTCCGGAGCGCACGCCCATCGTAGAAGGCGGCCTGCGTTTCCTGGCGCCGCTGGGCGAGGGCCAGAAGACCGGTCACTATTTTGACCAGCGCGACAACCGCGCCTTCCTGCGTCCTTATTTCGAGGGCCGCTCCGTGCTGGATCTTTATTGCTACACCGGGGGCTTTGCCGTCAACGCGGCCAAGGCCGGCGCCAAGAGCGTGCTGGCCATCGACAGCTCCGGACCGGCGCTGACCATCGCGCGCGAGAACGCCAAGCTCAACGGCGTGGAAGGCGCGGTGTCTTTCGACGAAGGCGACGCGGAAAAAATATTGGAGTCTTTCGCCGCCCTGCAGCAGCCCTTCAAGCCGGACTTCATCGTGCTGGACCCGCCCAGCCTGGTGCCGGCCAAGAAGCACCTGCCCAAGGCCATTCGCCTCTACGCCAAGCTCAACGGACTGGCGCTCAAGGCCCTGCCGCGCGGCGGCTTGCTGGCCACGGCTACCTGCTCGCACCACGTCTCGCGTGAGGATTTCGTCAAGATGCTGCGCGCCGCTCAGGCCCGCGCCCAGCGCGCCGTGCGCCTGGTCGCTTTACGCGGCCAGTCCGCCGACCATCCCGTCTTGCTGGCCATGCCGGAGACGGAATACCTGCACTTCGCCTTGCTGGAGGTGCTGTAGGCGTGGAGGAGGACCGCTCCGCGAAGTTCTCGCCGTCGAAGCTGGGTTGCTACAAAGAGTGCCCGCGGCGCTATCAATACCGCTACGTGGACCGCATCGCGCGCGCGCGCAAGACCGGCGCCACCGTGCTGGGCACCAGTGCCCACTCCGCCTTCGAGTTTCTTTATGAGCGCCTGCGCGCGGGCGGCCGACCCACGCTTGAGGAAGTTCTGGCCGAAGGACGCGCTGCGTTCACGCGCGACTGGGACGAGACGGTGTCCCACCTGGGCGGGGCCTCGCGCGAGGATTGGGAGCGGCTCTTAGACGACTGCGTGCGCCGCTATTACGCGGCCCACGCGCCGTTCGAAAACGACCGAACCTTGGCCGTCGAGGCGCGCGTGGGTTTTCCCATTGAAGTGGACGGGCACACCTATCGCATCGAGGGGTTCGTCGACCGCCTGGCCGCCGTGGGCGACGGCGATTTCGAGATCCACGACTACAAGACCGCCAAGTCCCTGCCCGCCCAGGCGCACTTGGACGAGGACTGGCAGTTGGCGCTGTACGAAATCGCGGTGCGCACGCAGTGGCCCGCGGTCCGTTCCGTGACGCTCGTCTGGCACTATGTGCGCCACGGACAAACCTTGCGCTCCACGCGCGCGCCGGAGGACCTGGCGCGGCTGAAGGCCCAGGTGGCCGCGTTGATTGGAGAGATCAAGCGCGACCACGCCTTCGAACCAAGGCCCGGCGCGCTGTGCGACTGGTGCGAGTATCGCGACCTGTGCCCCGTCTTCGCGCACGCGGAGAAGCTGGCCGCCCTGCCGCCGGAGGAGCGCGGCCGCGACGCGGGAGCTTTGCTGGTCGGGGAGTTGGCCGTGGTGGAGGACAAGCGTCACCGCCTGAAGGACGAATTGAAAGCGCTGGACCGCGCCAAGGAAGGCATCGACGCGCGCGTGGCGGCCTGGGCCGAAGCCGCGGGCGTGACCACGGTGGCGGGGGAGACCGCGGAGGCGTCCGTAACGTTCAAGGACGAACTGCGTCTGCCCACGAAAACCGGGGAGCCGGAGCGGCACACGGCGCTGGAGAAAGACGCGCGCGCCAGCGCGGTCTGGGACGCGGTGGCGCGTCTGGACGCGCACGCGCTCGTCGACGGCGTCAAGGCGGGACGCTGGACCGGCGCGGCCATGGCCGCCGCGCAAGACCTGCTCGAGCGCTACGCGCGCCGCGAGCGCGCCGCGACGGTGCGCCTGAGGCGCCGTCGCGGCGAGACTGAGGACTAGCCTACTCGAAGTCGAGCTTGGGCCCGCCGCCCACGCCCAACTGCACCGCCAGGCTCATCCAGTCGGTTTTGAGGCGGTCGTGCTGGACTTCCAGTTCGTTCCAGCCGCGGTCGCCGTCCGCCGACCCTCCGGCTCTCGTTCGGCGTCCTGAAGATCGCGCCCGTGCCGTTTTCGTCGCTGTTTTTTTCATATGCGCTCCCTTGACGCAGTATAGCCCCGGTCCCGAATTTCGTCAACGCCGAATTTTCCGTCTCGAATTATACGTCGGGCTCTGCTACGATGTCCCCTGCCATCATGAAGAACAACAACGACGCCGCTCCCAAGCCGCGCCCCGCGGGAAAGTCCGCCGATGAGATGGGCAAGCAGCAGCGGGAAATTTCCGTCTCCGAATTTTTCACGAAGAACCGGCACCTGCTGGGTTTCGACAATCCGCGCAAGGCCCTGCTCACGTGCGTGAAAGAGGCCGTGGACAACGCGCTGGACGCGTCCGAGGAAGCGGGGCTCCTGCCGGAGATCGAGGTGAAGTTGGAGGCCGTGGGAACCGGGGACGCGCCCGCGCCGGCCGTCTCCCAGGCGACGCGCTTTCGCGTCACGGTGATCGACCGCGGCCCCGGCATCGTGCGCGACCAGATTCCGCGCGTGTTCGCCAAGCTTCTCTACGGTTCGAAGTTCCACCGCCTGCGCATGAGCCGCGGCCAGCAGGGCATCGGCATCTCCGCGGCGGGCATGTACGGCCAGCTCACCACGGGCAAGCCGGTGAAGATCATCTCGCGCACCGGGGAGAAAAGCCCGGCGCATTATTTCGAGGTGCAGATCGACACGAAGAAGAACGAACCGATCATTTTGGAGAAGAAGCAGATCGAGTGGGAGCACCACCGCGGCACGCAGGTGAGCATCGAGCTGGAGGGTAAATACCAGAAAGGCCGCGCCTCCGTGGATGAATACATGGAGCTGTCGGCCATCTCCAACCCGCACGCGACGTTCACCTACATCTCCCCGGACGGCGAGAAGAAAGTCTACGCGCGCACCATCGGCGAGAACCCCGAGCCGCCCAAGGAGATCAAGCCGCATCCCTACGGCATTGAATTGGGGATGCTGCTGAAAATGCTGCAGGACACGAAGTCCCACTGGCTCTCGGGCTTCCTATCCGGAGACTTCTCGCGCGTGTCCACGGAGACCGCCGAGGAAATCTGCAAGGCCGCCAAGCTCAACGCGCACATGCGCCCGCGCGACGTGACCGGCCAGGCCGCAGAGACCCTCTACAAGACCCTCCAAGCCACCAAACTGATGGCGCCGCCCACCAACTGCCTCTCGCCCATCGGCGAGAAGGCCATTTTGGCGGGGCTCTACAAGCAGATCAAGGGCGAGTTTTATACCGCCGTCACGCGCCCGCCGGCCGTCTACCGCGGCAACCCGTTCGTCATCGAGGTGGGCCTGGCCTACGGCCGCAGTCCGGAGGCCGTGGCGGCCGCCGCCGCGGCGGGACCCAAGATGCCTCTGGCCGAAGGCGAATCCCGCGACGAGGGCGACGACGAGATGGCGCGCGTGATCCGCTACGCCAACCGCGTGCCGCTGGTCTACCAGCAGTCGGCCTGCGCCACGTTCAAGGCCGTGCTGGACACCACGTGGAAGAACTACGGGGTCTCGCAGTCGCGCGGCGCGCCGCCGCAGGGGCCCATGGCCATCTTCGTGCACATGGCCTCCGTGTGGGTGCCGTTCACGTCCGAATCCAAGGAAGCCATCGCGGACTACGACGAGATCCGCAAGGAAATCACCTTGGGCCTGCGCGAGGCGGGCCGCCGCCTGGGCGTCTTCATCAAGCGCCGCGAGCGCGCGCATTTGGAAAACAAGCGCCGCAACATCTTCGAACTGTATATTGAAGAAGTGGTGGGCGCGTGCAAACGCCTGAAGGGCGGCAAGATCGCCGAGACCAAACTGCGCGACCAGCTTCTGGACATCGCCAAGAAGCTGACGGGCGGCCAGAAGACCGACGAACTGCTCGACAAGCATGCGGGCCCGCACGGCCTGCCGGATTCGATCATCGTCACCGCCGAGGGCGTGGAGGGGGCGGTGCCCGAGGCGATTGCGGCCGAATCACCCGCGCCCGCCGTCGCGGTCGCGCCAGCGCCCGCGTCCGCGCCGAAGCCCGTGAAGAACACCAAGCCCGCCAAAGCCAAGCCCGTCAAAAGGACGGCGAAAAAGAAACAGCGGCGCTGAAACGCCGGCCGTTCAAGACGTCCGGGTCCATCGGGTGGGGCCGCGGGACTAATGGGCCAAGACGAGGGCGGGACCTTTGCCGGGGCGTCGGTGCCCTGTTCAGTGAATGTGCCGGCCGACGCGTCGGGTTATAATCCAAGCATGATCCGTCTTTTGCGCCGCGCGGTCGCGCTTCTTGCCGTCGGATTGCTCGGCGCGGCCGTTCCGGGCGCGGCCCAGGTGCTGGGCCGCGGGGCGCTTGCGTCCGCGCCCGCGGCTCCCGTCGCGCTTGCCGAACTCCCGGCGCTTGCGCCCGCGGCCGCGCTTGGCGCGTCGCCGACCAGCGTCGCAATGTCCGTCGCGCTGGCGGCTCCCGCCGTTGCGCCGTCGGCCGCCGCGCCGGCCTCGCCAGCCGCGGGGGGTGCGGCGGCGCCCGCGCCGGACGCGGTCGCGCCACGGCCGGACTTCGCGCTGCTGCGCGGACTGGGCCTTTACGACCGCATCGTGCGTCGCGGCGGCTTGCGCGCCCGCGCCGACGGCACGATCGCGCCCGTGCGGCGACCGCTGGTCCTGCGGGCCTTCGACAACGACGACAACCTGGTCTTCTACTCGACGAAACTTTATCTGCGCCACAAGACCACCGGCGAGGAGAAGGCGTTGACCACCGCGGAATTCGCGGCGGCGCGGACGGACATCGGCCGCGCGGGAGCGTACCGCGACTACGAGCTGTTCGGCCTTCAGGACGCGGACGGCGGCTCGTTTCGCGATTTTCTGGATGCGAATAACCCCAAGATTTTTTCCCAGGACATGGCCGCCGCGCTGGCGCGCGCGGACGCGGCCTGGCGCGGACCGTCGTGGACCCCGTTCGCCGAGGGGCTGTCCGACGCGCGGGACGCGGCTTGGGTCGCGATCATCACGTCGCGCGCGCACCGGCCGCGGTCGCTGGCCGACGGCTTTCGCGTTCTCAAGCGGCGCGGGGAGCTCAAGCGCGTTCCGCGCCCCGAACTGATTTTTCCCGTGGGCGAGCAGTCCGACGTTCAGCGCGCCCTGCCGGGGTGGATGAAGACGCCGGAGCGCAAGGCCGAGGTGCTGATGGAACTGCTGGACCTGCTTGAGTCCGTGCCCTTGGCCGATCCCGCGGCGCGCCACGTCTTGAGCTTCTCCGACGACGATCCGGATCAGATCGAGCGCGTGCGCGCGCGCCTGGCCGCCGATCAGGCCGCGGGACGCTGGCCGCGCGTGCGCATCGTGCTGTTTTCGACCGCGCCGCGCGGCGCGTGGCGCGCCGAACTTTAGGCGGCGCGCTCCAGGCCGTGCAGGAAGGCGTTGAGCACGGCCAGGACCCCGGCGAAGGCCAGCGCCCAGAAAAATCCCGCCACTTGGAAACCGGGAACCAGCGCCGCGGTCAGCTCCACCATGCCGCCGATGATCACGAAGGTGAACAGGCCCAGCGTCAGAATGTTCAGCGGCAGGGTCAGGAGGAGCAGCAGAGGCCTAAGCACCGCGTTGACCAGGCCCAGCACCACGGCCACGATCAACGCCGTGCCGTAGCCGTCCACGCGCACGCCCGGCAGCAGCCGCGTCGCCACGAACACCGCCAGTCCGCCAAGCAGGAAGCGCGCCAAAGTTTTCATTTTGAGAGCTTACCCGTTGCGGCGCGCCGAGTCCATGGAGGGAAAGTTGTTAGAATTCGTCATGACCAACCGCCCTTCCTCCGACGCCGGCCGCGAGCCGGGCTTCTCCACCTTGGCCGTGCACGCCGGACAGTCGCCGGACCCCGCCACCGGTGCGATCATGACGCCGGTCTACCTGACGTCCACCTACGTGCAGGAGTGGCCGGAGCGGCATAAGGGCTTCGACTACGCGCGCACGGTCCACCCCACGCGCCTGGCGCTGGAAAAAAATCTGGCGGCGCTGGAAGGCGCGAAGTTCGGGCTGTGCTTTTCGTCTGGCATGGCGGCCACGTCGACGGTGATCGAGGCGCTGTCGTCGGGCGATCACGTGGTCTGCGGCAACGACCTGTACGGCGGAACCTACCGCGTGTTCACGAAGGTGTTCGCGCGCTTCGGCCTGACCTTCTCCTTCGTGGACGCCGCCGACCTGAAGGCGGTGGAGGCCGCGTTCACCCCGCGCACCAAGCTGGTCTGGGTGGAGACGCCGTCGAACCCGTTGCTGAAAATATCCGACATCGGCGCGCTGGCCAAGTTGGCGCACGCCAAGGGCGCGAAGCTGGCCGTGGACAACACCTTCGCCAGCCCCGCGCTCCAGCGGCCGCTGGCGCTGGGCGCGGACGTGGTGGTGCACTCCACCACCAAGTATCTGGGCGGCCACTCGGACGTGGTCGGCGGCGCCATCCTGACCTCCGACGAAGGCTTGTTCAAGGAATTCAAGTTCCTGCAGAACGCCGTGGGCGCGGTGCCCGGGGCGCTTGACTGCTTCCTGGTCCTGCGCGGCACCAAGACTTTGCCCCTGCGCGTGGAGCGCCACTGCGCCAACGCGGCGGTCGTCTCCAAGCACCTGCTCGCCCACCCGGAAGTGGCGCGCGTCCATTACCCCGGCCTGCCCACGCACCCCGGCCACGAGCTGGCGCGCGCGCAGATGACCGGCTTCGGCGGCATGATCTCCTTCGAGCTCAAGGGCGACATCGAGCGTGCCAAGCGCATGATTTCCTCCTGCCGCGTCTTCTCGCTCGCCGAAAGCCTGGGCGGCGTGGAGTCCTTGATCAGTCATCCCGCGTCCATGACCCACGGCTCCATCCCGCGCGAGGAGCGGCTGAAGGCGGGCCTCTCCGACGGCCTGATCCGTCTGTCGGTGGGCATTGAGGACGCCGCCGATCTGACCGCGGACTTGGACCACGCGATCACGGCGTCGCTGACGGCGTAGCGCCTAATACCAGTCGACGAACAGAAGCCGGTGGTCGCGCGGCGTCAGGCGCGGCGGGGCGTCCAGGCGCGGGCCCGTCCAGACGACGGCGGCGCGGACGTTCGCGGCGACGCGCAGGCGGTGGCGTCCCAGGGCCAGTGCGGCGGCGCCTCCCGAAAATGGCGCGCCGTCCAGGCGCGCGCCCGCGGGCGGGCCCGCGCCGTTAAGTCCGGCAACCGTGTAGCGGCCGGCGCGCAGAACGTCGAAGCTTCCGCCGCCGGGAGGAAGGTCCGCGCCCAAGGTCCAGAAATCGTCGGACAGCGGCACGTAATGCTCCGCGATGAAGGCGCGGTCGACCAGGGGCAGCCAGTCCGTGCGGTAGTTCGGCAGGACGACGGCGGGAGGATTACGCGCCAGTTCTTCCCGCGCGGGTGCTGCGGAGCCGTCCACGAAGGCGCGGATGTTCAGCGTGTCTAAAAGCCAGCGCTCGCCCACGCTGGGGCGCGTGGGCACCAGGCCCACGCCGTCGTAGACCGGATCGTCGGGGCCGGTCAGAGCCTCGGCGGCGTCCATCACGCGCGTCTGGCGCGCGTTGGTCCAAACCGATTCCCAAACCACCGCGGCCGCGAAGGGTAGCGCGTAGAGCAGAAGCGCCAGCGACCACGCCAACTCCGGGCGCTCCCGCAACGCCGCGGCGGAGCGCGAGAGATAACGATAGGCGGCCAAGAACGCGAACGGCATTAAATTCAACAAGTTGTAGGCGTACGCGCGCGGGTTGACCAACAGAGCCGCCAGCGCGGCGGCGGCCAGCGCTGCCTCCGGAACAAAGCCGTCCCACAGCGCCGTCGAGATTTTGTCGCGCCGCAGTTCGTGGACGGCGGCGAACAGTGCGGCGCCGAACACGGCCAGCAGAAGCGGCGACTCGATAAAGAAGCGGACGAAAGCCTCCAACGGCGGCAGGCGCGTCACGTGGGCCGACGCCGCGCTCATGAACGACGCGTCGGCCAGATACGCGGGCCACAGACCCAGCGCGCCGTAGACCGCGCGGCCGAATGCCAGCGCCAGGACCACGCCCGCGGCCCAGGAAAAAAATAATGCGCGCCGCGGCGCGCGATGGCCCGGAGGGACAAACAGCAGGAATGCCGCCGACAGCGGCAACGTATAGACAAAGGCCTTGAAGGCGACGAATTGAAGCAGCGCCGCGAGCGCGCCGGCGGCGAAATACGCGCGCCGCCCGCCCGGGCGCACGCGCAGGACGTACCACGTCAGCAGAAGTCCGGTCAGCAGGAGGTTGTCGTGGCGGATTTCCAAGCCATAGTCCCACAGCGGCGCCAGGCACGCGGCGGCCAGCAGAACCAGAAGTCCGCGCCGCGAAGCCACGCGCTCGCCGGTGCAGGCCGCGATCAAAACGAGGTTCAGCCAGAACAGAGCGAGCATCGCGCGTCGCCCGCGCGCGAACAGGTCCCGCGCGCGCGCCGGTCCGCGCTCCAGTCCCGACAACGCGACGATGAACGCGGCGGGGTCGGTCAGCGCCTCGTGGCGCAGGCCCGAGGCGATGCGCCGCGCCTGCGCGACGTTGTAGCACTCGTCGACCTGATAAACGCGGGTGGCCGACAGGCGCGCGGAGAATGCGGCCAGCACCGCCAGCGCCGCGAGCAGGGGGATAAGGCCGGGAAGACCGTCGCCGTGTCGGCGCATGTGGAACGCCTACCAGCCTCCCGACGCGCCGCCGCCGCCGAAGCTTCCGCCGCCGCCGGAAAAACCCCCGCTGCCGCCGAAGCCGCCGAACCCGCCGCCGGATATGAAGCCCGTCGACCAGCCCGAGGCGCCGGTGTACACCTTGCTCCGGCCCACGCCCATCTTCTTGGCCGCGGCCTTGCCCCAGTCCGAGCGGCCGATCAGGAGCTTGAGGATCGGGAACAGCGTCAGGTGCAGGCCCAGCGCGACGGAGCCCACGGTCGCTCCCCACAGCGCCATGGGAAACGCGGACCAGAACGGGATCAGAAAGAAATACAGGAACCAGCCCTGGGCGGCGCCCACCAGGCCGACGGCCTCGAACAGGCCAAGGAGGCTCAGCACGAAGACGCTGAGTAATATTTTTTCGCCCAGGCTGTCGCCCATTTCTCCATGCGACGGCGCGAACGGCGGCGGCTCCGCTCCCGGGGAGTAAGTCCCGTCGATGACGGACAGGATCGCGTCCACGCCGGCGCTCACCCCGCCCGCGTAGTCTCCGGCGCGCAGGTGGGGGGCGACGACGTCGCGTATGATGCGGCCGCACAGCGCGTCGGGCAAGATGCCCTCCAAGCCGTAGCCTACTTCGATGCGCAGTTTGCGGTCGTCGCGCGATATCAGGAAAAGCACGCCGTCGTCCTTGCCTTTGCGGCCCAACTTCCAGGTGCGCGAGACCTTGAGCGAGTAGTCTTCGATCTCTTCACCGTCCAGCGACGGCAAGGTCAGCACCACCACCTGATGTCCGGTCTTGGCCTCGTGATCCTTGAGCGTCTGTTCCAGCCGCGCGGCGGATGCGGCGTCCAGCAAGCGGGCGTCGTCGACCACGCGGCCGGAGAGAAACGGCACGTCCAGCGCAGCACCCGGCCGCGCCAGCGCCGCCGCGGCCAGCAGGACCAGGGCCGCGCGCCTCACGCGCCGTCCTCCTCGACGGCGTCGTCGCCCAATTCCCCGCCGCCGCGTCCCGTCAGCCCCGCGGCCGCGAGGACTTTCGCGGCCTCCTTCACCGCGGCGACAAGTCCGTCGCCGATCCGGCCGCGCGCGGCGGCCGCGGTCAACGCGTCGACGACCGGCGTCCAGGCCTGGGGCGGCACGCGCGCGCGCACGGATTCATCGGCCAGCACCACGGCGCGGCGCTCCAGAAGGCTGGCGAAAATCAGCACGCCGTCGCGGGCCTTCGTGTGGTCCAGGCCGCGGTCGAAGAAAACCTCCTTGGCCCGGCGCGCGACGGTCTCGTCTAAATGATGCGCGCCCACGAAGAAGCGCTTGAACGCCGGCACCCAGCGGCCCAGCGCCGCGCCCAGCACGCCCGCGAGGGGCACGCACAGCAGAGCCTTCCACAGCGGCCACAGCAGGGGCGAGGTGAAATCCGCGACGATCAGGGCCGAGGCGGCCAGCGCCGCGCCCGCGGCGGCACCCCCCCAGATGGATTCCGAATAATGCCCGCTCTCCGAGAAAATGCACGGCACGATCTCGGCGGAGACTTCCTTCTCGGCCTTGTCGACCGCGTCGCGGATGCGCGCGTGATCGTCCGGGGTCAGCATGCGCAAAGGATGGCTGATCGCGGCGCGCGCGTCAATGCCCCCGCGCGCCGCGCAGACTGATACAATTCGGCGATGGCCTTGGTTCTGGAAGCGAGAAATCTGGTCAAGCGCTACCCGGGCGCGACCGCGAACGCGGTCGACGGGCTGTCGCTGTCGCTGAGCGAGGGCGCATGCCTGGGCCTGCTGGGTCCCAACGGCGCGGGCAAGACGACCACCATCGAGATCATGGAGGGCATCTCCCAGCCGGACTCCGGGGAGGTGCTCTACCGCGGCGCGCCGATCGGGCGTGATTTTCGCGAGCGCACCGGCATCCAATTCCAGCAGACGGCCCTACAGGACCACCTGAGCGTGCGCGAGGTTCTGACTTTGTTCGGCCGCCTCTACCCGCGCGCGACGCCGGTCGCGGAGCTGGCGGCGCTGTGCGACCTGGGCGAATTTTTGGAGCGCGATTCTAAAAAGCTGTCGGGCGGCCAGCGTCAGCGCGTGCTGCTGGCCGTGGCGCTGGTCAACGATCCCGACGTGCTTTTTTTAGACGAACCCACCACCGGCCTGGACCCGCAGGCGCGGCGCAAGTTCTGGGAGCTGGTGCGCCTGATCAAGAGTCGGCGCAAGACCATTCTGCTCACCACGCATTACATGGAAGAAGCCTACGCGCTGTGCGACGAGGTGGCCATCGTGGACGCGGGCCGTGTGATCGCGCAGGGCCAGCCGGACCGTCTGCTCAAGGAGCATTTCGACGGCGTCACCATCGAACTGCCCAAGGCGGATTTCCGCGCGCCCGCGGCGCCCTTGCCGGGAAAGCTTGTGGAGCGCGACGGGATCGTGGAAGTCTTCACCGCGGACGTGGACGCGACGCTGGGTGCGCTGATCGCCTCTGGCTCCACACTGGCGCGGCTCAAGGTGCGGCCGCGCTCCTTGGAGGATCTATTTCTGGAACTCACGGGCAAGGAACTGCGCGAATGATTTCCTTTCGCCGCTTTTATGCCGTGGCCGTGGCGCGCGGCAAGGAATTCGTGCGCGACCGCGGCGCGCTGGGGTGGAACATGGCGTTCCCGTTCTTCGTGGTCTTCGGGATGGCTTTCGCGTTTTCCGGAGACGCGCAGGATGTTTTCAAAGTGGGCGTGGCCGGGCCTGCGGCGTTCCTGCCGACTGGATTTGCCGCCACGAAGTACGTGAAATTCGTGCCGTTTGCCGACGCGGAGGCGGGCCGGCAGCGCCTGCGCCACCACCAGATCGACATGCTGGTCTTGACCGGCCGCCCGCTGCGCTACTGGATCAACGATCAGTCGCCGAAGGGCTACCTGATCGAGCGCGTGATGCTGGGCACCGACGCGGGCGCGCCGCCGCCGGTGCGCGGCGTGGTGACCGGACGTCCCATCCGCTACGTGGACTGGCTGGTGTCCGGACTGCTGGCCATGAACATGATGTTTTCGGCGCTGTTCGGCGTGGGCTACGCCATCGTGCGCTACCGCAAGAACGGCGTGCTCAAGCGCCTGAAGGCCACGCCGCTGACGGCGCTTGAGTTTCTCGCGGCACAGGTGGCCTCCCGCCTGGTGCTGATCATGGTGGTCTTTGCCATCGTCTACCACGGCGCGGACTTCTTCCTGCATTTCGAGCGCCTGGGCTCGCTCTTCGCGCTGTACACGGTCTTCCTGATCGGCGCGGTCTGCCTGATTTCGCTGGGCCTGCTGGTCGCCGCGCGCACCGACAGTGAGGAGTTGGCCGGCGGCATGCTCAATCTGCTGTCCTGGCCGATGATGTTCCTGTCCGGCGTCTGGTTCAGCCTGGAAGGCGCGCCGCGCCCCCTGCGCCTGCTGGCCGACTGCATGCCCCTGACCCACGTCATCGACGCCGCGCGCGCCGTGATGACCGAAGGTGCGACGCTGTCCCAAGTCTCCGACCATCTGTACTTCCTGGTCGGCATGACGGTGGGTTTTCTTTTCGTCGGGGCGCGCACGTTTCGCTGGGAATAAGCCCGCGGCGATCCGGTTGCGGTACTGTCGTCGACGACAGTTGCGGCGAACTGGCACGCGTCGGACTTTCCGTTTACAATCAGTTGCTTCGGGTGGATTGGACGCGCGGAATGTGGGACCTCTGTCGACCCGCTGTTGTTGACAACAGTTGGGGTTGTGGACGGTGGGGATAACCGGCCGCGCCGGTTCAGCGCGAGCGCTTGACGCCGCGGCGCGGACAGAGGTCCGCGAGCGCGCAGCGCGAACACAGCGGCGAAACGGGCACGCACAGGTTCTGGCCGAAGGCCACCAGGAGGTCGTTGTAGGTCATCCAGTGCCGGGCGGGCAGTTTGCGTCGCAGGGCGCGCTCGGTGTCGTCGGGCGTTTGGGTGCGCACGTAGTCCCAAATGTTCGAGATGCGGTGGACGTGGGTGTCCACGCAGATGCCGGGCTTGTTCCAGCCCAAGGTCACCACCAGGTTGGCGGTTTTGCGGCCCACGCCCTTCAGGGTGCACAGCGTCTCCACGTCGTCGGGGACGCGCCCGTCGAAGCGTTCTAAAAGATCGCGCGCGGCGTTCTTCAGCGTGCGCGCCTTGACGCGAAAGAAGCTGGCGGGGTAGATGGCTTTC
Source organism: Elusimicrobiota bacterium (assembly GCA_013044195.1). Classification (GTDB taxonomy): domain Bacteria; phylum Elusimicrobiota; class Elusimicrobia; order UBA1565; family UBA9628; genus GWA2-66-18. The sequence continues at coordinate 6,351 of JABEUV010000085.1, read as the reverse complement.
TCGATGGCGCGGACGTCCAGTGCGGCAAGCGTCTGCGGCGTGTCCGCCAGCGCCAGCAGGCGCGCGGTGGCGGGGAAGGTCACGGCGTCCTTGGTGCGCAGGCTGATCAAAGTGGAAACCAGCACGGCAAAGGGCTTGCCCGCCACCGCGCCCACGGCGGGGACTTTCCAATGGCGGGCCTCGCGGCGCAAGATCGACAGCGCGCGGTCTATGGGAAAGGTCACGGAGCCGCGCCCGCGCGCGCGGCGCGGATCTGCGCGCTGCGGACTTCCTCGCGCAGGAAGGCCAGGCGGCGGTCGCGGTCGCGCGCGCGCAGCGCGTCGAGCGTTCCCCAAAAAGGAATCCAGCCGGCCCGCGCCTCGGCGGCCTGCGCGTCCACGCGCGCGTTGTCGACGGCGTCGGCCACTTCGGTCAAAGCCTCGACGCGGCCCGGCGGCTGGGCGGCGGGCTGGAGCTTGAAGAACGTCCCGTCCAGGCGCGCGCGCAGGCCGAAGCTCGGCGTCAAAGGAGCGTCCTCTTCGCCGGAGGGCCGGTCCGGAAAGACGGCGGCGGGGCGCGGCTCGCGCGAGGAATACGGAATCACCACGAAGCTTTCGCGGCGCTCGGCGGGTCCGGCGCAGACTTCGTCGCCGTGCGCGACGCACAAGTCGCGGCCTTCTAGAAGATCGAGGAACAGCGCGGCGTCCTTGTCGTCGGCGGCCGCGCCCAGGCCGCCCAGCAGGACGAACGGACGACCCGCGGAGCGCGCGCGCACGAACTCGGCCAGCCGGAACAGTTGGCCCAGACGTCGCGCGGCACCGCCGGACTCCAGCCGCACGCAGTAGGCGTCGAAGATGCGCCGCCCGTCGCCCACGGCCACCACGAGCGCGCCGAAGCCGCCGCCCAGGTCCAGCCGTGCCTGTTCCGACGCGCGCCGGCCGCGCAGAAGAATCGCCAGTCCCAGCGCAGAGTCGGCCGCGGCGTCCGTCGCCGACTCCGCCTGCGCCAGTGCGGCCACGTCGCGGCCAAGCCAGATTTCTTGGAGAGCCGCCACATCCGGCGCCGCGGACTTTAGCGCCGCCGCCAGGACCGCGCGGCGCGCGGGCCAGTCCTGCAGGGCGCGGCGCGGACCCGCCACGTTCAGCGTCAGGACGGCCAGCGAAAGCGCCGCGGCGTTCACGCCGTCAGCGCAGGAGCGCGCCCTCGGCGCGCAGCAGCCGTCGCTTTTTTTCCACGCCGCCCGCGGCGGAATAACCGGTCAGACGCCCATCAGCGCCGACCACGCGGTGGCAGGGGACGATCGGCGCGAACGGGTTGCGGCTCAGCGCACCGCCCACGGCGCGCGCGGCACCCGGCTTGCCGATGCGGCGCGCAATCCAGCCGTAGGTGCGCACCTCGCCCTTCGGGATTTCAGCGCAGGCTCGCCACACCGCCTGGGAAAATTCAGGATACGTCTTCATCGCGTCCAGGATTTTCTTGGGCAGGCGGGTTTTCATGAGGTCATTCTAGCTCTTGAACCCGTCCAGGTCCATGGCGCGCAGGCGCGGCGACCACAGCGCCGCGCCGGCGACGGTGACCAACGTCAGCACGCCGCCGCAGACCACCGAAGGCACGGTGCCCAGCAGTTTGGCGGCCGCGCCGGACTCGAAGGCGCCCAATTCGTTGGACGTGCCGATGAAGATGGAGTTGACCGCGGCCACGCGCCCGCGCATGCCCGGCGGCGAGGCCAACTGCACGATCGCGCCGCGGATGACCATGCTCACGCTGTCCAGCGCTCCGGCCAGCGCCAGCAACGCCGCCGACAAAAGAATGTCGCGTGACAGCGCGAAGGCGATGATGCATACGCCGAAGCCGGTCACCACGGAGAGCAGGAGCTTGCCCGCGCCGCGGTTGGGCGTGCGGTGGATCATCAGCGCGCTGCCCAGCAATGCGCCCAGCGACGGTGCGGCCATCAGCAGGCCCAGTCCCGATGCGCCGATGCGCAGGATGTCGGCGGCGAAGATGGGCAGGATCGCCTCCACGCCGCCGAAGAGAACGGCGAACATGTCCAGCGCCAGCGCGGGCAGGAGCACCTCGTCGGCGAACACGAAGCGCAGGCCGGAGGTCATGCGGCGCCAGGCGCTTTCGGCCGGCCCCGGAGCGGCGGGTTCGGCGGCGGGTGCCGCGGGCGGACGGATGGCGGCGGTCATCAGCAATGAGCAGAGCAGAAGTGCTGCGCCCAGTCCGTAGGGAACCTGCGCGCCTTTCCAGGCAAACAGTACGCCGCCCAATCCCGGCCCGATCACCGATGCGGTCTGGAACGCCGTCGTGATCCATGCCGACGAGCGCGCCAATGCCGCGCGCGGTACCAGGCGCGGCACCAGCGCATACAGCGCGGGCTGGGAAAAACCGCGCGCAGCACCGGCGATGAACGCCGCCGCGTAGATGAGCGCCAGGTGCCGGGCTTCGCTCAGTCCCGCCCCCGGCAGGCCCGCCGCCAGCAAGAGTCCGACCGAGATCAAAGACCCGCCGATCACGCCGCGGTAGATCGAGAGCGGCTCGCCGCGGTCGACGACGTCCCCGGCCCACAGCGCCAGCGCCAGCGCGGGCACGGCCTCCACCAAGCCGATCAGACCCAGCGCCAGCGGGTCGTGGGTGAGCGCGTACACCTGCCACGCCATCACCAAGGTCTGCATGCGCCGCGAGAACGCCAGCAGAAACCGCGCGGCGGTCAAAGTGCGGAAATCCGGGGACTCCAGCGCGGAGCGCGGCTCTGCGCTCATGCCGGGACGATCTTGCCCAGGACGCGCGGCCCGCGCGCGCCCGTGGCGGCGGCCAAGGAGTTCGTGCGGCCCTCCCAGGCGCGGGCGGCCAGCCACGCGAAGCAGGCGGCTTCCTTGGCCATGACCGGCAGGCCGTGGGCGGCGGTGGTGGTCGCGCGCGCGGGCGCAAAGAGCACGGAGAGGCGGCGCATCAAGTGCGCGTTGAGCGCGCCTCCGCCGGAGACCACCGTTTCCGCCACGGGGGCGGGCGCGTTTTCCAGAACGGCGAACCAGAGGGAGCGCGCCGTGAACTCCGCGAGCGTGGCCAGGGCGTCCGGCAGGCGCGCCGCGTTCAGGCGAGGGAAATGGCGGTCGAGCAGGGCCGGGCCGAACGTGGAGCGGTCTAGGGACTTGGGCGGGGCCTTTTTAAAATACGGGTGCGCCAGCAGACGCCGGAGCAGGCGCTCGTCGATGCGGCCGCGCGCGGCCAGGCGGCCGCCGCGGTCCATCTCCGCGCGTCCGCGCGTGGCGCGGCGCACGGCCTCGTCCATCAGCACGTTGCCGGGGCCCGTGTCGAACGCGACGCAGAGGCGGCCGCGGCCCACCAGGCTGACGTTGGCGATGCCGCCGATATTGACGATGGCGCGCGGCGCGCCGCGGCCGAACAGGAACAGGTCGAAGGCGGGCACCAGCGGGGCGCCTTGGCCGCCCGCGGCCATGTCGCGCGGCCGGAAGTCCGCGACCACGGGCCGGCCGGTGCGCTCCGCGATCACCGCGGGTTCCGCGATCTGCAAGGTGTTGGGCGGGTCGGCATTGGGGCCGTGCCAGACGGTCTGCCCGTGGGAGCCGATCACGTCCGGCCGCGCGCCGCGCGCGATCTTCAACGCCGCGTCGGCGAAGGCCGCGCCCAGCGCGAAGTTCAGGCGCGACAGTTCCGGCGCGCGCAGGCCGGGCGCGTCCAGCACCCGGCGCTTGAGCGCGGGGGCGTAAGAATAAGTCTGGAAGCGGCGCACGCGCACGCCGTCCGCGCGCAGTTCGACCAGGGCCGCGGTCACGCCGTCGGCGGACGTGCCCGACATCAGTCCCACCGCCAGACGGACGCGCTTCATCGCGGGAAAAGCGCTCCGAGTGCCGTGTCCGCGTCCGGGTATTTGAAGCCGAAGCCGGCGGCCTGCAGTTTTTTGGGCGCGACGCGCTGGCCGCCCAACAGCATGCCCGACATCTCCCCCAGGGCCAGGCGCAGGACGAAGGCCGGCGCGGGAGCCCAGGACGGCCGACCCAGCGCGCGGCCCAGCGTGGCGCTGAAAGCCCGGTTGTCGAGCGCTTGGGGTGCTACGATGTTGATGGGGCCGGTCAGCGTGTCTCGCTCCAGCGCGAACAACAGCGCGCTCACCGCGTCGTCGCGGTGAATCCACGGCACGGGCTGACGTCCGCAGCCCAGCGGGCCGCCCGCGAACAGCTTGAAGGGCAGGGCCATTTTCGCCAGCGCGCCGCCGCCTTGACCCAGCACCACGCCCAGCCGCGCCAGCACCACGCGCACGCCCAGCGGCTCGGCCGCCAGCGCCTCGCGCTCCCACTGCCCGCACAGCGCGGCCAGAAAATCGCGGCCCTGCGGCGCGCCCTCCGCGCACTCGCCCTCGGGGGCCGTGCCGTAGTAGCCCACCGCCGAGGCGTTGATCAAGGTCTTCGGCCGCCGCGCGGCCTGCGAAATGGCGGCGACCAAAGCGCGCGTGGACTCCACCCGGCTTTTAATGAGTTGGATTTTACGCGCCGGAGTCCAGCGCCCCGCCGCCACGTTCTCGCCGCAGAGATTGATGACCGCGTCGGCCCCGTCCAGCTCGCGCGCCCAATCGCCGGTGGACTTGCCGTCCCAGGCCAGCGCGCGGACCCGCCCGTCCGTGCCGGCCGTGCCGCGGCGCGTCAGCAGAAGCACGGAGTCGCCGCGTGCCGTGAGTGCCGCGACCAGCGCCCGCCCCACGAAGCCCGACCCGCCCGCCACGACGATCTTCATCCCGACTTTGTATCAAATCCGGGCGGCGGGGGGGATTGGCGGTGCGTTTGAAGAGTCAGCGCGGAGCCGACGCGGAGCCCGACGTTCGGACGGCGAGAACTTGCGCGCCGTTCCAGGCTTTGGAATTGTGCTGGGCGTGCCAGAGGTCGTGCTTTTGCTGCAGATTCAGCCAGAGCTGCGGCGTTGTGCGAAACGCCTTCGCCAACCTCAGCGCCATTTCGGGTGTTACGGCCCCGCGCTCATCCACGATCTTGGACAAGGTCTTACGCGACACGCCTAAGGCCTTCGCGGCCGTCGAGACGGAAAGCGCGAGCGGCTCCAGATGGTGCCTCTTGAGAATTCCACTGGGATGCGTCGGAGGTCTTTGACCTGTCTTCATGGATTTATCCTTGACGGAAGTTCTTGATCTTCATTGGAGTGTAACCCGTGTCGACCGCTGTTTTGGATCGTGGTCAGATATTAGCGATTGCGACGAGGGGCGGCCGCCCGAGCCGTCCGGGCCCGGTTGATTTTTTGCGAACCTGGGCCTATACTGCATGGCGTGGAAATTCTTCGGCTGTTCGCGGTTTCGACGGTTCTTGCGGCGGGAGCGTCCGCTCAGATCACGAACATAGAAGCGAAAGGAAACCTGAAGAGCTTCCGCGCGACCAAGTGCGCGCGCTCTCTCAGCAACAAGTGCACACCCGCCGATTTGTTGAACGATGTCGCCCAATTGATCGAGGTGGGGAAATACCGGAGCGCACTGTTCCCCTATACGCTTGCCTTCGCCTATGGGGTTTTCGATCAAGAGCGCGTCGCGGACGAATCGGCCCATGACGCCGTTCGCGTGCTCCAGATGAGGGTCGACGATGAGGTCGGCGACGCGAAGGCGGGGCGATTCAAGAAGGCGCTCCGCGCCTACGTCGACGACGCCTCCGCGCAAGTCAAGGCCTGCGCTGAGTTGCGCCGCATCGGGAAGCCGGACTATGCCCCGATCTACATGATCCAGCACGGCATGGGGGCCTTCACTGGACAAGCGACGCCGGACGGTCTTGTCGGCGGCTTCGACGCCGCGAAGACCTGGCGGAAAATATTGGCCGACAACATGGATTGTTCCGTTTCCGGCGCGCGCAGGACAAGCGGTGAGGCCTTAGGCCACCCGGAGGAAAAAGCGGCTCAAGACAGCCTGAATTCTGGGCGCTCCGCCATCGCGATATACTACGGCGATTGGGAAGGCGTCTACCCGCGCGATTTGAAATCTCTCTCCGACACGAAAGACCACTTCCCCGGCTACGCGCCGAAAATCCCCGTGCTCAAATTGCCGGGTCTGCCGGAGATATCGAGCGTCGAGTACTACGACGACGACGTGTGTTCGGGAACCGACGGCGCGGAACTCAATCCCGCGAAGCTGCGCGGCACTGGGAAATGGGGCTACGTGCGGCCGCGCCCGAACGCCGATGCCGCGTCGAATCGCGGCTGCGTCGGCTATTTTTTCATCGACTCCAAGAGAACGGATTCCAAAGGCAAGCCGTGGTTCCTGTACTAAGGAAGTGTAACGAAATAACTGAGTTAATTATTGACCGCTAAAATGTACTATTCCTTTCGTGAACCTGGCGGCCGTCGTTGGACAGAAGTACGCGG
>JABEUV010000084.1 GCA_013044195.1 Elusimicrobiota bacterium | reverse complement strand
GCGGCCATCAGCACGATCTCGTTGGTCTGCGGAAAAGCGACGTGCGCCAGGCGTCCCAGGCACGCGCCGATGAAAAAAAGCGGGATGATGAAGCCGCCCTTCCAGCCGGAGGAGACGGTGAGCGTGGTGCCGCAGAATTTCGCGAGTGCCGCGACCGCGAAAAACGAGGCGACGGGCGCGACGGACAAAAGTCCGCCCAGCTGGCCTTCCCCGAACGTCAGCGCGTACGGCGAGGCCAGCGCCAGCAGTCCCAGGCCCAGACCGCCCAGGATCGGCCGCGTCCAAGCGGGCAGATGGGAGAAAAGTCCGGACAAAGCGTGATGCGCGGCGGCGAACGCGGCGGCCACCGCGGCGGCGGCGACGCCGGCCAAGGCGGCCCAGGCCAGGTCCGCGGGCCGCAGCGCGGCGACGGCGGTAAAGCTCCATGTCGGCGAAAGCCCCAGCCCGGTCAGCACTACGAAGGCCGCGTAGCCGCACAGCGAACCGATCACCGCCGGCATCAGCGCTTCCTGATATTCCAGTCCTCCGCGGTGAAGGATCTCCAGCGCGAAGATCGCGGCTCCCACCGGCGCGCCGAACAGCGCGGTAAATCCCGCCGCCATCCCCGTGATGGTCAGCACGCGCTTGTCCACGGCGGCCAGGCCGAACGCGTCGGCGATGCGTCCGGCGATGGTTCCCGTGGTCTGCACCAGCGGCGCCTCCGGTCCCATCCCGCCGCCGGAGGCGATGCAGATCAACGAGGCCGGAATCAGCGCGCGCAGTTCCCGCGCGCCCTCCACGCCCCCGCGCACGTGGATGTTGTCGACGAGCAGTTCCACCGAACCGGAGGGACCCGCCAGCCGCCCGATCAGCGCTACCGCCGCACCCGCGCCGCAGAGCAGGACCAGGTGCGTCAACGGCCGCGCCGCCCAGGCTTCCGGGCCTAGATGCCGACTCAGCCACCACAGCACGGGCAGGTACAGCGCCGCGGCCGCGGCACCCGCGATGCCGGTCAGAGCGACAAGGCCGAAATGACGTCCGAGAGGGAATTCGTCTTGGTCTTCGTGGATCATAAAGTCGCCGTGCGCCACGATTCTATCTTTTTGTCTTGGGCCCAGGCTCCCCGGGACTTTCGACCCTTCCCGCGCGGTGAGGCGGAAGGCATACTGTGATCATGAACGACGCGCGCTCCTCTCGGATGTGGACGTTGCTTGGATTGGCGGCGTTGTTCGCCACGGTCGGAGTCTACTCGCGGCATAGGATCGCGCGGCCGTCGGCCGACGCGTCGCCGGTGTTCGCCGACGCGGACCTGCGCGACGCGGTCGCCGAGCCCGCACCCATTCCCGCGGCTTCGTTCGGCGCTTTGGGTCGGCCCGTGCCCGCGTCGTGGTTTTCGACGCCGTCCTCGCGTCGCGCGGAACTGGACCGGCAGTTGCTGTCCTCGCGCCGCCGGCGCGGCATGGCCCAGTCGGTCTCGCTTCAGTAGACCGGCTTCAGCCGTGCCAGTTCGTATTCCAGCCTCTCTTTGAATCCGCCGTCCAGAACATCGGCGCACACCGCGTAGCGGATCAGCGGTTCGCGCGATCCGTCTTCGGCGAAGCCCGCGAAATGAACGCCGACGATTCCCGACTCTCCGATCACCGCGCGGTTGAACGCCTCGTGACGGTTTTCGACGGGCAGGCGTTTTTCGAAAATGGACTCCGGGACCTTCCACAGCGTAAAGAAGCCCGCCTCGGTGGCGCAGGCGGGCCGCAGACCGGCGGTCTTCAGCGCGGGAATCAGATAATTCAGGCGGCGCTCGTAAAGCCCGCGGATGTCGTCCAGCGCGCGGCGCGCGGCGGCGCCGTCGGCGAAAAATTCGCCGTAGGCGGCCATCACGCCGGGTACGGGGCCGGAGTCCGTGTTGCCTTTGACCAAAGTGAAATCCTCGACGAACTCCCGCGAACCCACCAGCGCGCCCAGGCGCGCTCCGGGATCGTTGAAGGATTTGCTGACCGAGTACAGTTCCATCCACTCCAGGTCCGGATAATCGGGCGCAACCTGCGCCAGCGGCACATGGGAGCCCGCGGCGGCCAGACCCGCGTAGGCCGCGTCGTTGACCAGGCGCATGCCTTTTTCCAGGCAGAATGAGATCAGTTCCTTCCAGTCCTCGCGGTCGGCGCCCACGGCGGCGGGGTTGCCGGGCCGGATGGTGAAGACCAGGTCGGCGCGGTCCACGCCGTCTTTCTTGAGCGCTTCCTTAAGCCGCGCGACGTTCAGGCGCATGCCGTCCGCGCCCACCAGGGGCCACGTGGTGCGCCGTGCACCCAGGTAGGAATCGCTCCAGGTGCCGATCACGTCGTAGGCGGGTAAATTCGACGCCACGCGAAACGCCGCGCGCCGCGACCGGTCGGGCAGGTGCAGACCGCAGGCCAGCGGCAGAAGCGCCGTCGCGGTCTTGATGCCCGCGATGGGCAGCGCGCGCAAATGCGGATGCGCACCCACGTCCAGTCCGCCGTGGATAAGCACCATCCGCTCCGCGAAGCGGAGCAGATTCTTGTCCTCCGCGTAGGTGTGGTAGTCGTAGCCCGGATCGGCCGCGTATTTCGCCTTCAGCGTCCGAATTTCCTGCGGCGGTATGCCGTCGGGATTTCCCAGCGACAGATTCAGCGGCTCGCGGCCCGTCTTCTCCCGATACTCGCGTATCAGGACGTAGATCAGCTGAAAAAGATTGATGCCGGAAGGAGGAATGCGCCTAGCCACGGCGCTATCATACCCGATCCGCTACCCGTACGGACTGCCGCCCGCGCGATGCGGCGTTAAGCCTCGGCTTTTATTTCGGAGTAGGCGCCGCCTGCTTGGCTAGCATAGATGCGGCCAGTCCGATTTTCTGCGACGCCGCCCCCGTGGCGATCTCTTCTTCGCTCATCACGGTTTGCTTGTAAGCCACCACGGCGGTAAAAGCACCGACGGCCGTGAGAATGCCGCCCTGCAATGTTTGCCCCGCAGCCATGATCGCGATCCCCAGCAAGGTGACCATGGTTCCCAGCGCCATGATCGCGCGGCTGATCCAAAGCTTGGACGTGGGATCGGTCATGATCATGCGCACCAGGGAAAGCGCGGCAATGACCAGAAGAATCATCGTCGCCATGTCTATGAGTTTCTGCCAGGGGGCGGCGTTTTTAGTCGGCGGCGTGCTCAGAGACATGCAATTGCCGTTAGCGTCCACCGCCTGTCCCGAGGGGCAACCTCCGCTTTGGGAAGGGCTCTGCGAGCCGTTTTGGCTCGGATCGGTCTGCCACTTGGGTGGAATTCGCCTGACCGCTGTAGGCACCGGGACCGGAGTTCCCTGCGGACGCGGAATTGGAAGCCGGAGAGCTCCCGTCGAAATTCTGCGACGCGGTCCGTGAGGCGGCGCCTGCGGTGTTCGCGCGCGAAGCGCTCCGGCTGCTTTGAGACGTATTCTTGAGCTGATCCGAGGCGCCTTGCTGGGCCGACGACGCCGAGGCTCCGACGGCCATAAACACGCACAAGAACGCGATCACCGAACGCGAAAACCTGATCACCATGGCTCCCCCCGATCCACGAAAGACGGCACGCCGCGCCGCCTTGCAAAGAGTTTATACCGCCGATCGCTCGTCCGCAAGGGGTGGCCCGCCCGCTGTGTCCCGCCCGCTTTTAGGACCGAATTTGACTCCTCAGTAAGACCGCTAAGAGAACGGGCCGGAGCCTCACTCCAGCGCGAAGCGGCGGCGGACAAGGCTCTTGACCATCGCCTCCGGGACGTCCTCGCCGGCGCAGGCGATCTCGCGGTAAAGGGCGGGGACGAGGGGCACAAACGCGTCCAGGACCTCGGGGTCGAAATGCGTGCCGCGTTCCGCCGTCATGAGGCGCAGGACTTCGTCCAGGCCCATGGGATTCTTGTAGGGTCGGCGCGAGGCAAGCGCGTCGAAGACGTCGGCGACGGCGAAGATCCTCGCGACGAGGGGAATTTCCGCGCCTTTGGCCCCCTTGGGATAGCCGCTCCCGTCGAATTTCTCGTGGTGGAATTCCACGACGCGGCGCGCGTCCTTGAGCCACGTCGAGCGGGCGATGATGTCGACGCCCTTCATCACGTGGCCGTGCATGATCTTAATCTCCTCCTCGGTCAGGGCCGAGGGCTTGAGCAGGACGGCGTCCGGGATGCCGATTTTCCCGACGTCGTGCAGGAAGGCGCCGACGATCAGAGTGCGGACGCTTTCGGGATCAAGGCCTAGTACCTCGCCAAGACGCACGGCATAGAGCGTCACGCGGTAGTTGTGGGCGTTCGTGTCGGCGTCGCGCTCGGCGATCGCGACGCCGAGCACGTCCATGAGCTCAAGGTTGCCTTCCAGAAGCTCGGCGGCGGAGCGGGCCAGTCCGCGGTTGAGCAGGATGATGACCGGGTAGAGCGCGACGGCGGCCGCAAGCAGCGCCGCCACAAGCAGGGCCAGCGCGCCGAAGACGTCCTCCTCGATTGATTTCTGCGTCTCGGGGCGGACCTGATAGATCGCCCGGAAGTAACCGAGCGGAGCCCCGCGCTCGTCGGACAGCGGCGCCATGATCTCCAGCAGGAGCCGGCCGCCGCTGTAGAACCGCCGGTGGCGCGGCTGGCTGCCGAGGGGGAGTTCTCGGACCCGGTCGCGCGCCGTGCGGGTGATCGGGTCGTCGCCGGGCCGAATCACCGCGAGGAGCGGCTTGCGGTCGGCGTCGTAGAGGTCGACGACGACGAATTGCGCGCGGAGGGTCTCCTCGCTGCGGCGGCGCAGTTCCGTGACGCTGCGGGCGTCGGGACGGCGCGCGTGCTCGGCGCAGGCGGCGGTCAGCGCCGAGGACTCGTCGAGCGCGAGCTTGACGACGCGCCGGTCCAGCCGTTCGGTCTGGAGGCGGTAGACAAGCGCGCCTCCCGAGACCGAGAGCAGAAGCCAGACGAGGAACAGGCGGACGAGGACCGTCCGGTGGATTGCGCGGGGCATGACTCCACACTCATAGCATTTCGATGATTCGTCGCGTGCCCGCGCGCTCAGGGCCAGCCGAACAAGGCGGCGGCGTTGGACGACGTGCGGCGCGCGGCTTCTTCCACCGGCACGCCCCAGACGGCGGCCAAAGCCGCGGCGATCTCCGGAATGGCGCAGGGCTCGTTGCGTTTGCCCCGCGTGCTTTGCGGCGGCAGGTAGGGCGAGTCGGTCTCCAGCACCACGGCGTCCGGTCCGGCGCGCCGCAGGCCCTCGCGCAGAGCGTCGTTTTTCTTGTAGGTCACCGGGCCGTCGGCGCCCAGCGCGAAGCCTCGCGCCACGCAGTCCTGCGCCTGCTCCGGCGTTCCGGAAAAGCAATGCACGACGCCGTGGAAGCGGCGCCGCGCCGGCGGCGCGTCAAAAACGTCGCGCAGCATGGGCAGAAGATCGGCGTAGGCGTCGCGGCAGTGGATGACGAGAGGGATGTCCCAGTCGCGCCCGGCCGCCAGCAGAGCGGAGAACGCGCGGCGCTGAACGTCGGCCGGCACCTGGGCTTTCGCGTAGTCCAGGCCGATCTCGCCGACGGCGACCGCCTCCGGGGCCGCCTCCAGCGCGGCGCGCAGGCGCGCCAAAAATCCGTCGTCATAGCGGTCGGCGTAATACGGGTGCAGTCCCAGCGCGCAGCGCGCGACGTCCGGATGCGCGCGGGCCAGCGCGGCGGCGCGCTCCCAGTCGTCGGGGCTGTCGGCGATCTCCACGAAGCGCGCCACGCCCGCGGCGGCGGCGCGCGCGATTACGGCGTCGCGGTCCGCGTCGAAGGCGGCGTCGCACAGGTGGGCGTGCGTGTCGACGAACGCGTTCACCGGGGCCGGACCGAGAAACGGCGCACAAAGTCGACGACCGCGGGGTCCTTTTCCGCGGCCAGCGCGCGGGCGCGCGCGCGCATCGCCTGCGGCACGCGCGCGTAGTAGTGGTCCAGCACCATCGCGATCGCGTAGGCGCGCACGCCCGGATTGGGATCTTCCAGCGCCTTGAGCGCGCGCGGCAGGGCGTTCATTCCGTCCAGATCGGCGAACAGGTTCAGCGCGCGAATGCGCGTCAGCGGCTTGTCGGAGTCCAGCCACTCGTCGCGGCGCGCGCGCACGGCGTCGGGCTGGACCTTGCCGATCTCGAAGAGCGCGTAGTCGGCGTTGCGGCGCACGATCTCGCAGTCGTCGTCCAGCAGTCCGCCCAGCGCGTCGATCCAGCGCGGGTCCTTGAACCGCGCGGCGCGCAGGGCGGCCTGAGCGCGCAGGGACGCGTCGTCCAGGTCGAAGCGGCCGCCCAGCCCCGCGACCGTCGCGCCCTTGAGCAGTCTCTCGCGCCGCGCGTCCAGCGCCTCGCGGATGCGCGTCTCCACCGGCTCTCCGTCCGCGTCGTAGTAAGGATTCTCGCGGTAAAGCGCCAAGTAGAACGGCAGGGCGGTCTCGGGGTCATTGAGACGCTTGTCGTAGATCTCGGCCAGCTTCGCGGCGCTGTAGAGATCGGAGGCGTCGTGCTCCCAGGCGGCGTCCAGCCAGCGGCGCGCGCCCTCAATGTCGCGTTTCTTGAGCGCCAGCGCGCCCAGTACGTGCGCCGCGCCGGCGTCGGCCGGGTCGCGGTCGAGCGCCTCCCGCGCGAACGCCTCCGCCTGGGCGTCCTCGCCGCGCGCGATCAGCGCGTCGCCCAAAGACTCCAGCGCCGCCGAATTTTTCGGCTGCTTGGCGTGCAGGTCCTCAAGCGCCGTCAGCGCGAGTTCCGCGGGCGGACCGCCGGCGCCGTCTGGATCGCCCGACGCCAGGCGGGAGAGCTGTTCCAGGGAGTCGCGCGCCTCGGGGCTGTCGGGATAGTCGCGCGCCGTCTCGACGTGGATGGGAATGGCCAGCGACGGATCGCTCAAACCCTTGAGGCGGGCGCGCGCCTGCGCCGCGGGTCCGCCCGCGCCGACGACGATCTCCGCTTGAGCGCGGCGAAATTCGTCCTCCGAAAAAATTTCGCGCGCGGCATACATCACGTAGAAGGAATCGATGGGACGCCCGGCGCGCCACAGCGCCTGCGACAGCCGCAGGTGCGCGTCGACGTCCAGCAGGCGGTCGCGATAGTCCCGCCGCGACTCTTCGAGCGCCTGCTCGGCGGCGGCGCTGTCGGCGGAGACGCGCGCCGACCGCGCGGACGCCGTCGACGGCGCGGAGAACCAGCGCAGCACCAGCCCCGCATAGGCGGCGAAGGCCACGGCGATCATCAGCAGGGACGCGGCGATGACTAGGTTCGT
>JABEUV010000083.1 GCA_013044195.1 Elusimicrobiota bacterium | reverse complement strand
CTGGATCAACTGGCCGCCGCGGCGAAGGCCGGCCCGGAAGGCTTCGAGGACGTCGACGGCAGTCAATACATCTTCGAGGGCTTCTCCGGCGCCTACGCCCGCTTCGGCGACGAGGAGAACGCGCGGCAGTGGCTCTACCGCATCGACAACCTGTGGCCCATCAACGAGCGCAAGGTCGAGGTCACACCGATCGAGGATTTTCATGAGGGCCGCGTGGCCGGCGCGGTGCTCCTTGACGGCCGCCCCGCGCTGGCCGTGCGCGTGGGTTTGTTCTTCGTGGAGACCAGCTCCGCGACCGGGGTTACCTCGCGCCTGCTGTCCAGCGCGGCCTTCGCCAATGAAGACGGCGCCTTTCTGTTCGATCATTTGGGGCCGGGCGTCTACGAACTGGAACTGCTAGGCCGTCCGACGGACCTCAACGGGCGCGTGATCGGTGCGCCGGGACCCCTGCTGATCGGCGAGATGTCGCCGCAGGTCGTCCTGCCCGCCATCCGCATCGAGCGCGACGTAATCGCCGCGCCCGAGGCCTTCGCTCCCGGCACCCTTCCCCAGGCCCCGACGCCGGAGTTCGTGCCGCAGGCCTTAAGCCTGCCGCGGCGCTGACGCCTCGGTCTATTTGACGGGCCGGACGTACTCGCGGATGATTTGCATCATCTCTTCACGCGACAGCGTTTCCTTCTTGAGAAGCTCCGTGACCAGGAGCTTGCGCAGGCCCTCATTGCTCTTGAAAATCTGAGTCATGCGGCGGTGCGCGGCGGCAAGGATGCGGCGCACCTCGCCGTCCTTCAGTTCCTTGGTCTTTTCGCTGACGGGGCTAAATCCGTTGGCGTTGGGCGCCGTCACTTCCAGGCCCAATTTTTTGCTGAACCCGGCCTTCTCGACCATCATACGGGCAATCGAGCTGGCGCTTTGTAGATCGCTTCCGGGGCCGGTCGAAACGTCGCCTTCGCCGTAGACCACCTGCTCGGCGACGTGTCCGCCCAGAATCCGCACCAGATCGTTTTCCAGTCCGCGTTTCGTCGTCGTCGGGTTGTCTTCTTCCGCGCTGGAATGCGCGAATCCCAGAGTTCCTTCGCCGCGAGGGACGATCGAGACGATGCTTGAAACCTTCTGCGGGTTCTTGACAACCTCATCGAGCGTCGAGTCGGCCAGCATGTGTCCAAGCACGTGCCCGATCTCATGCTCGGCCGTCCGCCGCATCACGTCCTTATTCATGAAAAGCTCGCGCGCGGAGCCGACCAGCATCTTGTCGACCGCGTCGTCGAAGTCCCGCATCATGAGGGTCGTCGCCCGGCGCCGCGCGGCCAGCAGGGCGGCTTCGTTCACGAGCGAAGCCAGGGCCGCTCCGGAGAATCCGGTCGTGCGCTCGGCGATCCGGCGCAAATCGACGTCCGGCCCCAGGCGCCGACTTTTCGCGTGAATCTGAAGGATCGCCTCGCGCCCGAGGATATGAGGATTTCCCACGTAGATGCTGCGGTCGAACCGGCCCGGACGAGTGGCGGCCGAGTCCAGCGACGCATCAAGGTTCGTCGCCGCGATCACGATGACGTCCGTGCTGGCATCGAAGCCGTCCATTTCGGTGAGCAGCGCGTTCAAGGTGTTGTTGGACTCGTTGCTCCCGGGGTAGTTGCTGCGCGTTTTGGCCACCGCGTCGAATTCGTCGATGAAGATGATGCTCGGAGCGTGCTTTTTAGCCTCTTCGAATATATCCCGCATGCGTCTGGAGCCCACGCCGACAAAGACCTCGTTGAAATCCGATCCCGAGACGGAATAGAAGGGGACGCCCGCCGACCCGGCCAAGGCCTTCGCCATCAAGGTTTTTCCGGTTCCCGGAGGTCCTTTGAGCAGAACGCCCTTCGGAAGCTTCGCGCCCAGCTGCTTGAAGCGCACGGGGTCCTTCAAGATATCGACCAGCTCTTTAATCTCGACCGATGCGTCGTCGATGCCGGCGATATCGTCGAACGTGACGTCAGGCCGTTCCGCTTGGATTTTCCGCATTTTCGTAAACGAGGAACTGCCGCCGCCGCCCCGGCGCATCGTCCACCAGATCAAGCCGCCGATCATGGCGAGAGTGAGGACGGGATAGGCGACCGGGAGGACGCTGTTGAGGAAGACGTTCCAGGCCCCAGTGAAAGTGAATTGGCCGGCGGCATGCGCTTGCGCCAGCCAGGCGGCCCCCGAAGCGATCGCTGCAGTCGTTAAAATGGCGGTCCGATGGGACTTGACCTGAGCGTATAGCCTCATTCCGGCCGTGACGATCACCTGCTTGTAATCGTAGGCGACTTCCGGCTTCTCGATGCCGTACCGGCCCAGCGCCCAGCGCGCGGCGATGCGCACGGACTGATTCTCGCCGTTCAGGTATAATTTTTCCAGGACCGGAACGGCCTTCTCCTTGGGGATTCGCGACGCTGCGGCCCCGATCATTTTTGTCGTTTCGATCTTGAGGTAGTACCCGTTTTCGCTTTCGAGCGCCCGCAGCAGTTCGGCGTCGGCGGCCTCGGATTTAATCGTCGCAAGCGCGCGCAGAGCGGCGACGCGAACCTCGTAGCGTCTTTCCTCGGGATTGCGCAGGATGTCCCCGGCGGCCGAGAGCGCCTCGGCGGGATTGTCTCGGACCAAAACCCTCAGCGCGCCGACTTTTCGCGGCACGGATTGGTTTTGACGCGCTTCCCGATCCGCGATCGCGTCCTTTTTTGCGGAGCCGGCGGCGTCCACGGTGCCTTCGCCGTCGAGCAGTCCGATAGCGTGTCGCCCCAGCGCCTCGGCGTCGTCGGCGGCAAGCGTCGTTATATCCCGGGCCGCTCCCAAATCCAGTTCGAATTGCCGGGACATCTCCGCGATATTCGTCGGTCGCTTGCCTTCTTTCGTCGCGGGAGCGGCGGAAGGCGCCGCGGCCGGGGACGCGGCGGCAAGATCGAGTTCGTTCGCGGCGGCTCCCTCAGCGGCAGCCGCGGGCGCCGCGGATGCCGCGGACGTTGCGGGCGCCGCGGATGCGGCGGACGCCGCGGGTGCCGCGAGCGCCAATGCCGGCGCGCCCGGCAGTTGCGTCAACGAAGACAACGTCGGGGCCGCGCCGGGCGCGACCAAGCCGACGTTCGGCACGTGCACGGGCATGCCTGTGAAAGCGGCGGATCCTCCGGGCGCCGCGACTTGAAATTCCGCGGCCGCGATCTGGCAACTGGCGCTGCCGGGCGTAACGGCGATCATGGCGGCCACGAGCACAAGAGAAATGGCGGCGCGCGGAATGTTCATGTTCAGGGCATCCTTTGCGGCAGGAGATGAAGAATCAACATTACAGAGTTTAGCACTCGCGCGATTTTTGGCCTGGGCTCTCTGGGGCTAGGAACGAAATCTTTTGGACCTATCCGTATTTAGGTCCAATCTGCTGAAACTCCCCCACGCGACCAAACGGTCGGCCGCCGTGCGATAGAGGGCGGTTCCCAAGCCGCGGCGTTGATGGGACTTCAATAGGTAAAGCGCGTAGATTTCTCCCCAGCCGTTCAGCCTCTCACCGCGGCCGGGACCAAAGCTGACGAATCCGACTTTTTCGCCGCCGCGACGAATTAGGAACGTGGCTTCCTGCGGGCCCGGCGAAGCGAGGATTTTGCTCCAGTGGGCCGCGCGTCGCACGGCGTCCAGTCCGGAGAGATATTCGTCCGGCATCTGTCCGGCATACGTTTCACGCCAGGCCTGAACGCCGATCGCGCCCAGCGCGGCGGCGTGTGCGCCGGTCGCCGCGATTAATTCGAAAGTGCTCCTCATGAGAGGCTTACGAGAAGTGGCTCAGGAACCGGCGGACTTCGTTGTGATTGCCGAGAAATAAGAACGTAATCAAGCCTTTATCCCATCGAAACACGACGCGGATGGGCAGGTCCGTGAGAAACTCCCACAGGACATCGCCGAGCTTCTTGAGGCCGAAACCGGCGGGAACCTGTCGGACGTCCATGGCAAGCATGAACGAATCCACGCGCCTTTGAACGGCGACCTTCTCACGCGGCTGAAGGCCCTTGAGGCTTTTGCCGAAGCCGGAGGAGAATGCGAATTGAAGCATGCCTTGGGCTTAAAGAGACCAGAGATGGCGGCGGGCGTCTTGCAAGTTCTTGAACTTACGGGTGCCCTTCCCCTTTTTGGCCGCCGCCGCCATCCCTGAAATCTCGTCATCGGTGAAGCGCGAGATGTAGAGGCTGTCGATGGCTTCTCGGACCAGCATGGAATAGCTCTTGCCGGTCAGCCCGGCTTCGCGGCGCAGGGCCAGCACTTCCTTCTTATCCAGCAGCAGTTGGACTCTCGTCATGATCGATCCTGCACTGTGTATAACATGTGTATCCAACGCCGTCAAGTCTTGCGTATTCGGTTCCTGGAGTCTTCCTTGCTCACGCGGTTTCTTGGGGGCCATTTTCCTATAATCTGCGTCCGATGACCCCGCGCGCCTTATGCTTCGCCGTTCGCTCCGCCTTGTCCCGCCGGGACACGCGGGCGCTGGCGCGCGCCGCGCGAGAGGCCGGCCCGCAGGCATTGGCCCAGGCCTGGCCGGGGCTTCCGGCTCTGGGACGCGCGGCGGCGTTTCGCGCGCTGGATGCCAAGGACCGCGCGCGCGCTTTCGCGGCGTTGGATCAGGACGGGCGTTGGCTGGCGTACCTGGCGTCCACCTCGGAGGGCGCGGCCCCCTTGCTGGAAGGTGCCTCGGCGGCGACGCAGCGTCTGCTGCGCCGACCCGGGGCCCGCGAGACTGCGGCGATGCGGCGGGCGCTTTCCGGGAGGCGCGCGTGATCCTCAACGCGCAGGCCATCGCGCTGGCGCGGCGGCCGACGGGCGAGTACGACCGCCTGGTGACCTTGTTCACCGAGGACCTGGGCAAGGTGACGACGCGCTTCGTGGGCGTGGCGCGCGCGGCGGGCAAGCTCAAGGCGCTGTCGGAGCCGGCGGTATGGGGCGAGTACCGCCTGCACCTGTCCCCCCGCTCCGAGATGGCCAAATGCGTGGGCGGGCGGATCATCGCGAGCTTTCCGGGGGTGCGCGGCGACCTGGCGCGGCTGACCGCGGCGCTGTACTGCGCGGAACTGCTGGACCGTCTCACCGTGGAACGCGCGCCTAGCCCGGAGAAATTTCGCCTGCTGGCGTCCACGTTGGCGGCGCTAGAAAAATACCCCAGCCGCTGGCTGTCGCTGGCCTTCGGCCTGCGCGTGCTGGACCTGGCGGGCTTCGGTCTGCGCGAGCGCGCGCCGGGTTCCTGCGCGCGCGTCTGGACGTCTTTGCACGAGATGGAACCCGCAGCGCTCGTCGATCTGGACTTCGACCGCTCCGCCGCGGCCGACGCGCGCCAGGCGCTGGAGGCGCACTTCGAGACGCAGACCGGACGTCCTCTACTTGTCGCTCGTTTTCGCGAGGCGCTGCGCGCCCCGCGCCAAGGAGTCCCCGCGTGAAAAGCTTCCAAGAAATCATCATGACCTTGCAGGAATTCTGGTCGCGCGAGGGCTGCGCCATCGTCCAGCCCTATGACCTGGAAAAGGGCGCGGGCACGTTCAACCCCGCCACCTTCTTCGGCGCGCTGACGTCCATGCCCATCCGCGCGGCCTACGTGGAGCCCTCGCGCCGTCCTGCCGACGGCCGCTACGGCGACAACCCCAACCGCCTGGGCAAGTATTTCCAGTTCCAAGTCATCTTAAAGCCCGCTCCCGCCGGCATCACCGATCTTTATCAGAAGTCGCTGAAGGCGCTGGGCCTGAACTTGAAGGAGCACGACCTACGCTGGATCGAGGACGATTGGGAATCCCCGACGTTGGGCGCCTCCGGCGTGGGCTGGGAGGTGTGGCTCGACGGCATGGAGGTCACGCAGTTCACCTATTTCCAGCAGATGGGCTCCATGCCGTTGTCGCCGATCTCGGTGGAGATCACCTACGGCCTGGAGCGCCTGGCGATGTTCCTTCAGAAGAAGGACAACGTCTATGATCTGGACTACGGCGGCGGCCTGAGCTACGGCGATCTGCACAAGGCGCAGGAGCGTCAGTTCAGCCGCTACAACTTCGAGACCGCGGAGCCGGCGTTGCTCTCGCGTCATTTCAATGAGTGGGAGGCCGAGGGCGAGCGTCTGGTGGGCTCGGGCGATCCTCTGCCCGCCTACGATTGCGTGGTGCGCATTTCGCACCTGTTTAACACGCTTGAGGCGCGCGGCGCCATCTCGGTCACCGAGCGCGCGCACTACATCGGCCGCGTGCGCGGCCTGGCGCGCAAGGTCATGCAGCTCTACATCGCGAAGGCTCAGCCCGAGGTCCACCATGTCTAAGAACGTTCCCGTCAAGACGGCGGATTTCCTGCTGGACGTGCACACCGAGCCCCTGCCCGCGCGCTTCGTGGCGCCGGCGCTGGAGCAGTTGAAGGCGAACGCGACAAGTTTGCTGGCGGGACGCGTGGTGCACGGAGAGATTTCCACCTACGGCACCTTGCGCCACCTGGTCCTGCACGTCGCGGGCGTGGCCGCCAAAGGCGCGGACAAGACCGAGCGCTTCAAGGGCCCCAAGGAGGCGGCGTGGAAAACGCCCGACGGCGCGTTCACGCCGGCGGCCGAGGGCTTCGCGCGCAAATACGGCGTTTCGGCCGCGGACCTCAAGCCCGAGGGCGGCGTGCTCTACGCGGAGGTTTTTACCAAGGGCGAACCGGCGGCCGCACTCCTGCGCGGCTTCGTTCCGGAACTGCTCAAGTCCCTGCAATTTCCCAAGTTCATGACCTGGGAGGAGACCGGCTTCAAGTTCGGCCGTCCCATCCGGGCAATCACGGCCCTGCACGGCGATAAAGTCATCGGCGTGGAACTGGCCGGCGTGAAGTCCGGCCGGGCCGTCTACGGCCATCCGACGTATGCAAAAAATCCTCTGACGCTGAAGGACCCGTCCAAGCACCGCAAGCTTCTGCGCGACAACCTGGTCCTGTCCGATCCCGCAGAGCGCCGCGCGTACCTGCTCAAGCAATTGGAAACCGCGGCGAAGAGCGCGGG
>JABEUV010000082.1 GCA_013044195.1 Elusimicrobiota bacterium | reverse complement strand
TCGGGCAGAGGCGCGCCGGTCTTGATGCGGTCGCGCTTGGGCAAAGACATCAGGCGCTTGATTTCCTCGGAGCCCGGCAGTTCGTCGCGCCACAGCGCGAGCAGGAAGCGGCTGTAGTCGCGCGCGGAGGCCTTGTTGCGGTAGGTGCGGCCGTCGGCGGGGATGTACTCCTTGATTTCCACCCCAGTGAGCAGGGCCCCGTAGCGGCGGCGCAGAAGTGACTGCACCGCGGCGGGGCCGCCCAGACGGCGCATGGTCCAATCGGCCGCGGCGTTGTCGGAATGCTGGATCATGCGCTCCAGTTCCAAGCGGCTGCGCGCGTCGTAGACCAGCTTGCCCTCAGACACACGGCTCATGTAGGCGAGTGCCAGCAGGGGCTTGATGAGGCTGGCGGCCTGAAGTTCTAGGTCCGTGTTGATCTCGACGAGCGTCTGCCCGGTGGTGAAATCGTAGACGGACCAGGCCGTGCGTTCGTCGGGCGACAGGCGGCCTTCGCGGCGCAGGAGGCGGACGTGCGCCGCGACGAGACCTTCCAGGCGGCGTTGTTCGGCGCTGCGCGCCGTCTCCAGTTCGGCCGGCGCGATTTTCGACGGCCGCGCGATGCGGAACGCGCGGCGCTTATGGATCGGCGTCGCGGCGGCGACGGCGCGGACCGCCGCGGGGTTCGGGGCGATCTCCGCCCAGTCGCGCGTGCCCACGATCCAGGCCTTGCCCAGGCGATGGCGCTTGAGCAGGCGCGTGTGCGACGCGGCCACCTTCGCGGCGCGCGCGCGGTCGGCGTCGCGCAAGTAGACGACGCCGCAGGCGCCGTCGGCCGACACGACGAGGAGGTGCTTGGCCGCGGTCGGGCCCAGGATCTTGGCCACGGCGTCGCGCCGCGCGAAGGCGGCGGCGCGGTCGACGTGCCACAGGTAGGACACGTCGTACAGCGCGGGGGCGGCGGCGCGCGTCGCCGCGGGCGTCGACAGGGCGAGCGCGAGCGCGGCGGCGAAAAATCTCATCTGGCGGCGCGGCTCAAGCAAGGGGCGTCTCCGCCGGCGCGCCCAACGCGGCCAGTATGCGCTCGGGGGTGAGGGGGATCGTCGCGATCAGCCGGCCTGTCGCGTGCTTGACCGCGGCCGCGACGGCGGGCGCGGGCACGTCCATGGGCAGTTCGCCGACGCCTTTCGCGCCGAACGGGCCGCGCGAGTACGGCTTCTCCACGACCGTCACGTCGAAGGGGGGCGCGTCGAGGCTGGTCGGGATCACGTAGTTGGTAAGCTGACTGTTGACCATCACCCCATCATTATACACCGGTTCCTCGAGCAGGGCCCAGCCTAATCCTTGCAAACAGCCCCCTATAATTTGCCCCTCGGCGAACAGCGGATGGAGCGCCTTGCCGATATCCTGGGCGGTCGTGACCCGGAGCACCTTGGTCTCGGCGGTGGCCCGGTCGATTTCCAATTCGACGGCGAAGGCCGCATAGGAATAGACGCCGTAGGCGTCGCCTTGATAGGTCGCGTCGTCCCAGGTCACTTCGGCCGGCTTCTCGTATTGGACCTCGAAGCGGCGCGCGGGCTTGGCGCCGCACAGCGCCACGGCGGCTTTTTTAAGCTCCGCGGGCGTGCGCGGCACACGGCCGTATTCGCGTTCAAAGGCGGCCTTCAGGTCCAGCGCCGCACGGCGCACCAGTCCGCCCACGACCATGCAGGTGCGCGAGGCGACCGTGGGGCCGGAGTCGGGGACCTTGTGCGTGTCCGGCGTCTCAACTTGCAGCCAATCGAAAGGCACGCCCAAGGTGTCGGAGGCGACCTGGGCGAACATGGTATTCGTGCCCTGGCCGATCTCCGTGGAGGCGGCCAGCACCACCAGCGCGCCTGCGCGGGTGAGTGCTATGCCCGCGCGGCTGGCCAGGTAGACCTCTCCCGAGCCGGTGAAGCCCGCGCCGTGATGGCAGACCGACACGCCGATGCCCTTCCACGAAGGCTTCTTCGCGTCGGCGTTCCACCGGTCGTATTCCTTGCGTCGTTGCGCGTATTTCGAGCGCCGGACCACGATGTCGAGACAGTCCTCCGCGCCGACGGACTCGCGCAGGACCTGGCCGGTCGCGGTGATTGAGCCCAACTTGAATAAATTTTTTCGCTTCAGCGCCAAAGAATCGATCCCAAGAACGTCCGCAATTTTCTCCCAATGCAGTTCCACGGCGAATAATGTCTGCGGCGCGCCGAAGCCGCGGAAGGCGCCGTTGGGCGGGGTGTGCGTGGCCACCACGCGGGAGCGCACGCGCACGTTCGGGCACTCGTAGGCGCCGGCCGCGTGCAAGGTCCCGCGCGAGAGCACCACCGCCGACAGCGTGGCGTACGCGCCGCCGTCCATGACCACGTCCACGTCCTGCGCCACCAGGCGGCCGTCGCGCGTCAGCCCCGTGCGGTGGCGCACGATCGCGGGATGGCGCTTGGTCGTCGCGGCCATGTCCTCGTGGCGGTCGTAGACGATTTTGACCGGGCGCTTGGCTTTCAGCGCCAGCAGGGCGGCGTGGCCGGCGATCATGGACGGATATTCTTCCTTGCCGCCGAAGCCGCCGCCGGTGACGGTCTGGATCACGCGCACCTTCGACTCGTCGCGGCCCAGCAGGACCTTCAGCGCCTTGACCACGTAATACGGACACTGCAGGGAGCCGCGCACCACCAGCACGCCGTCCTCTTCCCAGGCGGCGACGGCGTTGTTCTCGATATAGGCCTGCTCTTGATGGGGCACGCGGTACTCGCTTTCGACCACGACGTCCGCCGACGCGAGTGCGGCGTCGACGTCGCCCTTCCGGATCAGGAAGGACTTGAAGACGTTATCGTTCTGGTAGATCTTTTCTTTCACCGCCAGCGAGTCGGCGATGGTCAAGGCCGACGGGAGCGTCTCGATTTCGACCGTCACGTGCTTGAGGGCTTCGTAGGCCTTGGCGCGGTCCGCGTGCGCGATCAAGGCGATGGGCTCCTCGCGGTGGCGCACCAGGCCGTCGGCCAGCAGGGGTTGGTCCGGCTCGATCAGGGTCACCACGTTGCGCCCCGGTATGTCCGCGGCCGTGACCACGACATACTCGTTCCAGGGGAAGGCCGGGTCGAACGTCACGGCCTTGATCCGGCCGTGCGGGACCGAAGAGCGCACGGTCACGCCGTGCCAACAGCCGGGGATGTCCAGATCGTCGAGGTAGACGGCGCGTCCCGTCAGCTTCTCGGGACCTTCGCGGCGGGAGACGTTCTTGCCGACGCTGCGCATCTGTCTATTTTAACAAACTGAACGACCGCGGTGTGTTTTAACCATCGAGGAATCCCGACTAAAATGGTCCACTGACGCTGGCGTCACCATTTTGCGCGGAGCGCGCCGTCCCCGGCAATTGATAACATTGGCCTTATGAGCCGCCTTTTCGAGCCGTTACGTCTGCGCGGCGTGGAGACGCGCAACCGCGTCTTTGTTTCGCCGATGTGCCAATACTCGTGCGTCGACGGCCTGGTCTCCGATTGGCATCTGGCGCACCTGGGCGCGCGCGCGGTCGGCGGCGCGGGACTGGTGATCGGCGAGGCGACGGCGGTCTGCCCCGAGGGCCGCATCTCCCCGGCGGACTCCGGGTTGTGGAACGACGCTCAGGCCGAGGCCTGGGCGCGCGTGGCGCGCTTCGTGCGCGCGCAGGGCGCGGCCCCAGGACTGCAGTTGGCGCACGCGGGGCGCAAGGCCTCGACGGCTACGCCGTGGGACGGCGGCGGCGCGGTGCCGCCGGAGCGCGGGGGCTGGACGCCGCTGGCGCCGTCGGCGTTGGCCTTCGACGCGGGATACGCTCTTCCGCGCGAGATGACGCCGGCCGACATCAACGCAGTCCCCGCGCAGTTCGCGGCCGCGGCCGGGCGCGCGCTGGCCGCCGGCTTCGAGGTGATCGAACTGCACTTCGCGCACGGCTACCTGGTCCACGAGTTTCTTTCGCCGCTGTGCAACCGGCGCACCGACGCTTACGGCGGCGGCTTCGACGGCCGCGCGCGCCTGGCCCTGGAGATCGTCGATGCGGTGCGCCGCATCTGGCCCGAGCGCCTGCCCCTGTTCGTGCGCGTCTCCGCCACGGACTGGGCCGACGGCGGCTGGGACCTGCCGCAGACGGTGGAACTGGCGCGCCGCCTCAAGACGCGCGGCGTCGACCTGATCGACTGCTCCAGCGGCGGCGC
>JABEUV010000081.1 GCA_013044195.1 Elusimicrobiota bacterium | reverse complement strand
GGGCGGCGATCAGCTTGATGATGAAGTCCAGGCTGGGGATGCGGTCGTCGGACAGGCTTTCCAGGCGGGCGATCTGGGATTGCGGGACGCGCGCGCGCGGCGAGGTGCTTCTGGGTCATGCCTTTGGAGAGGCGGAAGTCCTTCACGACGGCGGCGATCTCCAGGCGGACGTAGTCGCGCAGGAAGCCGCGGCGGTATTCAGAATGGAACTTTTTTGGGGCGTGCCGCGTATACTCTACATGCCTCTCGAATCCCTGCCGCAGGACTATCCGCGCTTCATCCAAGGCCTGAAGGAGCGCATCCGCTTGGCGCGGCTCAAGGCCGCGCTGTCCATCAATCGCGAGCTCATCGCCCTTTACTGGGACCTGGGGCGACAGATCGTTGAAAAGCAAAAGCGCGAACGCTGGGGAACGTCCGTCTTGAAAAAGGTCTCGCTCGACCTGCGATCGGCATTTCCAGAAGCGAAGGGCTTCTCTCGTCAAAATCTCCAGCTTATGCGGGCTTTCTACCGGGCATGGGTGGACGACCGCTCAATTTGCCAACGGCGCGTTGGCAAATTGACAATTCTCCAACGGACTGTTGGAGAATCTCCAATTCTGCAACAGACTGCTGCAGAATTGGCGACGCCGCCGGCGCCGCTGGCGGATCTGCCCTGGCGGCATAATATCGCGCTCATCGAGAAGCTCTCCTCCCGACAGGAGCGGCTATGGTACGCGCATGAAGCATTGCGCAATGGCTGGACTCGAGACGTGCTGGTTCGTCACATCGAGAACGGCTTGCATCAACACAAGGGAAAGGCGCAGACCAACTTCGCGCTCACCTTGCCTGCGCCGCAGGCGAAGCTGGCCCAGGAGGCGCTGAAGGACGAGTACACGCTGGATTTTTTGCGGCCCGGGATCACGCAGGAGAAGGACATCGAGCAGGGCATCATCCAGAACGCGCAGCGCTTCCTGATGGAGTTGGGCAAGGGGTTCGCGTTCATCGGGCGCCAGCATCGCGTGGAGGCCGGCGGAAAAGAGCACGTCTTCGATCTGCTGCTCTACAACACGTTCCTGCATTGCTACGTGGTGGTCGAGCTGAAGAACGTGCCGTTCCAGCCGGAGCACGTCAGCCAACTGAGCGCGTATCTGTCAGCGGCGGACGAACGCCTGCGCCGCGACGGAGATCAGGCCAGCATCGGCGTGATCTTGTGCCGATCGAAGAACCGCATTGTCGTGGAGTACGCACTGCGCGACCAGAAGCGTCCCATCGGTGTCGCCTGCTACCGGCTCACCCGTGAGCTGCCCGGGCCGCTCAAGAAGATCCTGCCGACAGCGCGGCAGCTTGAACACGGCCTGGGCGAAACTTCTTAAAGGCGCTCACGCCCCTTCTTGCGCGGTTTCCTGCGGACCGCGGGCGGAAGCACGCCGCGGCGACGAGTGTCCTCAATCAGGATGCGAATGTCGCGCAGGAGCGCGCGGCACTCGGGATCATCGGCGAACGAGCGCTCGGCGCCCTGGATGCGGATGGGGATGTTGTACGGCTCGCGCGGCGCGCCGCGCTCCGGCTTGGGGTTGGACATGATTTTCTCCCGCACGATGGTGACCGTTGCCCAGATGAAAGGCGACATCTCCCCGCTGAACGGGCGCATGGACGGCTTCTCCGGCCTGCTTCTTGATTCGCGCCAGCGCTGGGCCGTGCACACCGACATCTAGAGCTCTCTGGACGAAATCGGATTATCCTAACGCAGTCAGGACAATCCGATGGAACAAAACGGCGGGCTGAATCGTATGTTGGTATGCGAAAGGAGCTTACTCGCGAGGCCGAGCCGGAGCGACGGCTTCTCAGCGACGTCCGAACGCTGATAGAAGCGGCGAAGGAAGGCGTCGCGCGGACAGCCAATTCAGCGCTCGTGATGCTCTACTGGGGCGTCGGTATGCGCATCCGGGAGGATATCCTCCGGGGGAAGCGAGCAAGCTATGGGCGTCAGATTGTTGCGACGCTGTCGCCACAATTGGTGCGAGAGCATGGCGCCGGTTATACGCCTGCAAACCTGTTCAGGATGATCCAGTTCGCAACGGTGTTTTCTGACCGACGAATTGTCGCCACACTGTGGCGACAATTGGGTTGGAGCCACTTTCGAGAGATTATTCCTCTCGAAGACCCCCTCAAACGGGACTTCTACGCAGAGATGTGCCGCGTGGAGCGGTGGAGCGTGCGGACTTTGCGCTCGAAAATCGCGGGAATGCTGTACGAACGCACGGCGTTGTCGCGCAAGCCCGCGAAGCTTGCGGCGCAGGAGGTGGCGGCTCTGCGCGCGGAGGACCGGATGACGCCGGATATGGTGTTCCAGGACCCGTATCTGCTCGGGTTCCTCGGGCTTAAGGACGCTTATAGCGAGAAGGATCTTGAGGCGGCGATCCTGCGGAAGATGGAGGAATTCCTGCTGGAGCTGGGCGCGGGTTTCGCGTTCATCTCCCGGCAGAAGCGCATTGAGGTGGACGGACGAGACTATTATCTCGACCTGCTGTTCTACAACCGGCATCTCAAGCGACTGGTCGCCGTGGAGCTGAAGCTGGACCGCTTCCAACCGGAGCACAAGGGGCAGATGGAGTTGTACATGAAGTGGCTGGACAAGCACGAGCGCGCGCCGGGTGAGGAGCCGCCGACGGGAGTCATTCTGTGCTCCGGCAAGGGACGCGAGGAGGTGGAACTTCTTGAGTTAGACCGCAGCGGCATCCGCGTCGCGGAATACATCACCGGCCTGCCGTCGCGAGAAGAATTGGAGAAGAAGCTGCATCAAGCGCTGGAAGCCGCGCGCCGCGACGCGACGAACCGTTAGGTCAGGACCGAAGAAAATCAGCGGCCCAGCAATTCCGCCGCCGCCATCGCGCAGCTTTTGTTCTTGCTGGTGCCGGCGCGGCCCAGGACGGTGAAGAAGGGGGTTTTGATGCCGCAGGGGCAGTCGCTGCCCGGATGGAGGGAGGCCAGGTCGCCCATCAGGACGCTGTGGGCGGGTGCGGAGGTGATGTAGGGGCTGACCAAATGCAGGAGGCCGGAGCGGCCGAAGCCCAGGACGGAGAAGGTGCGCGGGTCGCGGATGAAGACGCGCGACCAGACGGGAACGTGGAAGCGATGGGACGCGCACTCCACGTACGGAATGGGATGTTCCACGGAGCCGAAACCGTCGCGCAGGCGGTGGTCGGGGATGCCCAGTTGGCGGGAGACCTGCGCGTAGAGCTCCGCTTTGGGGATGGCGCGGTCGGCGTGGCCTTTCCAGCCGCCGCCCAGGAAGACCAGGGATTTTTCGGACAGCGCCAGCGGCGGACGGCCCAGGTCGCGCAGGCGCTGGAGCGTGAAGTGCAGGAAGGCGGGATAGCCGAAGATGCGCACGCGCAGGCCTTCCTTCTCCCACCGCTCCAGGCGTTCGATGGCGCCGAAGACGTCGAACTCGTGGCCGCCCGCGCCGTCGCGGCGCAGCGCGTGGAAGACGGCATGCGCGGGCGCGTAGCGGCACAGGTAATTGTCGGTGTAGGCGGTGCCCAGCTTGGAGTCGGACTCCGTTTCGTAGCTGTAGAGCAGGTAATTGGTGGGTGTGGCGGGCTCCTCCCAGCCGTAATGCTGGAACACGCGGTCCAGCATGCGCTGGCCCGCGCCCAAGGACCAGCGGTCGAAGAACATCTGGGATTTCTGCCCCGTGGTGCCGGAGGACGTGAAGTGGCCCACCACCTGCTCGCGCGGCACGGACAGCACCTCGTGCGTCTTGAAGAAATTCGCCAGCACGAAGGGCACGCGCGCGCAGTCTTCCACCGCGCGCACGTCCTGGGCCTTGAAGTCGCGGGAGGCCAGGAGCTTTCCGTAAAACGGGGAGCGCTCCCCATGCCAGCGCACGCTCTCGTTCATGGCCAGCGTAAACAGCGCGTCCATGTCCGGACCGCAGGCGTAGGGATCGGAAATCTCGCACAGACGCTGGACGGCTTCCAGCGCGCGCGCGTCCGGAACCACCAAAGCGGATTGACTCACCTTAAGTCCGATCCTACCAATTCACGCACGGCCGCCCGCGCGCGGTATAATCCCAGTCGCCATGACCGCCCCCGCCTGCGTGCGCTTCGTGCTGGTTCG
Organism: Elusimicrobiota bacterium; assembly: GCA_013044195.1. GTDB lineage: Bacteria > Elusimicrobiota > Elusimicrobia > UBA1565 > UBA9628 > GWA2-66-18. The sequence continues at coordinate 540 of JABEUV010000081.1, read as the reverse complement.
CCCCAGCGACTCTCTCAACATGGGTGCCGTGGCGCGCGCCATGGCCAACTTCGGCCTGGACGACCTGGCCTTGGTTTCCCCCTACGCGCCGCATTGGCGCGCGGCACGGTCCGCCGTTTATGGCAACGACATCCTGCGGCGCGCGAAATCCTCCAGCCTTCAGGACGCCGTGGCGGACTGCCGCCTGGTGCTGGGCACCGCGTCGGCGCACAACCGCGCCCTGCGCCGGGAGACCGTGACCTTACCCGCCCTGCGCGCGTGGCTGCGCCGCCGCCTGCGCGGCGGCGGCCGCGTAGCCGTGCTCTTCGGCGCGGAGCGCAACGGCCTGACCAACGCGGAGCTTGACGCCTGCCACGCCCTGCTGCGCATTCCCACCGCGGACCGCGCGCCCTCCATGAACCTGGGCCAGGCCGCGGCCTTGGTGGCCGCGGAGTTCGCCCGCCCCGGGCTGACGCGGGCAACGAACGCGCCCGCGCAAAACCCGCCGGACGGGGAGCGCCTGGAAGCCCTGGTGAATGTGGGAATGCGCGCCATGGCGCG
>JABEUV010000080.1 GCA_013044195.1 Elusimicrobiota bacterium | reverse complement strand
CGCGGGCAGGAGGCGGCGGCCGCCGAAGGGATCGCGCGCGCTGATCAGGACGATGTCCAGATCGCGGTGCAGGCGCAGGTGCTGAAAGCCGTCGTCGAGAATCAGCACCTTGCTGCCGTAGACTTCCACCGCCAGGTCGCCCGCCTTCACGCGGTCCGGGCAGACCAGCACGGGCACGCCCAGGCCCTGCAGGGACTGGTGAATCATCCACGGCTCGTCGCCGCATTCGCGCCAGTCGCAGTGGCGGCCGTCGATGAGCACGGAGACGTGCTTTTTCGGCGCCTTGCGCCCGTAGCCGCGCGACAGGATCGCCACCTCGTGGCCGCGGCGGCGCAAGGTCTCGGCGGCCAGCAGGACGGCGGGCGTCTTGCCCGTGCCGCCGGCGGTGAGGTTGCCGATGCAGATCACGCGCGCGGGCAGGCGGCGGCGCTTGAGCGCGCCCAGTCCGTAGAGCGCGCGTCGGCCCAGCACGCCCGCGCCGTAGGCGGCGGAGGCCGCGACCAAAGCCGCGCGGCCGGCGAAGCTTTTGCGCAGCCGCTCGCGGCGCTTGGCCCAGCTCATGCGGCCGCCTGCGCGTGCGCCAGAAGTTCCTCGACGGCGGGCAGTACGCGCTCCGCGCTCAGGTCACGCAGGCACTCGATCTGCGTGGGGCAGACGTTGCTGCGACAGCCGATGCAGGCCAGCTCTTCACGGCGCATGAAGCGGTGGTCGGGATGGACGGGCGTCCAGGACGCGGGGTCCGAGGAGCCGTGAACGGTGACGGTCGGCACGCCGAGTGCTACGGCCACGTGCTTGGTGCCCGAGCAGTTGCTGACCAGCACGCGGCAGGCCGCCAGTTCCCGCGCCAAGTCCGCGATGCCGCGCGTCTGCGGCGCCATTTCCGCGCCCGCGCCGATGCCGCGCGCCACTTCCTCGGCCAGCGCGCGCTCGCCGGGTCCCCAGAATATTTTCAGAGTGGAGCCGCGGCGTTCGCGCAGAAGCCGGCCGAGAGCGATCCAGTGCCGCGCGGGCCAGCGCCGCGTCTCCTTGCGCGAGGCGGGGGCTAGGCCCACGACGTTGTCCGGGTGCGCGGGCCGCTTGGCCAGATAAAGCCGCGGCAGTTCCGGCGCGTGCGCGGCCTTGATGCCCAGGCTTTCCAGCCACAGCACCTTCTCGCGCGCCGCGTAAACCGCGCGTTCCGGCTGGACGAGCAGGCGGTTGTAGGCCCAGCGCCGCCGCACGTGCGCGGGCCCCGCCTTGACCGCCGCGCCCGAGAGTGCTGCGATCAGCGCCGTGCGCGGGTTGGCCAGGAAGTCGATCACCCAATCGTAGCGGCGCGCGCGGATCTTCAGCGCCCAGCGCAGCGCGTCGAGAGAGCCCGCGGCGTCGTAAACCAGGATCTCGTCGATGTCCGGATTGCCCGTCACGGCCTCGGCGCCGGGCGCCTCGACCAGGAAATCCAGCTTCGCCTGCGGATAGCGTTTTTTAAGCGCCGCCAGCGCGGGCGTGGTCAGGATCACGTCGCCGAGGCGGCGCAGCTGCACGACAAGAATGCGCGCGGGGGCCGGAGTCGGTTCCACAACGTCATGATATAAATTTCCGCTGCACCGCAGGCTGGGAATGAAGCCTTGAATTGATCACCTGAATGGGAATCGCCACGCCGCCGATTAATTTCACTATCGTCAGAGCGTAATATCGAGCATAAATAAAAACGGGAGCGCCCGCGTGCGTGTGCGCGCCCGCCGAGCGCCATTGGCTGAAAGCAGCGGCGAGCGTTCCCTCCGCAAGACAGGTCACGATCACAACGACGGCAAAGAATCCTGCGTTCGCGCGTAGCGCGCGCCAGCCCGCACCCAGTGCCTCAAGCAGGCCGAGGCCCGGCTTCCAACGCATGTACGCCAGGGCCGAGCCGATAGTGGCGGACAGGGGGAGGGTGCCAATGACGACGTTGATTGCGGCAAGGAACACGTTGACGGGCAAGGTCGAGCCTACCGTTTTCCACGCCGCGACCATGAGGATTTCCAGCGCACGGGTCGCGACCCAGTTGTAGAGTAGTAGCGCCGGATACGGCATCAGAAACAATGCCGCCGCCGCCAGGGCGCGCCGTGAGTTCACGCCGAGTTCGTCGCCCGTCCACAGTGCGGCGAACGCCGCGGGGACTGCGAAGTTCATGACAAGCCACCCCAGACCCGTTTCGAGGATCCAAGCGTCGTGTCCCATTCTCGCTGCCATGAATTCCAAGAAGGGAACTAGAATCATCCGGTATGCGGCGAGACCCGCCGCAGGAACTGCCCACAACCACGGGCGTTCGGCCCAATGGCTGTTCAACTCGTGCGCGAATTCGGCGAAGAAACCCACAGACTTCATGGCCGTATGATGCGCGCAATCCGCCGATGGCTCCAGGAGCTTTGGGGCCTTTCGATCTGGGCTGCACCGGCCGTGAGGGTAAGATCTGAGGCGCTTCAGCGAAACTCCACGCGCTTCAAGCCGAGGCCGTCCCGCCGCGGAGCCAGCCAAATATTCATGTAAGTCCCGACCGTGCCGTCCGCGCGCAAGAAGACCGCGCCGGGCTGGGCAAGAAGATCGTTGTTGCGCCCGTCGAAGTTTTCGATGCGCTGCGCCGGACTCTTGGACAACGCAATGCCGCGCACGCCGGCCTGAGCCAGTGCGATGGTTCTGCCGTGAAGCCCTCCCAGGCGGATTTTCAGGCCGTAGGCGCGCTCCAGCGCCGACAGCGCGCGCGCATCCAGCACGCCGGAAGCCGCGACGCCGCCGTCCAGCACGCCCTCGCGTATGGCCTTGTCGACCAGCCCGCGTAGCGCCTCGAAGCCGTTGGCGAATCCGTCCGGCGCGTCGCCGTCCAGCGAAGTGCGGTCGCCGAACACCTCCCGACCGTCTTTGCCCGCGCGGCCGCTTCTTTGAGCGTCGAAGACCAGGATGCCGGTGCCCGCGGCGAGGTCGTTCATCCATTGGATCTTGTCGCCGCGTCCGTAGCCCACCAAGTCGAAAAGAACCTTTCTTGAAGAGGTCTTGACGCCGTCGCCGCGCAGATCGAAGACGAGCGGATCGTAGTGCAGCGTCTGCGTCCTCCCATCGGCGTAGGTCAGCAGTGCGACGGGCTCGCCAGCATAATCCAGGAAGCCCTTGCCGGAAGAGGCTCCTTTCGCTTTTATGAGTGAGTCCAATTCCAATTTACGAATTTCTTCCAAGCTCATCGGCGCGCGTCGGACGTTGTTCGCGGGGCGATCATTGAAAAATTCCGTCCCTCCGTCCGCTCCGGCGGCCGGGTTCCAGGCTTTGAGTCGCCTCATTGCGGAATCTTCCTGCGCTCCCGGGCCGACAAACCGCAGACTGGGGGCGCCGCTGCGCATTCCGGCCGGCCAGGTCCAAGCCTGAGACGGCGTGGATTCGGCCCAAGCGGGGCGTTCGATTGCGGCGGCCGCAGTGAAATAAGGCAGAGGCGCGGCGGCCGGCAGGGGCGATGAAACCGGCGCGGGCCGGCTGGACGCAGGTCGCGCGGTCGTCGCCGCTTGCGTGTAGGGGCGCGTCGGCGACGGAGATGCCGTCGTCACGACCAAGGCCGCCCGAGCGGGACGCGCGGGCGGTGCGGACGAACTGATTAAATAATGCGCGGCCGGCAGACAGGCTCCGACGGCGATCAGGGCGGTCAGCGCTCCGTCCCATGACGACTTCGCCGCTTTTACGGACGCGGCGACGGAAGAGTCGAACGCATAGTCGAAGCGAGTCGGCTCGTTGTCGTCGCCCATATCAGCCTCCATTGGACTCTCCGCGAATTATAACGCGCGCCGCGCGGCGCCTCCACTAAAGTCCGGTAAACGCGCGAATAATATTTAGTAAACAGCCCTTCGCTCTCGGGGCCTTGCGCCGTGTTGCCTCCTCTGTTATCCTGCGAACACCATGAATGGGCCGTCGAAGAAACATCCAGCTTGACTATGGTCGGCACCCACCCGCTCCTGCTCGCTCTGGTCGTGCTGTCCCTCGGGGTGACGCTTGCTGCGATCGGGCAGGCGCATCCCGTCGCTCTGACCTGGCTGGGCGCGATCGCGGCTGTCGGCGCGGTCGCGCGCGTGGTCCTGATCCTCGACCGACGGCGGGGAGCGCCGCGCTCGATCGATCATGCCGCTTTGCGCCGTATAGATTTTAGCGGGCGCAAAGCCTGGCTCAAGGAGCAGGTGCGCGGGCAGGACGCGGCCGTCGGGACCGTCGTTGACACCCTTCAGCGCGGTCTTCAACTCGCGCAGTCGGGACGCAGTCTGGGTTCTTTCCTGCTGGTGGGGCCGACCGGCACGGGCAAGACTTTCCTGGCGACGGCCGTGGCCCACGCGCTGTGGCCGCAGCGAGAGCCCGTCGTGCTGAACATGAACCAGTACAAGTCTCCCGCTGATGTGTCCGCCTTTATGGGCTCGCCCGGCGCGGACGGCCCGGCGACGGAGGGGACGCTGACGGGCGCGATCGCGGCCGATCCCCGTCGCGTCGTGGTGCTCGACGAGATCGACAAATGTCATCCCGACGTCCTGCACGCGCTGCTGGACGCGCTGGACGGCGGCCGCTGCCGCGACAAGGCCACGGGCAAGACGGCGGATTTCAGCGCCTGCGTCTTCTTCGCGACGTGCAATGCCGGCGTCGAAGGCCTGCGCACCCTCGCGGACGCCGAGCCGAAAGCGTATGTGGCCGCGGCGCGCGACGTCCTTTCGCGCGAGGCCGGCTTTGAGAAATCCTTCTTGGCCCGATTCTCCGAGATCGTCCTGATGGACAGCCTGCGGCCGATCCACATCGCGGAGATCGCCTGCCTGCTCATCGAAAAGCAGTGGGGCGACGCCGGCATCCAGGTCGACTACCTGGCCCCGGAACTGCTCGCGGAGATCGTGAAATCGAACGAGGAGTTTTCCCAGTACGGCGTTCGCCAGCTTGCGCATTGCGTGCGACGCATGACGGACGGGATGCTGGACACGGCGAGGCGCACGGGGTTGCGGCGGGTCGATCTGGGCCTGGGTCCCGCCGCGAAGGCGGCGCTGCTGCGCGCCAAATCCTCCGGCTCGGCGGCCGCACCATGAAGGACATACTGTCCGATGGTTGGTTCCAGGCTTTCGCCGCGGTCGCCTCCATCTCGGCGCTTCTTATTTTCCTGCGTCCGTCCGAGCCGCCTACGGCGGCGCCTCCCGTGAGCGGCGCCATCTCCGAACCGGCGACCGCGGCCGCGGCGGGGCCCTCCGAGGAGACGTCGCCGGTTCCAGTCGCCGAACCGCCGATGTCTGAGCCGGCCGTCGCGCGTCCTTCCCCGGAACGTCTCGTCGTCTCTCCGCAAGCCGCGCCCGTCGCGGCGCCCGTGCATCCTCGTATTCCAAGCGCGTATTCGCCGCCGAAGCCGGCCGCGCTCTTCCGGTTTTCAGCGCACAAACGCGGAATGTGGATTGTCTCTCCCAACCCCGGCTCCGACGTCGACACGCCTTCTATTTCCGCCGCGATTTTTAATGCGGCCTACGGCGACGTCATACGCATAAGGCCGGGGCGCTACGAGGAGAACGTGGCGATCTTGCACAAGAAGCTGACTTTGAAAGGCGCGGGCGCCGCCCAGGTGCTGATCGCCGGAACGGTCCGCGTTGAGAACGCATCCGCGGTCATCGAAGGCGTGACGGTCCGACCTCCGGTCGCCGAGCCGCCGGGATCCTCGGCGGTGCAGGCGGCCTCGGCTGATCTCCAACTCGTCGGCGTCGTCGCCGCCTCGGGGGTCGTCGGTCTGAAGGTGTATCAAAGCGCCGACGCCGTCCCGTCCGTGAGCGCGGTCGCATCGCGGTTCGGGGGAGATGTTGCCGATGTGTTGGTCCGCGGAAGCGCGCATGTCCGGCTCAATAACGACGACTTCGCCGCGGGATTGTCGCCGATCACGGCTTGGCGGGACGCGCACGTGGCCGTGTCGTCCTGCCGCTTCAGCCGCGGAGCGTCTGCGGCCATCTATGCGTCCGACGACTCGTCGGTCACCGTCTCGCGCTCTCCGACGGCGCCGCCCGTGACCTCGCGCCGCAGCGCTGCCGAACTGATGACTGATCGCGCCCAGTTCCCGCCGGTCGCAGCGGCGCTGCCCGCCGCCGGGCTGGCGCAGCCGCCGCATTGGACAAAGGACATCTTCGCGCCGAAGGGCCGGGCCGGCGAGGGACAATAACCGAGGAAACCTATGAGCGATCTCGAAAAAATGACCGACTGGACGAAGCTCACGTCGTTGATCAACGCCACGTCGGCGGCCAGCCAGCGCAACGTCGTCGATGAAGCCAAATTAATCGAGCATCTCCAGCGGCGCGTCAAGGGCCAGGACGAGATACTAAAGGACGTGGCGCGGGTCGTGCGCTTAAGTTGGATGAAGGACAAGCGCTCGCGGCCCGTCTGCAATCTTCTTTTCCTGGGCCCCACGGGGACCGGCAAGACGGAACTGGCCAAGGCGCTATGCGAGCATCTCTTCGGAGACGAGAAGGCGCTGCTGCGTTTCGATTGCTCGGAACTCAGCAGCGCCGAGATGGGGAAGGCGCGACTGACGGGAGCCTCCGTGGGCTTCGTCGGCAGCGAGCAAGGCGGACAGTTGACGCGGCCGATGTTCGCCAATCCCAAGCGCGTGATCCTCTTCGACGAGATCGAGAAGGCTCACCCGGTCGTGTTCGACCTGCTGCTCCAACTGATGGGCGAAGGCCGTCTGACCGAGCAGGGCAGCGGCAAGACCGCGGATTTCACGCAAAGCGTCTTCGTGATGACGAGTAACGCGCTGGCCGAGCCCATCGCCAAGGCTGTGGCGGGCATGACGGAGTACGGCCGCATCGTCGACGCGATGAAGACCCTGTTGGCCGAGCAGGGCGTATTCCGCCCGGAGATACTGGGCCGCGTGGACAAGATCTATCTGTTCAAGCCGCTGGGCGCCATGCACGTGGCCGAGGTCGCTTTGTTGAAGATCGGCAATCTTGGCCGGGAATACGGCGTCGAGGTGCGCTTCGTCGCTCCGGAGTTGATCATCCAGGCGCTCGAGGCCAACATGCATGTCAGCAAGTTCGGCATTCGAGAGCTTGAACGCATCTTGTTCGACCGCTACGCGTCGCTGTTCGTCGAGGCGCGCGACAAGAAGGCCCGGACGGTTTCCTTCGACGTCGACGACCAGGGCCAACTGTGCTGGAAATGCGAGGACGGCGGTTCCTCAGCCGGAGGCCCGGGAGGGGCGCGTCTCTAAAAGGAGCGGCGATGAGCGAAGAACCTTCGCCGCGGAACGAAGCGGCCCCGAGCCGCTCCTCCGCGCCGCGGCCTGCGCCCGAGGCGCGCGGAAGGCCCAAGGAGACGCGGCCTTCGGCTGCGCGCGCTCGAAAAAGCGTATGGGTGGCCCCAGCGTCAGTTCGCCCGCAGATGCCACGGCACATTGATCACGACCACGCTGTTGCCGCCGCGGACGTAGAGCAGGGCCTTGAGTAAGGTCGCGCGCTG
>JABEUV010000079.1 GCA_013044195.1 Elusimicrobiota bacterium | reverse complement strand
GTCCAAAGCGGTCAACAGCTCCTGTCGCTTGGCGAGGAACGCCTGCGTCTGGCCGTCGGGTAGGCCCTGTCGGATCGGCGCGTAGGCCGCGCGCGCGGCGTCGGCCAGCGAAGAGCCCGAAGCGGTCGCGGCGGCGCGAACGGGCTGGTGTTTCGACGCGTTCAAGGCGGGAACCGACGTGCGCACGCGCCGGCGGTAGGCGTTCGTGCCCTTGGCGCCGGGGGGGGTGAAGACGATCGGTTCGCGCGCGGCAAAATCCTTCTGAACCTGTTGAAGCGACGCGGCCGCACCGGCTCCCAGTTCCGCGCGCATGTTGTCGAAGACGCGGTTGGCCGAGGCCGGATCCTTGGCCGAAGCGGCGGCCACGAGCTGCGCGGCGACGGCCTCCAGGCTGTCGACCGGCGGCTGTCCCGCAGGCGCGCGCGCGGCGGCCCGGCGCATCACCGATTCAAGTTTCGGGTCCAGCCTCTCGGACTTGCCGGCCAGCGCGGCCGCGCGCGCAAGCAGTTGGTCCAGCACGTCCAGCCGCGCCGACAGCTCCGTCTTTTCCGCGGCGGCAAGCGCCTCGGCGTCGACGTCATGGCGCAGTTCGGCCAGACGCCGGTTCAGTTCGTTGAATGAGGAAGTCTTGGCGCCGGTCAGATGGGCGACCGCGTCGGACTCCAGCGCCGCGATGCGCGTCAGCAGTCGGCGGCCGGCCGGCGTGGCGATTTGCGAGGAATCGCCGGGCGAGCGCGTCGCGGACACGGACGCGGCAACGGGCTCCTCGGCGCGTGCAAAGCCCGCGGCCATAACGGCCGCCAACGCCAGGAGCGCCGCGCGACGGGTCCTCATAGAGTCAGAATATCCCTTTTGGGCCCAGAACAAGCAGGGGCCCGAGACCCATCGCCGCCTAGGCCCAAAGGCCTAGATCGAAACGAGGGGCACCCGAAGAATACCCCCGCTTGCGCCGCAATGCAAGGTCTTATTTAAGAAGGCTTGAGCGCGGACAGGCGTTCCTCAAGACGCGCCTGCGCGGGACCCTTTTCATCGGGCAGCAACGTGTACTTGCTGGCTTTCGGCGAAAGAATGACGAGGAACTTCGCGGGCACGCCCGCGCGCCGATAGGCCGCGACCTTGTGGTGGCCGTCCAGCAGGAAGCCGGCCATGAAAGAATGCAGCACCTTCGCCACGCCTTTCTTGACGGAACCCGGAACGCCGCGCTGATACATGCCGAGCATCAACACGCGCGGACGGTCGCCGTTCTGGATCATCTGCTGGTAGAGCTTGATGTTCTCTTCCTTGAGCGCCGCGCGCGGCACCAGGGGCACGACGAAGTCGAATTGTTTTTCGATCAGGCCCGCCTCGCCGTGGCGGAAAGCGCGGGGGCGCTGGGATTCGTAATGCTCCCAGCCCGACAGCAGGCCTTCTTCCTTAGGGTCCTCGATGCCCCAAAGTTCCTGGAACTCGCTCTGGAAGAAATAAGAAGACTCATCGTCGGAGTCGTAAGGGCCGGCGAGGTTGACGGCGGTCTCAAAGACCAGATACTCGCCCTTTTCCATCAGCTCAAGCATGGGCGCCAGCTCCTGCACCAGGGCCTCGTCGACGGGGCGCGGCAGTTGGATGGTCTTCGGGAGGTTGGCGATCTTGCGCGCGGTGGACAGGCGCGGCTCTTGGAGCATCTTAAACCAGAAGTGGCAGGTGTCGCAGTCGTTGCCGACCTCGAACTTGCGCGCGCCGTTGACTTCCAAGAAGAGGGAGTTCGCCTCGCCGTGACGCTTCTCGACGGCGACCTTAAAGAAGCCGCGGCCTTGGGGCACTTTCACGCGCACCACCCCATCGGCGACGGCCGTCACCTGGAGCTTCTGCGGCTTGGTCTCTGAAGTCACGGTTTCGCCCTCCCGCGCGGCGGACCTAGCTTCGTCCGCGGCGGCACCACCAGTGTAGCTGATTCTCCCGATCTCGTCCACCGGGGCGATACGACTGCGAAACAAACCGGTCATCTTTTCGTAATGTCGCGGCGCTACAGTTGTTCTGGCATGGAGCAATGGGACGAAGAGGCGCTGCGCGAGATCAACAGCCTGGACGCCGCGCGCCTGGCCATCCGCGGCGCGTTGGCCACGATCCGCGACCTTCAGGACGCCAACGCCTCGCTGAAAGGCGCGATGCAGGACGAGGCGGCCCAGCGCAAGGCCGGCGAGAAGCGCCTGGCCGAACTCGACGAGCGCCTGGCCCAATGGCAGAAGCGGGCGCAGGATTGGGAGCGGGAGAGCGCGCGGCGTCAAGCCGAGCAAGAGCGCTGGAAGGCCGAGGCGCGCCTGGAGGTTCGCTCCGAGGAACGCGCGCGCATCGAAGACGACCGCCGCCGCGTGGAAGAGACGGTCGCGCGCCTGCGCGCGGACCTGTCGGCGATGGCCGCGTCCCAGCGCGAAAAGGACGCCGCCTGGACGGAACTGCGCCGGGAGCTTGAGACGCGCGACGCCGCGCTTGCGGAGTTGCGGCGCGAGAAGGACGCCGCGGTCGACGGCGCGCGCCGCGAAATCGAGCTGGTCGAGCAACTGCGCCGGGCGCGGGAGAAGGAAGTCTCGGCCGCGCTGACTTCGCGCGAAGAGGACGTGCGCCGTCGCGACGAGCAGGCCGCCGCGCTGCGCCGCGAGTTGGACGCGGCGCGCACGGCGCTGGCCAGCGAGGCCGGCACGCGAGAGAAGCTTCTAAACGAAGGGCGTGAGGAACTGTCCAAGGCGTTCCAGCTCAAGGAAAAGGATCTCGTCGAGCGCTATCAGCGCCGCGAGGCCGAGCTTCAGGCTCAGTGGTCGCAGTTGGAGCAGGGACTGTGGGCGCGCGCCAAGGAGTCGCGCGCGCAGTTGGACGCCGCCGTGCACAAGCAGTTCGAGGAGCGCGCGCGCTCTCTGGCCGATCGCGCCGAGGAGATCGAACGGCTCCTGGAGACTCGCGCCAAGGAGCTGGAAAATGATTTTCGGCGCCGCGTGGCCGAGGTCGAGGCGCGGCAGGCCGAGGACCGGCGCGTCCTTGCCGAGGACCGCGCGAAGCTGGAGGCCGAGATATTGTCCCGCGCCGACGCGCAGATGGCGCGCGAGCGGGCCGAACGCCAGGGCGAATGGGAGGAGCGGCGCAAGGCCCAGGACGCCGAGCACGAGGCCCGTCTGCGGGAAATGACCGCGCGCCGCGAGGAGCTGGAGCGCGAGCACGTCCGGCAGAGCCGGACGGCGTTGGAGGACGCGGCCCGACGCGAAGCCGAGCGCGTGCGCGCGCAGGACGAGTTCGTCGCGCGCAAGTCCGCGGAGCTGGAGGACGCCGCGCGCAAGGCGGAGGCCGAACTGGCCGCGCGCCGCCAAGTCCTGGAGGAAGAAGCGCGCCTGCGCCTGGCCGCGCTCGAAGACGAGCACGTCTCCCGGCAGACCGCGCTGGTTCAGGAGCACGAGAAGCGCCGGCAAGAGCTGATCGACGAGCAGAAGCGCCTGGTCGCGGCCGAGCGGGCGGGGCTGGCCGCCGAATACGAACAACGACGGCGAGCGCTGGACGCGGAGAACGCGGGACGCGCCGCCGAGGCCGAGCGCGCGGCGCGCGCCGACGTCGAGGAGCGCGAGTCCTGGAAGGCGTCGCTGCGCGAGGAGCACCTGCGCCGGCAGAAAGACATGGACCAGCGCTGGGCCGCGCGCGAGGGAGAACTGGTGCGGCGCTACGAGACGGCGCTGGACGAGCAGCGCCGCGCGTTCGCCGCCGAGTCCGCGGCGTCTGGCGACCGCGCGCAAGCCGCGCGCCGCGCCGCCGACGAGGAGTTGGCCCGACGCGAAGCGGAACTGCGCGCCGGTTTCGAGAGCGCGCAGGCCGAGTCCGCCGCCGCGCGCGCGCGCGCGGACGCCGAGCATGCCGCCGAGCAGGACGCGCGCCTCGGCGAGCTGCGGCGCGCGCACGACGAAGCGCTGCGTCTGGCCCGCGAGAAGTCCTTCGCGGACCTCGCGCTGGAGCGCGCGGCCTTGAAAGAGGAAACGGCCCGGCTCTACGAGGGCCTGCACGCCGCGCGGACCGAGGCGGAGCGCAAATACGCGGCCGACGGCGCCCGCATACAGGAGCTGGAGTCGCGCTGGGCGTACGCCGAGCGCGGACGGCAAGCGCTTGCCGACGAAGCCGGAGCGGCCGCCCGCGACGCGGCCGCGTTGCGCGCCCAGCTGGCCGAGCGCGACCGCCTGCGCGAGATCGACCGGGCCCGCGTGCTGGAGGAGTCGAGGTTGGTCGCGTCCGCGGAGGCCGCCAAATCCTACGCCGAGACCGAATCCCAGCGCGCGCGCGCCTTCTGCGAGCGCGCCGCCGAACTGGAGAAGTCCTTCGCCCAGCGCTTGGCCGCGTTCGAGGCGGCCATCGCGGAACGCGCGCGCACGCTCGACGCGCGCGAGCGACGATTAGAGGAACAAGCCCTGCGTCTGCAAGAAGAGCGGGCCGGCCGGCCCG
>JABEUV010000078.1 GCA_013044195.1 Elusimicrobiota bacterium | reverse complement strand
CGGCGGCACTGTTGATGACGATGGGGGCGGGGGCGCTTGCGTACTCCTTGCTGCACGGCGGCGCGAATGCGGGCGCGGGCGGCATCGGACGGCCGGACCTGGGCGGGATATCCTCGTCGCTTCATGTGCGCAGCGGCGACGGCGACATGATGGGCGTCAACGGCAAAGGCGAGCTGGCCTTCGGCGCGGCCAAGGCTCCGGCCGCGCCGAAGGACGCGGCCGCGGGCGCGAAGGCCGACGGCAAGGTTGCGCCGAAGGCGGACGACAAGCCGGCGCCGAACCCGGCCGACTCTCAGCCCTACGTGCGTCAGGACGTGCTTGCGCACAACTTGAGCGGGGCGAAGCTGTCGTCGAGCCTGGGCGGCGACTTCGGCGGCAAGAATATCTTCGCGGGCGGCAACAGCGGCTACGCGCCAAAATTCAACGCGGGACTGTCCCAGCTTTCGGGCATGGGCGGCAAGCCGGGAGTCAAGGGGAACCTGGGCTCGATGGCGGCGAAGTCGCCGCGCGGCTCGATTGCCGGTATGCAGGTTCAGCGCGCGCGCTCAAGCCAGGCCATCGGCCAGCTCAGGATGGCGCGCGGCATGTCTACGATGGGCGCGGGCGCCGCGACGGCGGAGGGCGCGGCGTCGGCGGCCAACGGCGCGTTCGACCAGCAGAACGCGATGGGCGGCGACCTCAACACCATCGGCGGCGCCGGCATCGGCAGCGGTCCGACCAGCGGGGCGTCGTCGGGGTCCGGCGCGCCGGACACCACGATGCCCGGCGCGCCGCCCACACCTCCCGGTACCATCACCGATCCGGGCCTGCAAAACTCCATGAACCAGATTCAGCAGATGGCTCAGCAGGCCGCCCAGATGCAGAAGCAAGGCATGGAGATGATTGTGATCGGCATTGTGCTGATCGGCATCGGTTCCAGATGTTTGCCGTGGGGGGCGGTCCTCATCGCTATCGGCGCCATGCTGGTGGGTATGGGCTACATGATGGAGCAGATGGCCAAGCAGATGGCCAATATGGCCAACCAGATGGGCGACCAGGTCGCGTCCCAGGTCGGCCCGTATCAGGGTCAGATCGTGCACCAATGCACCGCCCAGTCCTTGCAGGGGCAGAGCAACTGCACGCCTCAGGAGACCACGACCGTGCAGCAACAGGTCAGCGGCACCACCTCGGCGGGAGATCCGGGCGGCAGCAACGGCGCCGCCCTCAAACAGCAAAGCACGACCGAAACGGGGAGTCCGACGCTGAGCAACACGGGCGGAGCCACGACCAACGGCGGGACCGTGGCCGGCAGCGGAGGGGCGAAGAATTAGACGCGTAAAAAGGCGGTAAATGCATATGGCCGCGGTTGACAAAGCCGGCGTCGGCCGCTACACTGGACAAGTCGCGCAAACAAGCCATGACCAATAAATTCCTGGAGCGGAACAAGAAGAAGAGCCTGCTGGCGGCTCTGTTGCTGTTCCTGCGGGAACACAAGGTTCTGGCGTTGCTCTTGCTGCTCCTGATCGGAGCGTCGACCGTTTTTGTGTCGCCGTCGGCGTTCTGGGGCGATATCCCGGGAGGCTCGCGCATGGAAGCCGGGATCGCCTGGCTGGCCTCGCGCATGGGCGTGGACGTGCGACGCTGGGGCTTGGCGTCGGGCAACGCCCGGTTCGGCGATTTGTTGGCGGCCTTCGAATCGGCTCGCGCGGGCGGCAAGCGCGCGGGCTGGGGGCCGTTCTTCGCCGCTTCCGGCGACGGAAAGTCCGACTACGGCGCGGGTTCGCTGGCATACGTCAAAGGCAGCCGCGCCGACTTGGGCGAGGGCGGCGACCGCTCCGGAACTGGAGCCGGATCCAACTCCGGTTCCGCGGCGGGCGGCACGGGTCCTTTCAAAGGAATCGTCGATCCGGCGCAGGCGGCTAAGGACGGCGACGCGTTGACCTTGGGCCCGGGCGACGTCGGCGACCGGCGCGAGGGCTTCGTCAAGGCCGCGTTCGCGGGCGGATTTTTCAGCGGCTTGATGGGCGGCGCGGGCGGTACGGGCGCCGACGCGCTGTCCGGCGGCGCGTACGCGGGCCGGGGATTCTTCAGCGGCTCGGTCGGAGCGGTTTCGGGCAGCGCGGCGCAGGCGGGCCTGGCGAATCTGCCGACGGCGTCAAGCCCCGGCGGCGCGGCCGTCAGCGGCGTGGGCGGACGCATCTCCGGGCGCTTCGCGCGGGAATTGCAGGCGCACGAGTCCCAAGGCATGGCGGGAGCCTCCTCGCTGGGCGCGGGCCGCGCGTACACGCAGTTGGCTCAGGGCAACGCCCAGGCGCAGATTTCCGTCACGCCGAACTGCGGCGCCGGTTGCCCGAGCGAGTTCGCCGCGGCCAACACCGGCGCGATCTACGACGGCAACGCGGTCAACAATCCCGCGACCAATGGATTGGTCACGGGTACGCCGATGGATCCCGGCGGCTCGCCAAACCTGCCCAGTTCGGGGCTGGGGCAGACCTACCTACAGAACGCTCAGCAGATGAACCAGGACGCGCAGACGTGCAAGGCGCTTGACGCGCAGTACGGCCCGCAGGAGGATAATCTCAACGCGCAAATGCAGGACCAGTCCCAGCAGTTCGCCGCCGCCAGCTGCGGCAGCGGCGGCTGCAGCAAGAGCAAGCTCAATTACTGCAACGCGTTGGCAAGCCAGATGCGCGCGACCTGCGGTCAATACATGTCCGTGCGTTGCCAGCACTCGCGGGCTTGTCCTCTGACCGCCGCGGATTCGGCGTCCACTTGCAACGACGAGTGCAACCAGATCGGCAACGGCATCTCCGCTCAGAAGGTGAACGTGTCTCAGGACCAGAGCGGCAACGCCGACGGGCAGGGAGTGCAGAGCGCCCCGTCGCACTAGTGATTTAATTCAGGAGAAACCCCCATGGACCAGCCCAAGATCCCGACTCTCAAGGACTCCCAAAAGCCGCAGGTGAAGGTGCGCGGCCTGGGTGCGGGAATTACCTTTCTCGACCGGATGAAGCAGTTCAACAAGAAGGATCTGGCCTTCATTTTGGCGGGACTGGGCACCTTGTTCATGGCCCCGCTGGCCGAGCACTTCATGATGAGCCCGGACAACGGCGACGCAAGCCTCAGCCCCGGCTTCGGCAGTGGCAAGGGTGCCGGCCCAGGCATCTTCGGCGCGGAGGACCGCACCAGCGACGGCTCGGGCACCGCGGTGGGCAGCCCCGTGGGCGGCTCCGATGTGATCACCCCGCTCAACGTGCGCGACCCTTCATCTTTGATCATGGGCCCGGGCTCGTCCTCCCAGCCGCCCACCAATTCCTCGGCCTCGGTCGCGCCCCCGGTAAGCGGGTCCGGCCGCTCCGACCAGGACGTGCGCGACGCGTTGGCCGGCGCCGCCTCTCACGCGGCCAGCGCCGCCGTCAAGAAATCGCTTCTGCCGGTGCCCAAGATCTCTCTTTCCGGCTCCAGTCTGCGCGGCCTGGGCGTGGCCAGCGGCACCTCCAGCGCCACCGCCGGCCCCGGCGTGTCCACTCAGGGCCTGGGCCTGGGCAGTCACGGCAACGTGGCCAACAACATGGCCGGCGTCAAGGGCGGCGGCAACATCGCCAGCGTGGGCCCGCGCGGCCAGACCACCGGCGCGGACGCCCAGACCGCGCTCAAGGCCGCGGCCGACAAAGCCGGAGGCATGTTCGACCGTGCCGCCGGCTCCGCCCAAGGAAACCTGAACGCGGCCGCCAATGAATCCATCCCGGGCGGCGGCGGCCAATCTGCCGGCGGCGGCTCCGGCCCCGGCGGCGGCGGTCCCGCCGACAAGCCCGGCAACGGCGGCGGCCCCAAGGATTCCAAAAGCGGCGGCGAGTCTTTGGCCTACGAGATGATGAAGCAGAACCTCCAGAAGCAGCTGGAGCTGTACTGGAAAGAGCAGGAGGCGGGCGACCGCACGCTGGAAATGTACAAGCTTGAGAACACGGCGATGGAGAGCATTGCCGGCACATTCGCCTCAACGATCGGCACAGGACTAGGGAACGTGGTCGGTTGTAGTATTCCGATGTTTTCCAAGTACAACATGACTTGCATCGGCGCTGGAATGAACAACCTCACTTGTGCTGGCGCGGGAGGCACCGCCGGATTCCCCGTCCAGAATTGGGGAGGCACGTCTCTTGGATGGAACACGTGCGCTCCGTCCGGAACTAATACGAGCCAGACTGCGGGCCAGCCGGCAACTACCTCCGGTGGAGTTTCTCCTGTTTGGATGGTCTGTAAGACGTTAGCCGACGGCACTTCAATATTAGCTGCATGTTCGAACGGTTCGGGACAGCAACTCATTAAAAATGGTCCTTATTCCGCTGGGTGCGACCAGGGCTATGGATACGCGATTTGTTCCGGGAGCGCTGGAAGCGGCAACGGCAACGCCACCTCCACTCCTCAGTCGGGTGTAGATCAGATCGGCGGCCAAATCACCTCGGACTGCAGGGCTGCGGGAGGTTTGGCTGGAGGCACCTTAGATATCAAGACGACGCAACCCTATCTGCAGCAAATTGCTGCGGATTTAAATTTGCTTGCCCAAGGGAAGAATGAACTTGATGGGAGTTCGATGCCCAATTTCCCTGCAACAAACGGGCTGTCATGCTCAGCTGCGAGCGTGCATGGTGGCGCAAATGTTAAGAGTATGCTCCAGGATGTTTTTGGTCATATTAATTCGGCCGTAAACCCCCTATTGGCTTCTCCAGGTGTCGCGAATCTTACGGCTGATAAGGTGCAGACGCTCTTGCCGACCGCGCTGAAAGAATATAACGCGGCGACGGCAGAGCTGGGTGTCATGCCGAACCCTGCTCAAACAAGCGCGCAGGGATACTTGCAAGAGGTCACCACGATGCTGGGTCATGTAAAGCCGGTGACCGGTTCGGGTGTGGACAGCCAGTACACGAAACTTGCTGCGGAAGTCGATCCGGGAAATAGTTCGGGCTTGCCGAAACAGGTCACGACGGTGCAGACGACCTTGCAAACGAGCGCGAATCAGCTCCAAAGTGTCTTGACGCAGTTGAGCGACGCCGTGAATGCCGATTCGACTGGGGGGCAGGACTCCAACGATCCGTTTAGTAAGAATACCGACCCGACCATATTGAAAGTCGGCAATGCGAATACATATGCGGCCAATCTTCAGACGGCGATTTCAGATTACAACGAGAAAAACAAGGGATCTCCTTTGCCGGTGATTGATCCAAGCAAACCGGTACCTGCGGCCCAAGTGTCTTTCCCGGTAGTGGCCTCTGGACAGAATGCGGCTCAGCTTGCCTCGCAGGTTGATACAGATAAATTGGCCGTTACAAAGCTGATCAACCAGGCATGCCAGAATATCGGTTACGACTGCAGCCAGTCAAAGGCATCGCCAATCAACAATCCTTCACAACAGCCTGCCCCAACTAAGTTTAATGACACAGCGGCTAAAGACCTAATGAAAGCCATTTCCGACATGCGATCAGCGCAGTTGGGCGTGCTTAATGCCGTTCAGGGCGCGGCGGTAAAAGCGAAACCATAGACGCCCCACACAAAGTCGGTATAGGACTTTAGACCCAGGAAAGTTGGAGGACGAAGAGCTACACTGACGCGCGACGAAAAAGTTCTGGAGAACGCCATGAAACCCTATAGTCCCGTCATGGCGGCGGTGTGGGCGGCGGTCTGGGCGGCATGCTTGTCGCCGAGGCCGGTTTTCGCCGACGCGGCCGCGACGAAAGCGCCCATCCCGGCGTCCAAGCCGGCGCCTTCCGCCAAGACGGCGGACGCGCCGCATGCGCTGGAGGCGCTGATCAAGAAGGGCGATCAGGCCAAAAAGGACGTGGACCAAGCGGTGCAGGCCCTGGTGCTTGATCCGAAGAAGAAATACGCCGCTGACGACGTCCGCGCCAGCGCGGAGGACGCCACGCTCATCGCGGCCGAGGTGGGCAAATGGGTGAAGGCTTCGCCCCTTTCCGCGGCCACGCTTTATTTCGTGCTGGCGTCCAAGGACCCCGCGCCGGACTGGATCAAGAATGATCCGACGGCGTCCAAGCTGTTTACGCCCGGTCAATACGATTTGCCGGCGTGCCTGGCGGACCGTCTCTCGACGCCGCCCGGTTCTCAGGTGGGGCTGATTCAGCAAGCCGGCCTGGCCGCGTCGCTGGGCAATTTTTTGCAGGCCGCGGGATTGGACGCGCAGAAGGTTCTGCTGGATTGCGGGCACAAGCGGCAGATCGAGAACAGCATCGCCGCCAACGATCAGGGTACCAACCCGGCGCCCATGTCGCCCCAATACGGCAACGGCAATGGGGGTGGAAACGTTCTGCAGAACGCGCCCGCCAGCAGTTTCCAGAATCTCTACGTGGACGGCGCCGTGGTGGCCAACGTCTACCGCGACAAGCAGGACGGCTATCGCAAGTTGTCGATCAAGGAGTACACCGTCAAGGACGCCAACGGCCAGTTGGTCAGCAAGATCGGCGTGGTGGACATCACCGACCCGGCGCACATCTACGCGCCGGCCTTCGTTCCCATCAACACCGGCAAGACCACGATCTCGGTCTACGGCGGTCAGGACAGCGGCGCGCCGATCACGCGCAACTACGAACTGACCGTGGGCGCCGACGGGACCATCACGCTGGCAAGGCCGAAGACGCAGGACGGGCAAGGCAGCGCGGCCAAGTTCTCGCCCAGTGAGTTGGCGACGTTGCGCGCCAATCAGGTCGCCACACAGGGCGGCCAGGTCAGCATCGACGGCAAGAGCTACTACGTTCTGGGCCAAGGAGGGGCGACGGGTTCGTATCTGTTCTTCGACAAGAGCCTGATCGACGCCCGCGGCAACGGCGGCAACCCGCTCCTGCTGCGCCCGGCGGCCATCGCCGACGGCGTGGAGAAGGTGGACGCCGATGGGCTGTCCGTGCCCGCCTCGGGCAAGAAGCCGGACATGGGCACCTTCTACAACTCCGCGACCGGCGCGCAGGACCCCTATCACCTGCAATTCAACCAAGCCAGCGGCCAGTGGGAGGTCAAGCCCGGCCCCGGAGATCCTCCTCCCGCGCCGCCAAGCAGCAGCACCGACACCGCCCATATGAACGCGGCCGCTCTAACGGGCGGGAAGGCCGGAGGCGGCAACGGCGGTCCTTCGACTGCCTCCGGCCAATGCGGCGCGGCCGCGTGCGGCGACTTCACCGACAGCTACACGGGCCGCGACGGGAATGCGGATTTCGACGCGGCGGACCTGGCGCGCGTTCATCTCATGAAAAGCAAGACCGAGGCGAATACGTTCTACCTGGTGTTCGCCAAGGGCCTGGTCAAGACGCACGGACAGGCGCCGGCGGATTCGCCGTTGGTGTTCGGCCCCAACGTTCTGCCGGGCTTGACCGGGGCGCGCGGCTTCGAGGATCAGATCGCCTTCGAGCAGGCCAAGGGTCAGGACGTGACCGTTTCTTATTACCCGATCAGCGCCATCCTGGCGCAATACAACGACGGCAAGACCTTCGCTCCCGCTCAATACGACACGGGCAACAACGTGATCAGCGGCGCTCCCGATATCGACGTCGCCATCGACATCGTCGCGACTTACTCCCAAGGCATCACCGACGCCCAGGGCAAGGCGGTGGCATACCAGGCGGCGGCCCAGGCCATCGCCGCGAATTTCAAGAAGATCGAGGCCCAGCTTGGAGACGGCGGTTATATGGTCAGCGGTTCGCTGGACGGCAAGCAGACGTCGGGCACTTTGCGCGTGATGCCCGACGACAAGAGCAAGCCTTTTTTTGAGATCTGGCCGGTCGAAAAGACGGTTCCCCGTGATGCGACGTCGAGCGGTACGGGCACGGGCACCGCGTTTGAGATGGCGGACGTCTCCGCTCTGTCCGGCGATCACTCTTTCGAGCCCGGCTTCAAGCAGGCCGACGACGCGAAAAATCCTAACGCCGCTCTCTATGAGGTCGACGACGGATCTTGGTCGGTCGTCTTTCGCATGCAGCGGGAGGACGCCGATTCAAAGACGACGCATCTCGTGCGTTCGGCGAACATACCGCTTCAGGGCGATATAGCGCAATGGATGAAGGACGGCGGCGTACAGCTTCAAGGCCTGCAGGCCGCCGCACCCGTGCCCATCAACAACTCGAAGATCGTGTTCTTCGGCGACGCGACGAAGGGCGCCTACGTGGTCTACCGCGACGCGGTGCCCTCGCCCGACAACAGCAATATCAAGAACGCGAAGAAGAACTGCGCCGGCCCCGTCATCTGGCGCGGCATGACCCTGGCCGAAGCTCAAGCGGTCTGCAATCAGGGCCACCTTTAAAAAGACCGGCGGGGGCGGGTCGTAGGGCCTATATAGTGTCGGTACTTTAGGCCCTGACAGGCTGGGCCTCCTCTGCTACACTGGGAGGGTCCTTCAAGTCCCCTCTTCCCATGAACAACCTCGTGCGTCGATTGCTCGCCGCCGCGGTCGCGGCGGCGCTTGCGACCGGCTCCTGGCCTGCGGCCGCGTTCGCCGACGGCGGCGCGCCGAGCGTCAGCCCGGCCCAGGCGCTCCAGCAGATGAAGTCCTGGGGCGTCTATCAGGGCGACGGCGACGTGCTCAAGAGCTACCTGGGCAACGGCCATCAACTCACGCCCATCGGCCAGGCCATCTACGACGCGCTGGCTCCCCGCGACAACCCCGCCGATGCCGCCGCGGCACTTCAACCCTCGCTCGACGTCCTGCGCGGCAATGGCGCGTATACGCCGACGAGTGCCGCGGCCGCGTCCAAGCTGATCGGCACGGTGCAAAAACAGCTTGCCGGCCTTCCCGCTCCCGCCGATCCCGCCGCAGCCTCCGCCGAGGACGAGTTCCGCCGCGGCGCGCTGGCCCAGGCCGCGCTGTCGGGCGCGGCCGTCGTCGATCCGCCCAACGCCGCGAGCATGGTCCGCGTCCAGACTCCCGACGGCGCCGAGTTCTACGACAAGAAGGGCGACCTGGTCTACGTCATGAACGCCGGCCAGACCACGGTCTACAACCGTGCGCTCCAGAAGCAGCAGCACGCCATGAACCAGGCGCCCCAGGTCGGCGCGCCGTTCGTGCCGGAGACGGGCCGCTACAACCGGCAGATGTTCGACTACTCGTATGCGGCCGTCGACAACCAGTACAACGCCCTCATGGACGGACTGCGCCGCGACCGCATGATCGAGTTGGCCGACTTGCTGGGCAAGACCGGCCAATACCGCGACGACATGTGGTTTACCGACAAGACGCTGGAAGGCGACCTGATCGCGCAGGCCCAAAAAAAGACTTACGACAGCGGCGGCAAGACCTACAGCGTCTACGACATCGTCGAGCAGCATTTTCTCAAACGCAAGAATTACCTAAAGGACGCCTATAACGACATCGCGGCCTACAAGGGCGACGTGGCCGCCCTTCTGGGCTCCATGTCCAAGAACCCCGTCGTCAGCGACGGCGCGGTCAAGAGCCTGGCGCTCGATGAGCAGGTCGCGCGCGTGGCACTCACGCGCGCGGTGCTGGAGACCCAGGAATACTACGTCAAAAACCAGGAGGACCGGCTCGACCCGTCTTCGCCGGACTCCAAGCAGTTGATGGATGCTCTCGATAAGCTGAACGTTCCGGTCAAGATGAAGGTCCTCTACAAACAGCGCGGCCGGGACATGATCGCTCAGCTTCAGCAGGTGCGCGCGCAGTTGGACCGCGTGCGCCTGCTGCTCGACAAGACCGATCCGTCCGCAAGCCTCGACACGGCCAACGCCATGCTGACCGCCAGCCAGACTTCGCTGGGCACGATCTCGACCGACTACTCCGTTTACGTTGAGGTTCCCACCGTGGCCGCGCTGACCCAGGACCAGACCAACGTGGGCGTCGTCGACAAGGCCGCCGCCTGGGCCGCGAAAAAAATGGGCGGCCAGGCGGCGGGCATGAATTGGTCGTATTGGCTCTACGGCCGCGTCGACGGCGGCTACCGCGCGAACATGAACACGCTTGCGGCCGATACGCCTAAGTTCCAGGCCATCATGGGCCAGATCGCCGGCGGGGACATGGCCGGCGCGCGGCGCTCGGTCATCGCGATGAACCCCGATGCGGCGAGCGCCCACTTTCAGTCGGCACTCTTCGGCGACCAGCCCAAGCGCGTGACCGACGACGTCAAGATCGCGGCCTCCCTGACCGCCAACCGCGACCGCATCGTGTCCGTGTTCGAGAAGAACAAGTGGATCGACACCGGGCGCAGCCTGGTGGAGTGGAGTGTCGCCATCGGCCTGGGCGGCGGCGTGGCCGCGCGCGGACTGACGGGGCTGGCCAAGGGACTGGACGCCACCGGCCTGACGGCGGCGGGCGAGGACGCGGGCGTGATGCGCCGCGTTCTTACCCGCGCCTCGATCATGACCCGCGAGGCGGCCCTGCACACCGCGGCTCGTCTGACCACCTTGCAGACGCAGACGTCCATGGCGATGACCGGCCGCATCGAAAACGGAGCGGTGCGCTACCTGGCCGAAAGCGGCGTGCGCGCGCTCAACGCCGCCGCCCGGCAGACCACTTTCACCGCCATGTCGTCGGGAATTTCCGGCGGCTTCATGCTGGGACAGCATTTTTATCAAGACGTGACCGGCGGCCACTCGGTGTATACCAGCGACCTTTCCGGCGCGGGGCAAGCTCTCTGGGCCGGCGCCAAGGGCGGCGCGTGGTGGGCCAACGAATCCTGGCATCCGATGCTCAACTACGTGGGCGTGCCCTCGTCGGCGTTCGCCGGCACGCGGCTGGCCGGCGCCATGGACGTGCTCGGCTCGCGCGGCGTCGTCGACACGGCGTGGAGCGGCCTGGGCGGCCTGGCGTCCTGGGTGATGCCCACGGCCGTGAAGTTGGCCGGCGAGGATTCGGCCCTGGCGGGCGCGATGACTCAAGCCAACTCCGTCCTGTGGCCGGCCGTGGAGGGAGGCGCCGGCAAGGGCCTGATCGACCGGCTGGCCGAGCAGGGCGTGGCCGGCAAGATCGCGGCGTTTCCGCTCAGCATGGCCGACAACGTGGCCAAATACGCCTTGGTCAGCGACGCCGCCAGCGGCTTGGGCCATTGGGTGGCCTACAACGCGCCGTCGCTCAGCCTGCCTTTCGTCGGCCAGGTGACGTGGGGAAGCTCTCCCGACGTCGAGACGCGCATCAAGGGCGCCAACCAGACCGGCCAGGAGTTGATGCAAGCGCCCATCTGGCTGGCCCTGCCGACCTTCTCCGCCCACGCGGCGCTGGAGGCCGCACCCTTCATGGGGGGAGCGGAGGGCATGCGCCAATACGACGCGGCCGGTCGAACGCACGAGTACGCCAACGCCGAATCGGGCAAGGAGCTGCCGTTTCTTGAGACGCCGAAGACACCGATCTCCCAGCGCGTGTTCGACTTCCACTTCTTTCGCGATCCGCCGAACGGCAAGTGGACCGTGACCGAGCAGGTCCGCCGCCAGGGCATCGAGAAGACTATGTTCGAGGCCGCCGGCGGCAAGAAGGCCGATCCGCTTGTGTTCCAAAGCATCACGAAGATGGCGGACGGAGAGCTTTTCGCGCGCAGTTTGAAGGTCAACGACGAGGTCCGTCTCCTCGCTCATAACAACTTCATCCGCGCCTTGTTGTCCGACCCCGCGCGCGCGAAGGCCATCCTGGAGGCCAAGCCGGGAGAGATGGTCGACGGCGTGGGACGAGTCACTCCCGAGATCCAGCGGGACGTCGCGGTCGCGCTGTATTCCTCGGACATACAGATCGGCAAGGCGATGCCGCGCGGTCTTGCCGCCAGCGTGGACAAGGTGCTCAAGCCTTACCTGGAAGCCAATCTGATCACGCGCGAACCGGCGCGCGAGCTGGACGCGGCCCTGCGCCGTCTCAAGCCGCGCGACGCGTTTTCCGGCGACAACGGCGTACTGGCCAAGATCCGCGACGAAGTCTCCGAATGGCGCGTCAAGCAGGAGCCTGAAGGCGTGGGCTACAAGGACTACCTGGAAGGGCTTCGCTCCCGCGTCAAGCAGTGGGAGGCCGACGGGACGCTCACGCCTCCGGAGGCCGACGTGCTGGCCAAGCTTGCCGACTACGTTTCGGCCATCGACAAGCGCTTCAACAGCTTCAACAGCGTCGAGAAGGCCTACGCGCTGGCCGACGAGTCCCTGCAGGCGCTGATCACCGAGTTTCGCTCGCGCCCGGCGCCGTCCTCCCTGCTGACCAGCTTTCAGTCCAAACTGCAGGATTGGAAAAAAGGCCGCCGTCCGGACGAGACCGTCGCGGGCAAGGGCGCCGACGGCTCCTTCGGACGTCTGATCTCCGGCCTGCGCGAGGACCTGCAGTCCGCGGAAGGGCTGACCCCGGACGAACGCGCGAAGATCGGCCGGTCGATCGACGACATGGAGGCCTCGCCGTGGGCCCTGCACGACGCGAAGGGCACGGCGCTCAAGGGCTGGCGGCCGGAGCAGTTCGAGGCGCTGATGAGCGCTTTGACCGCGTTCGTGGCGCGGCGGCCGACGGGCTCCGTGCGCGTGTTCCAGATGCTCAAAACCGGCGGCGGCAAGACCTTCGTCGCTTTTGAGGGCCTTCTGCCGCTCGTCGAGGCCGACGCGCAGGCCACGGGCAAGAAGGTGGCGTTCCTGACGGTGCAGTCCAACCTGGAGGCCCAGGCCCGGATGGACTTCATCGCCTACAAGAAGATCGGCTCGAAGCTGACGTTCGAGACCTACGAGAGCCTCAAGACCAAGGCCGCCGAGGGCAAGACCAAGGGCCGCAGCGCGTTGCGCGACTATTGGATCCTGGGCGACGAGATGGACGGCGCGGCCATGCAGCCCGCGCTGACCATCGGCCAGGTCTCCGGGCGCGTATCGCGGCTGTCGCCGTTCTACGCGCGCGCCGACGCCCTGGACCTCAGCGTCCAGAGCCGCATCGACAGCGCGGCGTCTTCTCTCGGCATGCGCGCGCAGACCGCGGCGGGCCGCGCGCAGCTGCTGGCGGCGAAAGTGCCGGGCTTGGACGCGGAGGCGGTCAAGGCCGGCTTCGATCGGCTCGACGGGGCCGCCGGCCGTCTGGCTCAGGCCGACGGTCCGCTGGATCGGTTCCAGGCGGAAAGCGACGTGCGCGACGCCGCGGCTCAGCTTCAGGGCTTGCTGACCTCGCCGTCGGCTTCGGGCCTGGACGCGCAGGCGCTGGCGCAGGCGCGCGGCGCGCTGAGCGACGTCGCGGCCTCTCTTGACGCGCCGGCCGACGACGCGTCCTTGCGCGGCGGCGTGCTGGACCAGTTGAAGGGCAATCTGCGGCGCGAGAGCAACCTGCTGGACCTGGGCGGCGGGCAAGAGGGTCTTCAGCGTCTGACGAGCGACGCCGCCGTCCGCTCCGCGGAGCTGGGCGCGCGCATCGACAGCCTGACCGCGCAGGCCGACGCGGCCGAGGGCTCCTCGGCGCCGGGGGCTTCCGGCCGCGCGCAGGCTTTGCGCGACGAGGCGTCCCTGCTCGGCCTCCAGAAGGCGATGACCGACCGCTTCCAGGCGGTCGACGTGGGTCGGCGTCTCAGCGGCCTGCAGGACCGTGTGGCCGCCGCCGAGGCCGGGCCCGAGGCTCGCAGGCCCGCGTCCCTCGCGGACTGGAAGGCGAAGGCCGCCGACCTGGAAAACGCCTTGCCCGCGGAGCTTAAGCCCGTCGCGCGCGAACGGGCCGTGGCGCTGGCGCGCATCTACGACATCGGCCGGCGTACCGCGCAAATCGACGACGCTCTGGTCGCCGCGCGGCGCGACGGCGGATCGACCGCGGAGCTGGAGGCGCGCCGGCAGTCCCTGGAGTCCGACTACTCGGCCGTGCGCGCCGAGGAGTCCCGTCTCAAGAGCGAGCTTGGGCGCGGTTCCGAAGGCGGGGACTTGGGCGGCCTTCTGCGTCGCATCGAGACCTTGCCGCGCGAGGGTCCCGGCGCGCGAGAGCGCGCGCGCCTGGTCGACAAGGCCCGCGCGGAGGTTCGCCGGGGCTTGAGCCAGGCCGGCGATGAGATCGCCGCGATCGTGCGCGAAGGCAAGCGCGGCTGGGAGGATCGCGCGCGCCGTCTCATGGAGGAGCGCCGCGCCCTGCTCAAGTCCTTCGCCGGCGACGAGAACCCGATGTACGCGGTCTTCCGCCGAATGAAGGACGACGCGCAGACCTTCGCGATGAGCGAGATGCTCCGCGGTCAGGAGAAGTCCGGCCGGAGGGAGGTCTTCGACGCCGCCGGCAACCGGATGGTCTCCAAGGAGTTCGGCTATGAGAAGGTCCAGAAGGCGTTCGAAGCGAAGCTGGACGGCAAAAGTCTGGGGCCGTGGAAGACGGCCGGCCTGCTCTGGGACGTCCTGCGCGGCCGCCCCATCGACGTGCCGCTTGAGGACCTGGGCCTGACGCGGCTGCGGGCGTCCCAGCTACTCCAGGCGCTGTTTCGAGAGCCGACGATGCCCGGGCTCCAGGCCGACGGTCTTTTTTGGAATCTGCTCAGCTCGATCGTGAACCCGAAAGGTCTGGGCGGGCGCGGCTCCTGGGTGCGCTTGGAGCTCAAGCGTCAGCTGGACGGCTTCTTCGAGGACCCGGCCGGCATCCGCCTGGACAACCGCACCGGCCGCATCAACGTCGTCCACAACGGCCAATGGTTCGAGTCGATGGACAACGAGACGCGCCGCTACTGGGAGCTGGCCTACGGCACCGACCTGACCTTGCCCTACACGCATCAGTCCATCAGCACGATCAAGGACCTGACCACCGACAAGGAGACGAACTTCATCTCCTTCTCGGGCACGGCGGGAGACAAGCTGCGCGAGCATTTCCAGAAGAACGACATCATGATGGTGGGCCAGGGCTCCACGCCGCCACCGAACGTGGGCGTGGAACTGACGGCGCGGCCCATCGACAGCTATGCGCGCATTGGGCGCGCGCTGGCCGACCTGGACTCGGCGCGCGGTCAGGTGGTGGTGCCGGACCTGAAGCGGGCGCCGCTGGAGGTGCGCGAAGCCATGGTGGACCGAGCCGGCGGCGCGCTGCCCAAGCCGGTGGAACTGCGTCTGGACGCTTTCGCCGGCGAGGGGGCCGCGGCGGACCGGGCCTGGCTTGAGCGCAACGGCCGCACCGCCGGCGACGGCGCCGTCACCCTCGGCGACGTCAAGGGCGCGCCGGAGGATGTGCGCCTGGCCGCGCTCGACGCGATGAGCGGGCCGGCGACGCTGACGCTGGCCGACTTCGCCAAGCAGGCCGAAGGCGCCCGCAACGATCCTCGCGCCGGCGTCTATGCGAAAGCCCTCGGTCAACTGCGCGAACTGCGCGCCGGGACCGGCGACGCCGACGGCGTGGTCCTGCGCGTGAACGCCGACGGCGCGGTGCCCGCCGACGATATTCCCGCCGACGTCCGGCCCGCGATCGACGCCTACCTGACCAACCCTAAGTTCAAGGGCAAGGACTCCGTCGTCGTGCGCGTCTCCGACGTGCACGGCAAGACCGACGCGGACACCGCCGCGGCGCGCCAGTGGCTGCTGGACCTGCGCCGGACCGTGAGCGTGAATACCGCAGACATTCCCGAAGGCGCGCGTCCCGCGCTCGAACAGTATCTGTCCGCGCCGCGCTACAAGGGCGTCAAGACGCCCGTCGTGCGCGTGGCCGACGTGCGCGCCGGCGACGGCGTCAGCCAGGCCCAGGCCGAGGCCGCGCGCGCCTGGCTGAGGACCCAGCCCGATTCCCAGGAGTCAGGCCTGATGGTCCTGAGCGTCTCCGACACGCGCGTGCTCAAGACCGTGCGCGACTACCTGATCCGCGTCAAAGGCCTCAAGCCCGACGAGATTTCCATGGTGTTCTCCGACACCGAGTACCTGCGCAACAACGTTCCGGAAGCGCGCGTGGCCGAGCAGATGAACCTGGCAGCACTCGACACGGGCCGGGCGCGCGTCTTGATCCTCGACACGCGCGTGGGCGGCCGCGGCCTGGACTTGAACTTCAAGGGCCAGCGCGGCAGCGCCGTGCCGGAGGCCTTCCGCGGCTACACCGACTTCGAGATGCTGATCGTCGACCCGCACAAGATGTCCTCCGTCCACCTTCTGCAGGCCGAGGGCCGCATCGATGTGGGCCGCGTCCTGCCCAACGCCGACCGGACTTTCTCCTTGGTGATGGACATGGACTCCGTGGCCGGCTACCGCGTCTTCCGCGACATGCTGGCGCAGGACCCGTTCTTCAAGCAGCTGCGCGCCGACCCCCGCTTCGTCGCCTTCGTCAAGGCGCGCGGCGGCGCGCCGGACTGGGCCGCCTGTGACGCCTACGTCCGCCTGCGCGCCGCCCAGGGCGGCGACGAGGGCGCGGCCCTGGCCGCCGACTACGCCGCCGCCGTCAAGAAGGCGCTCGACATTCAGCAGGCCCAGGTCGAGGAAGGCCAGCTGCGCTCCTCCTCGGTTCTCAACGACGGCCGTCCCACGACCAACGGCCAGTTCCCCGGCGTCGAGGGCTTGAAGTAGCGGCGCGCCGTATCCCCTGCCGCCGGTTCCGCATCCTTGCCGACGACAACAACGGCGGGAAATTCGCCATGGACGATCTTTGAAGAGTTCGGTCAGATCCAGAGCGGGGATATCCTATTGCCCATGATCACTGGCGAGAATATCCATTTGCGTAGCATCGTGAGCCCGGAGATGGCTCAGAAATCTGTTTTGCAACGCGGTTAGCGCAACTGCCATAAGGCATCGATCGGCAGGGCGTGGAGATTGTTGGCGAACGGGACCGTCTCCCGCCCGGTGTAAAGGACGACTCCGCGCAGGAAGCGCTTGCCCAAGGCTTCCTCGAAGGCTTTGAGCCCCTTGAATTCTGCGGCGCCGACCGTGGCGGCGGATTTGACCTCGATGCCGACGCAACGCCCTTGCGCGTCTTCAAGGACGAGGTCCACTTCACGACCTGTTTCCGTGCGCATATGATACATCCGGGGCGCGGCGGCGCTCCAGCCGATTTGCTTCGCGATCTCGGCTACGACAAAGCATTCCAGAAACGGGCCGGTGAGATTCCCGTCCTCGCAAAGGCGGGCGGCGTCGATTCCAAGCAGGTTGGCGCCAAGGCCGGTATCATTGAGAAACAGTTTCGGCATCTTGACCAATCGTTTGCCCAGATTTCCGCTCCATGGCGGCAAACGCCGTACCAGGAAAGTGGCTTCCAGCAAAGCGAGATAGCGCTTCAAGGTGGATTGCGGCATTCCCATTGAACGGGAAATCTCCGCGAAATTCATGAGAGAGGCCATGCGCGCCGCCAAGAAATTGAGCAGCCGCGGCAATTGGGTCAGGCCCTCGATATTGGAGAGGTCCCGTACGTCTCGCTCCAAAATGGCGGTGACGTAGCCCTTCGCCCAGGCTTGCCGGCGCTCGAGGCGCGCGCGAGTCAAGGGCTCCGGATAGCCGCCAAGCGCCACTCTCTGCCAGAGGTCTTCGCGCGACGAGGGCTTGATCTCCGGAAAGCGGGTATTGGCTTGAAACAAGGCGTCGACGAATCCTTCTTTTTTTCCTTCTATCTCGCCTTGGGATAGAGGCCAAAGCGTGAGAATCTCCATGCGCCCGGCCAGGGCATCGGACAAGCGCGGCAAGAAGAGGACGTTCGCCGAGCCAGTCAGCAGAAAGCGCCCCGGTCGGCGGTCGCGATCCACTTCCGCTTTGAGCGCGAGGAACAACTCCGGGGCTCTTTGCGCCTCGTCAAGAATGATTGGGCCGTCGAAACCCTGCAGGAAGCCTTTCGGATCGTTCTTGGCGGCGCCCAGGGCGCCGGCGTCGTCCAGGGTCATGTAGCGGGCCGGATGTCGGCCGGCGGCGAGTTCCTGAACTAACGTGCTCTTGCCGGTCTGCCTGGCTCCGTTCAGGAAGACGACAGGACTGTCTGAGAGCGCGTCCAGCAGCGCCGGCATGAGGTGGCGGGAATACATGCTCATATCATACCCCCATACATGGTCAGAAATCAACCACAAAGTGGTTGATTTCATTGATCATCCGGATGGCCGAGTGCTTTCCCTTCGCAAGGCCGAGGTCGAATTTTCGTAGAATCGACGCCCATGGACCAGCTTCGCGACGTGCGGCGGCGCCTGCTGGGAGTCGCGTCCTTGCTGATCGCGTGCCTGATTGCGGGCACGCTCGGCTACCGGCTCATCGAAGGCTGGAGCCTGTTCGACGGGCTGTACATGACGGTGATCACGCTGGCCACCGTGGGCTACGGGGAGACGCATCCGCTGTCGACGGCCGGGCGGGCCTTCACGATGCTGTTGATTCTGGGCGGCATCGGCGTGGTCGCCTACGCGTTCTCGACGATCACGGCCATCGTCGTCGAGGGAGAGCTCACCAAGGCGCTGCGCAGGAGGCGTATGGACAAAGACATTGCTCGGCTGGAAAGCCACTTCATCGTGTGCGGCGCGGGTCACACGGGCGGCGTCATCTGCGCGGAACTGCTCAAGACCGGCAGGCCGTTCGTCGTCGTCGACCGTGACGCGCTGGCCATTGACCGGCTGGTGGCGCGGCTGGGCGCGGACGTGCCGCGGCTGGTGGGCGACGGCTCCGAGGACGAGGTCCTGCTCCGGGCCGGCATCGAGCGCGCCTGCGGCGTGTTCGCGGTGCTGGCCACCGATCAGGACAACGCGTTCGTGGTCCTGAGCGCCAAGGGTCTCAATGCGAAGGCGCGCGTGCTGGCCTGCCAGAAGACCATCGGCGTGCGCGACAAGCTCCTGCGCAGCGGCGCCGACGGCGTGGTCGACCCGGAGTTCATCGGCGGGATGCGCCTGGCCTCGGAGATGATTCGGCCGGCGACCGTGGGATTTCTCGACGCGATGCTGCGCGAGCGCAGCGTGCACGTGCGCTTCGATGAGATCGTCGTCGGCGACGGCTCGCCCGCGCTCGGCCGCTCCGTCGATGAACTGCGCGGCACGGGCGCAGGCCCGCTGTTGGTCGCGGTCGTGGCCGCGGGCGCGGACAATTACGAGATCAATCCGCCGCCGCAGCGCCTGGTGCGCGCGGGAGATCGGCTGGTGCTGATCGGCGAAACCGCGGCGCTTCAAGCCCTGCGCGAGCGTCTGGCGCGATGTAAATAACGGGGAGCCCCGCTTGCGCAGGAAGCCTTGCGGCACGTTGCGGCCCTGGTACGGGGCCCGTGGGCCCAAGGCCTGGCCGGCTTAGGCCTTTGGCTTCATGCGGCACGGGGCGCGAGCGAGTATCCTCAATGAAGGGGAGGCGAGAGTCGCGGATGATCGCCCAGCTCCGAGAGAGGATCAATCATGGCTAAGAATTTCGGGCGTAAAGTGATTCTGTGCAATCTGGGGTTTGCCGTCTCCATGCTGTTGTCGGGCGGCCGCTCCGCCGACGCGGCGACCGACACGCAGGCTCATCCATCGAAGCCGGACAAGGACGCGTGCGCCGTCGCCGCCAATCTCCCCGAACTTGCGAAGAGCGCCGTCGCCGCCAGGCCTTCCGAACTTGCGAAGAGCGCCGTCGCCTCCAAGCCTCTCGAACTTGCGGAGATGCCGAAGAATCTTTCCGCCGAGCAGTCTTCGAACGCCGCGGATACGAAATTGGCCGAGCTCGACGGCAAGCTCGACGAGCTTCTCCGCCGTCAGGTTGCGACGAAGACTGCGAAGAACGCTTCGAGAAAATCCGGAGAGATCGTCGGCGACTGCGGCGGGGATCCTGGAGAGCCGGGCTGCGGCGGCACCCCCGGCACGCCCTGCTGACGACACAGGACGAGCGCGTCGTCGCCGACATCGCCGCGGTCAGGGTCCGTCTGACGCACGAGTGCGAGCTCGCCTGTCTCCACTGCGCGTCGCCGACGCAGCAACGCCGGCCGTTCGCCGGGCATGGGGTGTTTCTCGCCGCCCTGCGGCGGTTCGCCCCGCTGATGGCCAGCCCGGCCTTCACCGTCATCCTCACCGGCGGCGAGCCTTTCCTCTACCCCGGGTTGGAGCCTTTGTTGGACGGAATCAAGGACCTGGGCTGCCGCCGGCTCGTCGTGGCGAGCAACGGACTGAAGCTGGCCCGGCAGCCCGAGGCGTGGTAAGAGCGCTTTGCCCGGTTCGAGAGCATGCAGCTCTGGCTGTCGATCGACGGCACTCCTGAGGAGCATCGGCAGGTACGCAACGACGGCCAATCCTATGACAGCGTTCTGCGGCTTCTCGATCGCCTTGCGCCGGGCGGGCCCGTCGCTTGCTACGTGAACACGGTCCTGCGCCGGGGCGCGATGGACTGGCTGCCCCCGCTCGCCCGCATCTTGGCGGAGCGCCGGCTCAAGGGCTGGCGGATCTACGACTTGGGGCCATGGCGGCCCGAGACCTTCGACGCTCTGCGGCCCCTCCGCGAGGACTATCTCGCGTTCTTCCACTGGCTTGCCGACCGCAGGTTGCTGGGTGATGAATCGCCGCCCACCTCTTTTGTGACCCAGCTCTGGTGGGGCCGCAAGCTCGAGCAGGCCATCAACCTTCGCCCGGACGGACGGCGTGCCTACGAGACCCGGGGCGTCACCGTGGACGTCGACCAGTTCGGGCGCGTGCTCGAGCCCGTCGCATCCTATCGGCTGACGGCGTCCGCCGATGGGCCCAAAGCCCAGCTCCTGGGACGGGAGTCCAACGGCGCTTGGCGCGCCGGTCTATGCGCCGGCTGCGAGGAATGGGACGTCTGCCGGGGCGGGGACCCGGAGTTCCGAAACGCGGACGGCCCCTGGCGCTGCGGATACCAACTGCTTCAAGGCCGTTGAATTGAGATCGGGAGGAACGCGCGCGGGCACCCAATTCCGTCCCTCAAAAGATTTCTTCGACATCGAAATCATTAAAAGCCTGGCACTGCTGGAGTTTATTTTGTAGAATCAGGAAATGGGAAGACCAAAAAGAATTCAATTTGCCGGAGCCTGCTACTTGGTCGCGCTGCAGGGCAACAACCGCCAGGACTTGTTCGTGTCGAATCAGGACCGCCGTTTGTTCTTGGCGCAGTTGAAGGCGTATAAAGAGCGCTTCGCTCTCAAGGTCTACGCTTACAGCCTTCTCGGACGCTCGGCGAGCCTTCTCCTTGAGACCGTCCGGCCGAACCTTTCGGCCGCCATGCAGGGCCTCAACACCCAATACACGAAGTCCTTCAACGCCGCGCACGGCACCGTCGGGCACGTGTTCCAGGGCCGCTACAAGGCCTGGGTCGTCGACAAGGACACGCACCTGGCGGAGATGACGCGGTGGGTCCATCTCGAATGCGCGCGCGAGGGCCTTTTAGACAAACCGTGGCGCTACCAGTGGTCGTCGTGCGCCGCCTACGTCGAGGCCCAGCACAAGGATCCGCTCGTGGACTCGGGTGCCGTCCTGAGGGATTTCGGCGGCGTTCGGTTGAAGCAGTCGGTGCGTTACCTGCAATATCTGCGCGAACGTCCGGCGTCGGCGGGCGACGGCCTGCCCATCGTCGGCGGCGTGGCCATCGGCGGGTCGGAGTTCCTGGACCGGGTCGGCGCCTGGCGCGCCACTCCGGCGCCGCGCCCTGTTCCCATCGAGGCGGCGCGCCGCATCATCGCCGAAGTCGCCGCCCGTCGGGGCGTCAGCGAGGAGAAAATACTCGGTCGCGTCCAGTGGCGCGAGGTGTCCTCCGTGCGCCGCGAGGCCGTCCACCGGGTCTGGCGCGAGACGCGCATGGGTGTCACCGAACTGGCGCGTTTGTTCCAACGCACGCCCAGCGCCATCAGCCAGACCATCCGCGCCCTGGAAGATTCCCGACTTTCCTCAATGAATTGAAGCCTGGCACTGAGGGCCCTTAGTCCCAGGTCCCCGGGTGGTCATTTTCCCTGTCTTTTTCAGGCTTTTGAGGGCGTGACTTATTGCCGTACTGGAGCTATGCTTCCAGTAATGAACCCGCGCCCGAAGCGAGGGTGGTTGACGCGTGCGGCGGCGGCCGTCGTCTCGGCCGCCGTCCTCATGACGTCGTTTGGTCCGGGAGCCGCGGCCGTCGCGGCGGAAATCGACATGGACCGGCCCGCCGACGCGGCGCCCGCCGCGCGCCCCGCCGTTGCCGCCCTGCCGCCGTCGGCCGCGTCGCTGGCTCCGGCGCTGTCGGCCGCGTCGCTGGGCGCGCTTTCGCTGGCGCTGTCCGCGCCCGCGTCGGCGCCCGCCTCGGCGGCGCTCGGCGGCCACGATCGCCCGTCCGCCGCCGTCGCGGCGCCAAGCCTTCTGCCCGCGCCGGCGCCCGCCCTGGCGGCCGCGCCCGCCGCGGCGTTCGCCGCACCCGCCGACGAGGGGCCGGTCGCTCGCGCCGGCGCCTGGCTGCGCGCCGCGACGGGACGCTCCGCCGCGTTGAACCCTGACGCGTCCGCCGCGGGCGCGTCCGAGGCGTCGTCTCCCGCCGCGGCGAAGTCCGAGGCCGACGCCTCCTTCCGGCGCCTGACCGGCGAGGCCGCGCCGCGAGAGGACGGCGACGTCGCGGACCCCGTCGCGGCGTCCTCCGCGCGGCCCGCGCCTGCTGAGGCGCAACTGCGGCCCGCGTCGGCCGCGCGCCCGGCGTCCGGACCCGCCGCCCGCGTTCCGCCCGCGCCGAGCGCCGAAAAAGCGGCCACGCCTAAGTATCTGAGCGAGGACTTCCTCGGCTTCCGCACCGTGCGCGGCCTGACGCGCGAGCCGGGGCTGGGCCGCCTGCCGCGCGACGCGGACGCGGCGCGCGTGATCGACCAGATCTCGGGACAGTTTGGTCTGCCCCGCCGCGAGGTGCTGGAACTGGCGCGCGGCTTCGGCATCGACGAGAGCAGCCCGCGCGAAAACTGGCTGTCCGTCTACGACCGCCTTCAGGCGGTCAACCGCGATCACTTCAAGCGCCTGGACTCGCATAAGTACAACGGCTTCGCGAGTTTCCGAGAGTTGACGAACCGGTCCTACGCGCCGGGCTGGCGCGGCGTCGGTGCGCGCCTGCTGGAAGTCCACAAGCTCTTTCTCGGCGTGGCGGTGCGCTTCCCGTATCATCTGTTCGACACGTTCGTGTTCGGCTATTTCCGCCAGGCGATCTCCTTCGAGTTCTTCCACTCCGGCGAGGATTTTCTCGGGTTGTCGAAAGAGCCGGACCTGGCGCGCAAGTGGCTGGAGGCGTCTTTGCGCCGCGAGCGCCTGCGCGGACCCGGCGCGCTGGGCCGCCTGCGCGCGCGCTCCTGGTTTCGCGAAGTCGAGCGCTGGTTTTTGACGCCGCTGGCGCGGCCGCTGGCGACCTTCCTGGCGCGCCGCCTGACGCTCGCGGTGCTGAGCGCCGTCGCCATGGGCTTGCTCGGCGCGTTCGCGCCGGTTCTGCCGCTGTCCTTTGCGCTGACTTCCATCCCGTTGCTCGGTCCGGCGCTGGTCTGGGGCCTCAACGGCCTGCCCGTCGTCGTCGGCGCCACGCCGCTGGTCGGCCACCTTCTGGCGCCGGTCGTGGCGGCCGCGGCGGGGGGGCTGGCGCGGGACCTGGTGGTGGGGCCTCTGCTCAACACCATGATCCTGTCGACCTTGCTGACCTTCCCGTCCAGCGCGCGCGACGCCATCGCCAAGATCCGCGACCGCCACCCGCTGACCGACCTGACCGCCCAGGAATGGCTGCGCGTGATCGCCGGCACGGCGTTCTCGCGCGCCTTCTGGAGCGCCAACCTCAAGTCCTTCGTGGGCCTTTCGACCGTCGGCGCGGAGATCGCCGGCATCATGACCTACGCCGGCCAGATCGACGCCTCGATCAACCCCGCCTACCACGCCGCCACCGGCGGGCAGTTCCACCTGTTCGAGGCCGTCGGCTCCGCCGTGGAGCGGCCCAAGGGCCAGAGCGTGATCCCGTTCGGCGGCGCGATCACCTGGGGCAGCACCTTGCTCTTCAAGCTGCAGGAAGTCAGCGGCCTGCACATCTCCGACGCGGTCATGGGCGCGGCGCTGACCGTCAAGAGCGGCCTGGGCTTCGAGGACGCCGCGCATGTGGGAGAGACGCGCGCCCCGGCTCAGGCGCTGGTGAGCGCGGCCGAAGCGCGGCCGAACTCGAAGCTGCCCTTCGACGCCGATCTTTGGAAAGGGCCCCCGGCCGACGCGCTGACGCGCATCCGCGCGCTGGCGGCGGGAGCGGGCGGGCTTTCGGCGGAGACCTCGGCGGTGGAGGCGCGCATGACGCAATTGCGCGCCAAGCTCGGCGACGTCGCGGCGCAGGAAGCCGCGCTGAAGTCTCAAAGCCGGCCGATCACGGCGGTGGAGCGCGCGCAGTACGCAGCGCTCCTGCGTGAACTGGCGGCCAAGCGCGACGAGTCCTACGTCCAGGCCAAGCTGGCCGAGAAGCGCGACATCACCAATCCGACCGCGGCCGACCTGTCCGACCTCCGGCGTCTGAAGGCCCTGAGCGACCGTTACGGACCGCTCCTGCCTCCGCCGCCGACGGATAAGGACGGCACGCCGGACGAACTGGCGGCGCGCGAGGCGTCGTATAAGGCGCTGGCCGCGCGCATCGACGGACTGCTCCATGGAGGCTCGGGCGGGGTCGCGGGGCCGACCGTGACCCCGCGGCTCAGCAAGACTAAGGAGACCGCGATCCAAGGCATGGTCGATCGCATTTACAAAGAGCGCGAGCAGGTGAAGGCCGAGCTGACCCAGCGCGACGCGACCGAGGCACTGCTTGCCGCGTCCAACCGGATACGCAACCACGCGCTGGCCGACCGTCGCAACGGCCAGGGCATGATGCAGTTCCACACCGATTTCGCCAAGCTCGACAGCGTCGTCGACCTGGCGCTCTCCCTCAACGAGATTTCCGCGGCGGAGGCGGCGATCGCCAAGATGCAGGGCCTGCTCCAGCAGAAAACCAACGCGATCAATGCGTCGGCCGCGCAGAACCAGCAGAACCTGGCCGCCAACAACGCGACCTCGGCCCAGCAGACGCAATGGCAGCAGCAGGCCCAGCAGGCGGTCGCGCTGGACCAGGCGTCGCAGAAAAGCCTCGCGGGCCTGCAGACCGAGGCCGGTACCGCGACGCAGAACATCGGCCAGTTCCAGCAGACGATCAGCGGCTTCCTCTCCGAGGTCAACGCGCAAGACAAGGGCCAAAGCGCGACCGCCGCCGCCGAATACGCGCGCCGCCTGGCCCTCCTGCCCCAGGCCGCGCAGTGGGCGACCACCGGCAACCCCAACGATCCGTCGGCATTCTCGCTGTCCGGCTTCCAGGCGGATCTGACCGAGGTCAACACCGCGCTGAGCCAGGCTCAGGCGGGCCTGGCGAAGATTCCGGCCGTGCCGGTGGAATTCGCCGGCGCGCTGGTCATCGCGGTGCCGGGCTCCGCGCCCGGTCAGCCGAACCCGACCGTGAGCAATCCGACCAAGGCCCAGGTCCTGCAGATCCTCTCCGAGCGCCAGGCGGGCTGGCAGAAGGAACTGGCGTCGAAGCAGTCGTTTTTGAACCAGGTCAACGCGATGATGGATCCCAACAACGCGGCGACGACCACGAACGTCTTCGGCGACGTCCTGCCCCAGTCGCTGCCGCGCTGGTTGGCGCAGACCCAGACGGACCTGGGCGCCAAGCAGACGGCGGCCCAGCAGCTCCTGGCCCAGTTGGACGCGACGGCCACGCAGATCAACAAGGCCGCCGGCTCCAGCATCCCCATGCTGTCGGGGATGTCTTTGACCCAGCTGCAGACCGCGATCAAGAACTACGGCGCGCAGCTCCAAGCCGTGCAGTTCCCCAACGACGGCTCGGTGGCCACCTTCCAGGCCAAGATGGCGCTGATCACGGCGGCGCAGAACGTCCCTCTGGCCGCGCGCGCGGTCATCCAATGGTCGGAAGACCAAGCGACGGTCACCGCCATCCAGACCGCGATGACGACGACCTTGCCCAAGGTCCAGCAGTCTCTACAGGGCCTAGTCAGCATGGACCAGTCGATCCTGAGCGACATCTCGGCCGACGTGAACTTCGTCAACACCGGCCAAGGCGGCGGCCAGGCGCTGATCGACCGCAAGACCGCGCTCCTTCAGAACACCATCCTCCCGACCCTGCGCAACGCCCAGCAGATGATCACCGGCAGCTTGATCCCCTACCAGCAGAGCAGCATCGCCTCCTACGCGGCCAACAGCAACGGGTCTTACTATACGCTGTTCACCGCCGAGCAGAACCTGCTGACCCAGACCAACAGCCTCTACAACAACACGATCCCGTGGGCCGTCGTCACGCAGGGCGCGCCGACCGGGAACACCGCGGCCGCGCACGCCGACATCGCCTCGTTCCGCCAGACCTTGCAGAACTACATGACCGGCTACACGGATTCCGCCGGTCAACACGAAGGCATCACGCAGTACCTCCAGGACATGAAGGACCGCCAGTGCGCGTCCGGCTGCACGCGCACCGAGACGTTGTACGGCGAGGTCCAGCCCTACAGCCTGCCGATGAAGATCACGCAGTACAACGCCGAGGAGGCCCAGCGCGCGACGCAGATCAACACCGAGGATACCCAGATCAATCAGATCCTGACCCAAATCCAGACCTTGTCGAACGGGAAATACAATCTTCAGGCCTACATGCTGCCCACCGGCGTGGGCACCGACGCAGGCAGCATCGCGAAGGTCAACGCGATCGTCAACGCAAGCCTTATCCCGAACCTGGGCACCGAACTGCAGACCATCGCCAAGGCCGCCCAGGCCGCCGCGGGCTCGACGTCGATCAGCGTGGGCGCGGGCGGCAGCGGCGCGGTTCCAGTCGGCAAGCAGCCCTCGCCGACGATCTCGACCGACCAGCAGATATCGATGTTGGCGCTCAACGCGGCCCAGCGCCTGGTTCCGTCCAGCATCGCCCAGCCCGCCGGAGCGCCGGCCGCCTACGCGGTCGCGCGCTATCTCTACGCCAACTCCGTCGTCGCGTCCGCGCAGTCGGCGCTGAGCAGTCAGGTTCCTCAGGCGGTCGCCTTCCTGAACACGGCCTCGCAGTCGCTGGGGGCCGCGATCGCCGACACGCAGATCGACGACGCCTACGTGAACTCCAACGGCACGAACGCGACGCCGGCCGCCGTCTACGCGCGCAAGGTCGCGGTCTACAACCAGCTCAACGGCTTCCTCCAGCAGGCCGGCGCGTTCTACGGAATGAAGACCGGCTGGGACCAGCAGGCGTTCGGTACATTGAACTCGGTGCAGACGTACTACAACTCGCTGGGCACGATCTATTCCAACGGCTCGTCGGTCAACCAGAACGAACTGACCGAGATCAACACCATGTCCCAGGCGCTGGCGACGACGTTGAGCGGCCTGCAGACCACGCAGGCGAAGGTTTTGTCCTGGATGTCTCAGCTCGACCCGGCCCAGCATAGCGCCCTGCGCAACGTCGCCGACGACGTGTCCCAGCTCCAGGACCAGACCAAGGCCGTCCTCGACGCCAACATCAACTGGCACCAGCTTGAAAACGATCTGTCGCGCTCCCAGCAAATCGTGCAGGCCGACCTGACCGGCGTCGACAGCGACCAGCAGAAGCTCACGCAGATGCTGACCGACCCCGCCGTCCAGGGCTCTTTGCCGCCGGACCTCGTGCGCCGCATCGAGGCCCTGCGCCTGGGCCAGGGCGGGGGCGCCTGGGCCATGAGCGGCGGCGGCGACTCGACGCAGGCGATCGTGATCAAGAAGTCGGACTTCTCGTCCTTCCTCGACGCGATGCTGGGCATGGTCACGCAGAATTCGCAGAACATCGCCAACCAGGATTTGTCCTCGCTCAAGAGCAGCCTTCTCTCCGACCCCGCGGGCATCTCGAACTTCATCCCCGGCGCCAGCATCATGCAGTTCGGCGACAACGCCGACGGCTTCTACCTGGTCTACCAGTCGAACTTCTCGGTGCCCAATGGCCTGCAGACCGGCACCTGGGCGACGCTCGGCAACGTCGCGCACGTCTGGGGCAACAACATCAGCGTCAACAGCTACCAGTTCACCAGCCCCCCCAGCTCCGGCGGCCAGAACGCGCCCTACGGCGACAAGGGCGTCGAGGTCCAGGTCGAGTCTTTGCAGGGCCAGAACTGGGTCAACTACCTGAACGTCGACCTGCACCGCTTCGGCTTCGACATCCCGACTACGAACACCATCGGCTCGACGCTGAGCCCGTCGCGCCTGATGATCTTCGACGACTACGCGGTGATGCTGCTCAACAACAAGCTCTACGTGGGCTTGGCCGGCTACGGAGACCTCGCCAATCAGCCGGGCAGCAACCCCTACTTCTACGGCGGCAACCTGAAGACTTCGTTCAAGATGAACGACGTGATGAGCCTTGACGCCTCCCAGCAGGCTTTGTTCATAAAAGATCCGCGCACGTTCCTGGAGACCGCGAATCTGAACTTTACCGGCTACGACCCCAGCTTGAACCAGAACTTCGCGATTACGGCCAACGGCGACAACAAATACTACTCGCGCACGCAGGTGGGCCCCACGTTCGACGTCAACCGACTCCTCGGCCACGACACCGGCGACTCCTTCACCGTCAGCATGTATTACGCCAACACGCGCGGCACCGACGACATTCAGCAGCAGTCGCTGGGCACCACGATCGTCAAGGGCATCTCGATCAAGAACGACCAGGGCAAGACCTGGCTGCAGATCAACAACAGCCTCAACGCCGAAGCCGGGCAGGTGGCCAACACTTATGGCGACCAGATTTCGTTCACCTTGCCGGACAAGGGCATCACGCTGAGCGGCCAGGGGGAGATCATCGGCGGCGCGAAAACCTACTACGCCCAGCTGTCCAAGAAGCTCAGCGATAACTCCTCGGTCGACCTCGGCTACGGCTCCCAGTACATCGGCATGGGCAACCGTCTATCGCTGACGATGGACACGTCTTTCACGCTCGCTCAGCTGTGGCAGGCGGTGGCCGACCATGCGCACAAAGAGCTCCAAGGCGGCCGGACCTTGGCGGCGTTCGACAAGGGCATGACGGACTTCTTCGGCCCCGACGCGAAGGGCGCCTCGCCGACCGTGCAGGCGCTGAGCCAGGTCTACGCGACCGACGTCGCGCGCAAGCTGATCACTCAGGACATGGGCGGCCTGACCAGCGACATCGATCAACTTCGCAAGGCCGGCGCGTTTATGGACAACACGCGCACGCAAGGCATGGTCGGCTTCGTCTCGCGCGCCGTCGACAACACCACCGCCGACTTGGCCGTCGGCGGCGGACCGACCGTGGGCACGTATACGGAGATGACCCTGACCAAGACGCAGAAGAAGCTGATCGACGACAAGACCTACTCTCTGGCCAAGGAAGGTCTCGAGCTTCAGGACCGGCTTGTCTCTCTGACCAAGCAGTGGCAGGAGGACGTGGCGTCCCTGGCCGAAGCTCAGTGGGACCTGCGCTTGGCCGATTACGAGGTGCGCAACGCTCCCAACGACGCCGTGCGCGCCGACGCGCGCGTGCGCTTGTCCGAAGCGCTGGACCGCTACAACCAGGCGCTCGCGCGCTACAACGCGCTGGCCGGCCGCGATCCGGCCGCACCCTCGCCGTTCGCCCAGCTCAACGCGGCGGACCTCCAGCAGTTGATGGGCAACATTCGCACGCTCGTCTCCGCGCCGGACCGCCTGACGAAGATCCTCGGCACGCTCGACCCCGCCGCGCTGCGCAAGGATGTCGGCGCCGTGCCGTTCAACGTGATGAACTGGTTGCCGTGGGTCGACCGGCTGTCGGCCGGCTTCGGCGTCCAGTATCAGGACATGATGAACAACCAGGTGCTGACCATGGGCGTGTCGATGCGCTTGCCGATCTACGACCCCTCCTCGAAAGCGGCCGATCACTCCTACGTGCTCGAAAGCCAGGCGACCAACTTGGAGATCGACCAGCTCTACGCCGACCGCGACGTCCAGCGCCAGGCCGATCTCGACCGCGCGCGCGCCTGGCAGGCGGCGTCCGATGCGTCGGCGCCGCAGGGGCCGGCCGCGGCCGCGCGCCTGGGCGACGCCATCCGCGCCTACCGCAACGGCCAGATCGGCCCCGACGACCTGCGTCGCGCCTTCGACGCATGGCGCTGGTATGCGCAGACCGCGCTCGACGCCAGCGCCAACGCCTCCGTCGCGGCCGCCGCGGCGGCCATCGAGGATCCGGCCTCGATGGGCCGGCCCAGCCTGCCGTCGGGGCCCGCCCGCATCGCCTCGTTCAACGATGCGTACGCGCTGGCCGTCGCCGACTCCAAGAACCTGGGCGCGCTCGCCGACCGCGCGCAGGCGGCCGAGGAGATGGCGCGTTCGCAGGAGCACCGGCTCCAGAAGGCGTGGCTCGACCTCAACGTCGGCGTCGGCCTCACGGACTCGGGGTTGGGCTGGATTCCGCAGATCGCGATCACCGGCATTCCGGTGACGCCGGTGTTCGGTTTCCAGTTCCAGCCCGAGGAACTGCGCGAACTGCAGGTCCGCCAGCACGACCAACAGAAAGCGTATTACGAGGACCTTCAGGCCAGCCTCAAGACCGGTCTGGCCGTGCAGTTCTATCAAGAGGTCGTCGCCTACCGCACGGCGCAGAACGCCGTCGGCCTCTACGATTCGCGCGTCCTGCCGGCGCTGGCCGCGGCGGCCGCGTCGGGCGGCGCGAACGCGACTCAGAAGCTCGATGACGCGCGCGTCAAGCGCGGCTTGGCGCTCTCCTCGGAGAACTCGGCCCGCGCCCAGCTGAATTTTCTACTGGGACGCGCCGCCGGCGCGCCGCTGGAAATCGACATGGACCCGGCGCAGGCGCTGGCGGCGCTCAAGACCTTGGTCGAGTCTCAGAACCCCGTCGTCACGCAGACGCGCGTGCTGGACGCGCGCGTGGCCGTCGCGCGCGCCGTCGAGCAGATGGTCGACAAAAACCTGAAGGTCCAGGTGCTTCAACTGGAGCCGGTGTCGATCGTGGTGCGGGCGTTTACGCGCCTCATCGGCGCCTTCGGCGACGGCCCGATCTACGACCCGGACAAGGCCGCCGCGGCGCGCATCAACACCTTGACGGCGGAGCGCGCTCTGGCGGCCCTGCCCGCGCAGGTCGCCGACCAGCGCTCGCGCCTGCATCAGCGGCTGGCCGACGATCA
Organism: Elusimicrobiota bacterium; assembly: GCA_013044195.1. Lineage (GTDB taxonomy): Bacteria > Elusimicrobiota > Elusimicrobia > UBA1565 > UBA9628 > GWA2-66-18. The sequence goes on along the minus strand of JABEUV010000078.1, from coordinate 3,890 downwards.
GGCCCAACTCGCGGCGCTGGCCGGCTCGACCGACCCGTCGGCGGCGGTGACCGCCGCCGAGCTCCAAGGCGACATCCTCAAGGAACAAGCCGGCCTCTACGCCCTGGGCGACGGCTCGGGAGCGCCCGCCGCGCCCGCCGCATCGGCCGCGAACGCGCCGACGCCGCCGACGAACTGGGCTCAACTGCAGGCCGAGCTGGCCCGCTCCGAGCAGGCGTTGGCGCCGGCTTCTCCGACCGCGCCGCCCGACATCCCTTCTCCCGTCGTGGCCCAGGGCAACTCGTCGGCGTACATGCGTTACGACTACGCCAAGCAGACGATGGGCGAACTGCCGATCAACAAGAACTTCGTCGAGGGCTGGATCGAGGTGCGTCTGCGCGATCCCAGCACTCCGCCGAGCGTCCTGCTTGCCCTCTCACGCCTGCGCGACCAGAAGGCGGCGCGCATCTATCAGACCGAACTGGCCGGAGCGCGGGTGAACGCCGGGGTGCTGGAAGCGCGGTTTCAGACCGATGTGCGCCTGGAGCGCTGGGCCGAGGCGCAGTTGCGCGCGCGCGGCTTCCCGCCGATTGCGCCGGCGGCGCCGCGGCCCGGCGACCCGGCCCGACCCGCGGAGCTGGATGCGCTGCGCGCCAGCGCGGCCGCGCGCGTGGCCGGCGAATCCGAGCGGATCGCGGCCCTGCTGGGTCTGTCGCCGTCGGCCGCGGCCGGGCTGGCCGCGCTCGTGCCGCAGGACGCGACCGCGGCGGCGAGCCCGGCCGATTTGGCCGCGGGACTGATCTCCGATATTCAACAGCGCGAGGTCGGTATCATCCAACAGACCTTGTTCTCCGACGGCGGCCTGCCCGCGAACTTTGGCACCGAGGACGGCCTGATGCAGCAGATCCGGGCCAACACCATCGCCGAGCGCATGAGCTACAAGGGCTTCACGCCGGTGCTTGCCAGCGGCCTGTTCCAGGGCCAGAGCATCAGCGGCGTTTTCCTGGAGGCCCCCGATCCGCGCGACATCCAAAAGGGCCTTGAGAGCATCATGTCCGACGTCCTGCGCAAGCAACTGGAGTCCGACGGGCGCATGCAGCAGTTGTCCCTCCAGCTCAACCTGCTGATGACCAAGGTCCAGGACGGCGAACGAGAACTGCAGGCGCGCGGCGCGCAGATCCAGGCCGACGAGGCCGATCTGCGCGCGCGCACGGCACTCATCGACCAGCCCGGGGGTGCGGCCGCGCTGGCCGCGTCCCAGCAGAGACTGGCCCAGGCTTGGTCCGACTTCGGCGGCACGATGGTCGCCACGAAATCGGCGTTCATCGACCTGGTGACCGAATTGCAGGCGCTCGGAGAGGGCTCGGCTGGGACACTGCACCCGTTGCAGGCCACGGTCGCGCCCGTGCCGCCGCCGTCCCTGCGGCCCGACGCGACCGGCGCGCTGGCTGATTTTTGGACCGAGCGCATGGCCGACCCGGCGTTTGCGGCCGCTCAGGACGCGGAGTTGGCCAAGCTCTCGCCCGCCGTCCAGCCGGGGCTTGTCGCGCGGCTCGACGCCGACGCCCGGCTCTATCGAATCGCGCGGACGAACGCCGACGGCGTGCGCGGCAACGACTACACGGACGCCCAGCGCCTCGATCTGCTCACGCGCAACGACGAGGAGGGCAAGCGCCAGGCGGTGCGCGAGGACGTGGACGCGGTGATCGCCTCGCTCGGCGGCTTGAACCCCAGTTCCGGCTCCGGGGCCGAACTGCTGACCTTCTTCCACGCGCAGGCCGAGGACTCGGCGCGCGACGGCGCGCTGGCGCTCTCTCAACGCCGCGCGCTGATGGGCCAGCTCGATACCGCGTTCTGGGGCGCGGACAATCCGCCTCCCGCCGTCGCGGCCGAATTTATTCGCCTGGAAAATCTGCAGAAAGGCGTCGACGACGCGAAGGACGCCCTGCTGGCCGACTATCTGTCGGCCAACGGCGACAACGCGACGAAGTTCCTGCTGACCGACGACCGCCTCGACGCCTATCTGAAAGCGCAGGCCGCCTTCGACGCGGAGCTGGAGGCGGCGCTGGAGTCGCCGGCGTTCGAGCACAGCCCCGGCCTCGTGCGCCTTCTCGACGGACTCTACGACGTGCGCGCCGAGGTGATCGGCGACGACTCGCGCGCGGCCCAGACGGCGAAATACGGCCGCGGCATGGCCGCGCTCAACGCGTTGATCATGCTGGAGCGCGAGCGCCTGCGCGGCGCGACCTGGTCCGGCCGCCCGCCGCAGGAGATCGACCGCGACGCGCAGGCGCTGCAGCAGTTGGTCGACATGAAGTCGCGCTGGCTGACCAAGACCACGGACCTCCAGCCGGTGTACGCGCTGGTGGAGGTCGGACCGAACGGCCAGCGGACCTGGAGCGTCGGCCGCTGGCTGTCCGCCGACGAATACACGGTCTGGAACGCCGACCACGACTTCATCACCACCGGAGGCCGGGTGTACGTACGCGACGGCGCGGGCGGCACGCAGTCCGGCAAGACCTACGAGGTGGTCGGCGGCGTGGACGTGGCCCAGGCCGTGCGCGACGGCTCCGCGGCGGCGCTGAGCGACAACGCGAACGCGCTCGCCCTTGACGGCGTGCTGTCGCGCAGCGACTTCGCGCTGGCCGACGCGAACGGCGGCCCGCTGAAGCCGCAGAGCTTCAAAGACGTGTACGGCCCCGGCGGCCTGTCTCAGGCGGGCAAGCTTTATTATTTCGGCCCGGACCCGAAATTGCGGCCCGGCGACGTGCAGACCGAGGCCGGTCTGGTGGCGATGACGCCGCTGGCCGCGCAGTCCCTGCCGGCCGACAAGGTCGTGGTGATGGCCTACACCGGCGCGGGCACGCCCCCGGGTCGCGACGAATTTCCGAACTTGGGCAGCCTGCAGGCCTCCGCGGAGGCGGGAGACTTCGCCAAGCTCGTCGCCTCGCCGCAGGGCGCGGCGGATCTGCAGAAGGCGCGGCTGGCGCAGGAGGCGGCGTCTCTGCGCCGCGGCTGGGTCGAGGTGAAGCTCGACAGCGCGGGCTTCGCGCGCGACGCGCAAGGCCGCCTGGTCCAGCTCTACACCACCAACGACGACTTCAACGCGCAGTGGAAGGCGTTCGACCACGCGCCGACCGACCTGGCCGCCGCCCAGAGCGCGCTGGCCGCCGCGCAGGCGGAGTCGGCGGCGGCGAAGGCGGCCGACGCGAAGGCTCAGGCGGCCTATAACGGCGCCGGGGCGGATTTGGCCGCGGCAAACAAGGCTTCGGCTTCGCAGTCTCAGAAGGCCGCGGCGGCGGCGAAGGCGATGGTCTCGGCGCCCGGCGGCGTTGCGGGGCCGGAAAGCCGCGCGTTCCTGGCCGCGACGCGCGACGCCGAGACGGCGCCGGGACAGGCGAGCGCGAAGGCCAAGATCGACCCCGCGCTGGCGGCGCTTAAAAAAACGGGAGACCGACTGCGCCTGGCCGACGCCAAGGTCGTCAACGCGCAGAAGGCGGTCGACGACTTGAAGGTCACGCTCGCGCACGCCAAGTCGTGGACGCTCTACCGCACCAGCGACCTGGTCCTGAGCCTGGACGCCGCGGGCGACGTCGTCGACGCGCAGGCTCCGGCGGCGCGCGGGCCGCTGGCGCTGTCGCAGGAGATCGCCGGCGGCCCGGTCGCCGGCCGCATCGCGGGAGGCTTGGCGGCGGCCGTGCTGGACGCCGCCGGCCGCATCGTGAAGTCCTATGCGACGGGCGCGCAGGTCGACGCGGCCGCGCCGTCTTGGGCGCTGAAATCCTACGCGGCCGACTCGGACGGGAAAACCGTCGACGCGCGCCTTCCCGACGGCGAGGTCTCGACGAAGGTGCGCTTCAGCCACTACGAGGAAAACGGCCTGCCGGTCCTGCTCTCCGAGCGCTACCTGG
>JABEUV010000077.1 GCA_013044195.1 Elusimicrobiota bacterium | reverse complement strand
CGTCCAGCGCGACCATCCCGACGTGCCCGTCTACACCGCCGCGGTGGACGCCGCGCTCAACGCCAAGGGCTACATCGTGCCCGGCCTGGGCGACGCGGGCGACCGCCTCTTCAACACCTGAACACCTCCGCGCTCGCCGTCACGGCGTTCCTGCTGGCCGCACCCGCCTTCGCGGCGCCGGCGGCGGACGCCGACGTGCGGCGCACGCAGGCCGACTGCACGGTCAGCGAGGTGGTGGGGCCGGCGGACGTTCCTCTGACGCGGGATTTCTCCGAGGCCCTGCTTGACCGTCCGGACCTATGCGCGTTCCTGGCGCGGCGGCGGGGCTTGGCGCGCTACTCCGCGCGGCAATTGAGCGCCGGCACGTGGCGCGGCGGCGACGGCGGCGACACGGACGGCGTCGTGCGCCTGGTGGAGCGCGCGCCGGCGCGGCGCGTCTACTACGCGGAGGGCGAGCATCGCTCGCGCGCGTTGCCGACGCTGCGCGCGCAGGCCGTGGTGGAAATGTACCTGGTGGGCCGGCCGGGGCCGGACGGTCGTGAATTCACGCGCACGACGCTGCGCGTCTGCGTGCGCGCCGAAAATCCCGTCGTCGCGCGGGCGGCCAAGGCGCTGAGCGCCCTGGTGCGCCGGCTGGTGCGCCGCAAGCTGTCGCGCGCGCTGGAGGTGTCCGTCCTGATCGGCCGCTACGCGCGCGCCGACCCCGCGGGCTTCGCCGCGGACGTGGCCGCGTTTCCGGATATGACGCGCAAGCAGGCGGCCGAGCTGCTCGCGCGCGTGCGCGCGCCTTAGGAGTTCGCGCAGACGTGCGGCCACGCGCAGGTCTGAATGACCGGGGCGGCCGTGACGGCGGTCTCCACGCAGCGGTGGGGCCACTGGCAGGTCTGGATCTGGGCGGTCTGGGTCGCGGGAGCGGCGTGCATCGTCAAGAGCAGGAGCAGGTTGATCATGGGGCCAGTGTAGCGGTCCCGAGCGGCGGCCCCAATGAGCCCGGTCAGCGCGCGCGCTTGATCGAACTCAATTGATGCGGATCAAAGGTTCTAGGCGGCGGAGCCGGCGAGCGCGCGCAGGCGGTCCTCGCCGACGATGAGCAGGTCCTTGTCCTTCTTGCGCAGGATCTCGCGCTGCTCAAAGTCCTTGAGCAGGCGCACGGTGGTCTCGATGGTCAGGCCCGCCATTTCCGCCAGGTCGCGGCGCTTGATGCCGGCGACGATGGGGTAGGGCTTCTTGGGCAGCATCATGCGCAGCAGCGTGTCGGCCAGGCGGCCGCGCGCGGGCTTGAAGGCGATGTCGCGCGCCTTGTTCTCTCCGCGGCGTACGTCGCGCGCCAGCTCCCGCAGAAGCGCGGAGGAAGCCTCCGGGAACTTGGCCAGATAGTCGCGGAAGGTGCGCGCGTCGATCATGGAGACCACGCTGGCGTCCAGCGCCTCGCCGGTGCTGGTGTAGGCGCCCTCGTCGGCCAGGAAGGTGACCTGGCCCACCAGGTCGCCGGGGCTTTCCACGCGCGTGGTGAGCTGCTGGCCGGTGCGGCTGGACTTATAAATCTTGACCTTGCCGGTGCAGACCACGTAGACGCCCTGCGGCATGGCGCCCTCGTGGAAGACCACCTCGCCGCGCTTGAAGGCGTTGGCCAGGCGCATGTCGCGCCAGACTTTTTTGGCTTCCTTGGTACCTATGAGCTCGTAGAAGCAGTTCTTCTTGAACGAGCACCATTCGCAGTTCGGGGCGTCGCGGCGCGAGTAGGGCATGGCCCTGTCATAATAGCAATTTGAGAGGGTCCGGGCGGCGCGCGTTCAGCGCAGGGCGATGCGCGGGGCCGCGGCGGCCACGGCGGCGCGATAGCCGGGCAGGTCGCGCACGGCGGTGAGGTCCAGGTCGGTCTTGGACAGCAGGACGTAGCGGCGCAGTTCGTCGACGTTCGACGAGGCCGCGGCAAAGGCGTTGCGAACCTCGGTCAGCGCGGCCGAGGTCCGGCCCGAGGCCGCGTAGGCCAGCGCCAGGCGGTAGCGCGTCTCGGCGCGGCCGGGGGCCAGCTCCAGCGAGCGGCGCAGGGCGGCGACGGCGGGGGCGTCGTCGCCGATTTTCTCGTCGGCGACGCCCAACTTCTCCCACAGCGACGCGGTCTGCTCCGCGCTCAGAGCGCGGCGGTGTTGATCGGAAATCAGGGCGGCGCGGTAGCCGCGGGCGGCCTCGGCGTAGCGCTCGTAGGCGGCGTCCTCGTCGGCGCGGGCGATGATGTCGAGCGTCATGGAGGAGGCCGGGCGGGGGGCCGTGACGGCGCGGGGGCCGTCGCCGACGGAGTCGCGCAGATCGGAGTCGCGCATGGTATTGGCGGACGCGATCAAGGTCTGGTCGACGCCCAGGGCGGCGCGTATTTTGGGGGCGGCGCGCAGGGAGGCGAACAACGGGTCGCCGGCGGCGGCAGCGCGCAGTTCCCCCTCCTGGCCGGCCGCGCGCGCCTTGATCAAGGCCATGCGCGCGTTCGACAGCGCGCGCCCCGGTTCCTTCATCTTCAGGCGCAGGCGCGCGGCGTTGAGCGCGATCAGCGCGCGGTCGGGTGCGGCGGCCAGCGCCAGCTTGTAGGCGTTGAGCGCGCGGACGTGGGCGCCGAGAGACTCCTCGCACAGGCCCAGGCTGAAATACAGGCGCGAGTGGTCGGGCAGTTCGGAGAGCTTCGGGTCGCGTTTGAGCGCCATCGCGTAGGCGTCGACGGCGGACTGCGCGTCGGCGCGGTCGGCGCTTTCAACCGCCCCGGACTTGAAGCCGCGCTGGTAGTGCGCCCAGCCCAGCAGAAAGTAGGCCTGCACGCTGGGCTGGCGGCGCGCGGCGTGCGCGAACAGGGAAATAGCCGCCGACAGGTCGCCGTGGTTCAGATCGGCCAGACCCGCCGACATCAGGCGCGCGGCCACGGGGTTGAGCGCCTGCGCGGAATGCTTCTTGCGGACCTTCGCCGCGGCGTGGGCCGGAGAGTGCAGCAGAAGAGCCGTCAGCAGGGCGATGCCCGTCGCGGCGGCGTGTCTTCGGCGCATGGCTCAGTATAGGGTTTGCGGCCCGCGCTCACGAGGGCCCCGGGGCCCGTCGCGCCCTGGGCCGAAGGGCCCAGGACGTCCGCCGCGCGGCGGCGGCGCGCGCATTTGGTATAATCGCGCCGCATCGGTGGCCGTAGCTCAGCTGGTTAGAGCGCCGCGCTGTGAACGCGGAGGTCGGGGGTTCAAGTCCCCTCGGTCACCCCAGTTTTTATCGACGGCCGCGAGGGCGCGTGAGCGCTTTCGCGGCCGTTTTTTCCGCGTTTAAGTTTCGGAATCTATCCGCGCGTGATGGGCGCGGCAGCCTCGATGGCCTCTGCTGGGGACGCTTCTTCAGGAGAGCGGGCAACCGACGGTTTGGGCAGAGTGATGGTGAAAATGCAGCCTTTGGCGGGAAGATCGCGCACGGTGAGCGTTCCCCCATTGAGAGTGATGGCTTGGCGGCTGATCGTCAGGCCGAGTCCTAGTCCCGTGCGGTCCGCGCCTTTTTGCGTGAAGGGTCGGAAGAGTTCCTCGGTTTTTCCATCGGGCAGGCCGCCGCACTGATCCTCCACTTCGAGAAGGGCCTGCTTGTCCGTTTCGATGCTCCGCACCCAAATGTGTCCGCCTTTCTTCGAGTACTTGATGGCGTTCTGCACCAAGTTCGAGAGAGCGGAGATCAGGTAGTGGGAATCGGCCAAGACTTTGATTTCGGGACCGATGTCCACATCCAGCGTCATGCCCCGCGCGCGCGCCTCCTCTCCCGCCGTCGCCTCGACTTCGTCGGCGATGTCGATGAGGAACACCGGGCATTGATCCACTTCTTTTCCGTTCTGCATGCGGATCTCCGCGAAGGAGCGGTCGAGGATCTGGCGCATGCGGCTGAGGTTCCTTTCCAGCAGGGCGTTCGTGTTGTCGCCGGAGCCCACGACGCCGCCTTTGATCATCGAGTGCGCGACGATGGCCGCCGAAAGCGCGTTGCGCAGTTCATGCGTCAAGAAGCCCATCTTCTGGGCGCAATCCTCCTCGCCGCTCACGCGCTTGGCAAATCCCGCGACGGCCTCGGAGACGGCGAGGTCGAGCGCGTGATTGAGAGTCTTGAATTCGTCGACGCTGATCGCCACTTTCGCGGCCTTCGCGGTGTCGGCGATGGCCCGCGAGAGGACCGCGTAGCCCTGGACGACCTGCGAGACGTTGTAGCCGAGCCGTTTCAACTCCTTGCCGTGCTTGGCCGTCGTGTCCGGGCCTTCCGCCTTTTCGGCGACCTTGGGGAGACCTTTTGATTCGCGTTCCAATTCTCCGGTCAGATGGTCGTAGAACTGCGGCAGACCGCGCTCCGATTGCGGCGTGGTCGGCTTGTCCTGCGCGACCTCGTCGGTCTTTCTCGTGGTCAGCGCGAGGATCTTCTCACGATTCTCGGCAAGGAATTGATAAAGCATGGCGGCCTCCGTGCTGCACCCATAGTGTGCCGGAAGCCCGGGCGGAAGCCTATGGAGGTCGTGTATTTTTTTTTTTGATCCGCGCGTAGAGAGGTTCTAACGCCGTCCAATAAGCGACCCCAAAGTTTTGTCTTGACAAATGTCCGGACATATCGTACACTGTCCTCGGGGTCATAAACATGGCTAAAATCCTCGAGCGATGGGATAAGTCTCTCCAGCGAGTTCAGAAAGAACTGGGTTTGTCCCAAGAAGACCTGGCCCGGGTCCTCGGCGTCAGCGCGCGCAACTTCACGCGCTGGTTCTCAGGCCAAGTCGAAAACCCCGGCGAAGCCCATCTCCAAAATCTTCAGGAGATCGAGACGATCGTCGATGAGGCCCGCAAGGCGTTGAAATCGGAGTTTGTGGCTGTCTGGTTCCGAACGCCGAATCCCACTCTGGCGGACCTTAGGCCTCTCGATCTGCTGTCGAGCCGTCCTGGCCAAGCCCGCGTCCACGTCCTCCTCGGCTCCATCCGCTGGGGTCTGCCGGTTTGACCGTGCCGGTCTGGTTCGCCAAGCTCAAGTCGCTGCCGCGCATTCATCTGAAGGGACGCTTTTTTCGGATGGTGCGTGCCGAAGACGCGGATGAGATTTTATCGACCGGCCCCAGCTTCGCCTACGGCGGTCGTTACAACAAGCGAGGCGAGTTCGGCGCGTTGTATCTGAGCGAGAACTCGCAGACATGCAACGTGGAGAAGCTGCGGCAGGTTGGTGGACGCATCGAGCTTCTTCCCCCTCAATCCATGGGCATCATCGAGGTCGCCATTAAAGGCGCCGTTGATCTCACGGCTGAGAAAAATCTGAAAGCTCTCGGTATCAGCGAAGCGAGCCTAACCGACGCCGTCAACAGAGTCTTGCCGCAGGCGGTTGGAGAAGCCGCTCGAAACTGCGGCATCCGTGCGCTGCTCGCCCAGTCCGCGGTCGCTCTCGGGAAGAACCTGGTGATCTTCGAAGAATCGCTGGCGCATGACGGCTGCCACGTGCGAGTCGTCAAGATCGAGAAGTTGAAGGTTTAGAAGTAAAGGCGAACTCTTTGCTTGCCGCCGTCTTTGTTGCCTACGACGCGGAACCCGGCCTTGGAAAAGAGCGATTGCGTTCCCGTCCAGGAGAACGCTGCCACGTATTGTCCGTCCTTCCCAGGTTTTGAGGGGTAGCCCTCGGCGGCCTTGCATCCTTGCTCTTTCATCGCGCGGAGTGCGGCGGCTAACAGAGATTTGCCGACGCCGATGCCGCGAAAGCCGCGCTTGACGAAAAAGCAGGGGATGGACCAAACGTCGTTGGCGTCAGCGCACTTAAAACTCGGCGCCCGGTCGAGCCGCGCAAACTCGATTCTCGGACCGAAAGTGCACCAGCCTACCGGCTGGCTGTCGGCGTAAGCGACGACACCTCGAATCGAGCGGTCAAGAATGCCTTTCTTGAAGCTCGGTTTTGCCGCGCTTCCTTTCGTCTCCTCCCATCGTTGCCCCTTCTGAACCCGCCAATACATGCACCAGCAGCCGCCGCAAGCGCCGTTGGCGCCAAATAGGTTTTCAACGTCTTTCCATAGACTGGGGGCGAGTTCCCGGGTATCTATCTTCATGGCGGCCTTGCGTTCAGCCGACGGCTTTTCCAGGGTTTAGTAGGCCCCTTTTCCGAAGTGCCGGAAATATAAAGCGGCTTCCCTTGATCGATATCAGCAACAGGAGGCATAGACTCCCGGTGCCGACGACGCTCCGAAGAAGAACGCTCTTCTCGAGGCTGAATCGCCAGGCGAACCAGAAGAAGAGTACGGCCGTGAAAAAGAAGTACGCGACCCATAGTCCCGTCAGAAAGCGGAAGTAACTTCTAAGCTCGGGCGTCATCGGCTTCGCGGCGGGGCTCTGCCGATAAAACTCCTCTAGCAGTGGTGTTCCGGAAAAGAGCGTTCCAGCAAAGACGAATCCCGTGATCAGGTGCGTCACGCCGCCCTCGTACTTGAAAAGGATGGAGCGTTGAGCCCACAAGTCCACTCCGCCGAATATCATGGTCATGGCCGCTGTATATTTGAAAAGCGGCGGCAGGGTCTGTTTCTTGACGAATTTTAGGATGATCTCGCTGATTGAATATATCGCCGAAGCTGTGATTCCGGCGGCCAATCCCCGGTAGTGGTTCGCCGCATAAAACACGATCACTGGTCCGAAGTTTCCAAATACAAAGGCGAATAATGGTTTTAATTTTGCCATAGAGGCGTAGAATATAATTGCGTGGCCCGGCGCTCATCTGAGCCGGTCAAGGATCTTCGGATAATGGGCAGAAGGTCGCGCATTCCTCCAGCAGACCGTCGATGCGGCCCTTCAACGACTCGCCTTCAAAAAGGGCCGTCTCCAGCACACCCTTAAAATTGAACGTCATTGTCTTGCCGGAGACGAGGACGGAGCTCAGCGAGAGTTCCAACCGCTCGTGGACCGCGTTCATGCGGCGATCGAAGCCGTCGCCGATCCAGCGTGCCGCCAGCCTCTCGGCGCCGTCCTGCGGCTTGCCGTAGGCGGCAAGCCCGGCAAAAGGGGTCGTGCGCAGGCGCCGCGGCCGCGTCCAAAGGTCGATAAGATCGAACTCCTCCCAACCCCGCGGCTCAAGGCGAAGCTGCAGCCGCAACGGCGACGGTTCTTTCAGAAAAAATGTGACCCGCGTCTTGATTGAATAATCGTCCAGCTCGACGCGGACATCGCGGCCGCGATGCAGGCCGCGCAGCACGTAGCATTCGGATTCGCCGCTTCGGTTCCCGTAAAATAGGCGCCGGTGCGCGCGCCAGCAACCGGCCGGAGGCAGCAGTCCGGCGAACCGGCGCCGGAGGTAGGCCCGTTGCCGGGCCACTTCAAAAGAACTCAGAATCAAAAGGATCAAGGAGAGCGCGAGCCAGGACATTTGATATAGGCGCGCGGACCGCGCTGAAACGTGGTCCAAGGAGAGTTGGAACAGAATGGTCGCTCCAATGAGGGCGAATACCGCGAAGCTAAACAGCGGCGGCGGCCTATAGGCGGAGAGATTCTTCCGGCGCTTCATTATTTAAATGGTAGATCGAGCAGGCCGACTTGGTCGGCGGCTTCTTTACTGCCGTTGCTCGCGGCTTTTTTATACCAGCGCAGGGCGGCCGATTGGTCTTTGGCGACCCCCAGTTCGCCCCCCAAATAGATGCCGCCTAAACGATTTTGCGCGTCGGCGTCTCCCCCGCTTGCCGCCTTGCGGTACCAGGATAAAGCGAGCGCGTTATTTTGGGCGAGGCCGCCGCGTCCGAACTCATACATGTTGCCCAGCGCGTATTGCGCGGCGTGATTGCCCTTCACGGCGGCCTTGCGGTCCCACAGCGCCGCTTTCGCATAATCCTTCTCCACGCCCTGGCCGTCTTCATACATGGCCGCCAGCATGGTCTCCCCCAAGGCCTCGCCTTGCTTGGCGGATTTTTGAAACCAGGAGAAGGCGGACTTGAAATCTTTCGCCGTTCCCTCGCCGCGGGCGTACATGACGCCCAAATGGGTCTGTGCGTGCGCTTCACCCTGGTCGGCGGCTTTGCGAAACCAGCGCAAGGCTTGCGACTCGTTCTTTTCGGTCCCGATCCCGAATTGATAGCTGACTCCCAAGTTATATTGGGCCTTTGGCTCATTTTGTGCGGCGGCCTTTTTATACCACCGGACCGCCTTGCGGTGATCTTGCACGACCCCCGCGCCTTGGTCATAGAGATATCCGAGATTGCATTGTGAACGGGCCACGCCGCGGCGCGCGTCGCGGCTGCAAAGCTTGAACGCGGCGGCATAATGGTGTTTCGCGTAGGCCGCGGCGCACGCCTCTCCTCCCGTCGGCGCGCCATTCCCCCAGACTTTGACCGTTGCACCGATCAAAACACCGGCCGGCATCCAGCGCATGTTCTCGATCCGCATTCATCCCCCCAGCCCGGCGAGCAAGAATAAATCTTCTGAGTCGAGGCAGATTTTATCATGCCTTGAAATGGGGCGTGAAGCGCTCTGGACAAAAGTCGGAACGAGGGGCTACACTGGCGTCAAGCCGCAGCGGCATGCGCGGCCGGGAGGCGGGACGCGATGAAGACCTTGGTTTTTCTCGTTTTGGTGGGCGCGGGCGTCTACTTCATGTACGGCTTCATGCAGCGCAAGAAGGCCGAGGCCAAGCAGGAGGAGGCCAACGCCGCCGTGCGCTACGCGCAAAGCCTCAAGCGCGACGAGACCAAGACCCAGTCCGCCGTCGACACGGCCAACGCCCTCGTCCATCAGCAGGAAAAAGACATGAACGCGGCGACCGAGGGCCAGTGACGGGCGGGAGAAGCGCATGGATTTAGGCGGCCTGCTCAACAGCCTCACCTTCGGCAGCATCATCGGCGGCCTCATTTTCTCCGGCGTCGGCTTCGTGGCGCTGACCTACGGCAAGCGCACCATGAACGTCCGCATGATGGCCATCGGCGCCGCGCTGACCATCTACCTTTTCTTCGTCAGCGACACCTTCTGGATCTACGTCATCGGCTCCGTCCTCACCTTCGCCGCCTACCAAGCCGCCGAGTGAGGGTCAGTCCTTTCCATCTTTCCATTTCGCTCCGAAATGGAAAGATGGAAAGGACTGACCCTCCCGGTGCTATAATGACCGGGCAGTCAGAGATATATGCCCCCCGCCCGCGCGCGTGTTGTTGTTAGGGACCCGGACGCCAAACGCCGCCGTATTTTGGAAGCGGCGCGGCGGCTGTTGGTGGCGCGCGGCTACGCGGACATTGCGCTTGACGACGTGGCGCAGGAGGCCGGGGTCGCCAAGGGCACCTTGTTCCTGCACTACCAGAACAAGGACGAGCTGTTCTTCGCGGTGTTCTCGGAACTGGTGGAATCTCTGCGCTTGGAGCTGGAGATCTTGGGAAAAACCGGGTTGGGCGGCAAGGAACTGCTGGCCGCGCTGGCGCGGGTATTGCTGGGACACTTCGACCGGCATCGCGATTTCCTGGGCCAGGTCGGCTCCGGGCGTCTGCCCGGCTGCGGCCAGCTTTCGCGCGAGCGCCTGCGCGAGCTGTACGGGCGTAACCAGGAACTGGTCAAGAGCCTTCTGGCCGCGGCGTCGTCGGACGGCGGGCGCTCGCTGGAGAACGCCGACTTCGCGGCCGCCGCGCTCATCGGCCTGTGCCGCAGCGCGTGCGTGCGCAAGATGATCGAAGGCCACGACCGGCCGCTGGACGCGGAGGCCGACCGGGTGGTCGGGTTCTTCCTCAACGGCAGCGGTCTGACGCTGACGTAGACGGCCGAGTCTACTCGTAGCGCAGGGCTTCGATCGGCGACAACAGCGAAGCCTTGCGCGCCGGCCACAGGCCGAAGACCACGCCGGTGCCCGCGGAGAACACGAAGGCGAGCAGGACCGAGCTCGGCGTCACCACCGCCGCCCAACCCGCCAGCCGCGACACCGCGACCGACACCGCGATGCCCAGCGCGATGCCGGCCGTGCCGCCCACCGAGGCGAGTGCGGCCGACTCGATCAGGAACTGGGCCAGGATGGCGCGCCGCGCCGCTCCCACCGCCTTGCGCAGGCCGATCTCGCGCGTGCGCTCCGAGACCGACACCAGCATGATGTTCATGATCCCGATGCCGCCGACCAGCAACGCGATCGCCGCGACGAAGCCCAGCAGAAGCGTGAAGGTCTTCGTCGTGCCCGTCAGCGCGGCCTGGATGTCGGACATGTTGCGCTGGCTGAAGTCGTCGTCCTTGAAGTCGGGCAGGTGGTGGCGGCGGCGCATCAGCACCTCGACGGCGTCCATCACGCCGTCGAGGGTGTCCGGCGCGTCGGCCTCGATCCAGATGTAGTCCAGGTAGACCTTGCCGAAGAGGCGCTTCATGGCCGTGCGCAGGGGCACGATGATTTCGTCGTCGTTGTCGCGGTAGCCCGTGGAGCCCTTGACCGGCAGCACGCCGACGATGCGGTAGTCGGCGTGGTCGATCTTGATCGTCCGGCCCACCGGGCTGAGGTCGGGATCGGCAAACAGCTTATTGAGCACGGTGCGGCCCACCACGGCGACGCGGTCCAGGCGGCGGTCGTCGTCGTCGGTGACAAAGCGGCCGAAGTAGGGCGCGTCGGAGTGCATCGGCGCGTACAAGCCCGTGGCGCCGATGACCTGGGTGTTCCAGTTTTGGTCCTTGTAGACGACCTGGCTGTTGCCGCTGACGTTGCCCTCGGCGCGCAGGACGTGCGGCACCTTGGCCAAGGCCTTGACGTCGTCGAGCGTGAAGCGGCTGTAGCTGCCCGAGGCGCCGTGCACGCCGCCGTAGCCGGTGGAGCCGGGAATCAAAATGACCAGGTTCGAGCCCAGGCCGGACAGGCGCGCTTCGACGGCGCGCTGGGCGCCGCGGCCGATGGCCAGCATGGCGATCACCGCCGCCACGCCGATGAGGATGCCCAGCATCGACAGCGCGCTGCGCACCTTGTTGGCCGCCATCGCGCGGAAGGCCGACGCGGCGTATTCGCGCACTTCCGCCAAGCCTAAAGGCGGCGGCCGCAGGTCGGCGTCCGCGCCGCGCGCGGGCGCGCGCGAGCGCGGCCGGGTCGCCGTCGCGACGGCGCCGTCGCGCGCCGCCGCGGCGGCTTCGGCGGGCACGGGCGCGTTGCGCTCGTCGGCCACGATGCGACCGTCCTTGAGGCGGATGACGCGCCGCGCGTGCGCGGCGATGTCGGGCTCGTGCGTGACCATGATCACGGTGATGCCGGAGGCGTTGAGCTCGCGCAGCTCGCGCAGGATGTCCTCGGCCTGGTCGGAGGCCAGGTTGCCGGTGGGCTCGTCGGCGAACAGGATCTTGGGGCGGTTGACCAGGGCGCGCGCGATGGCCACGCGCTGCTGCTGGCCGCCGGACAGCTGATTGGGCGCGTGGCCCAGGCGGTCGCCCAGGCCGACGAGTTCCAGCACCTCTCGGGCGCGCGCGTCGCGGTCCGGCGCGCCGGCGTAGATCATGGGCAGGGCCGCGTTGTGCAGGGCGGAGGTGCGCGGCAGGAGATTGAACATCTGGAAGACGAAGCCGATGGTGCGCGAGCGCAGGACCGCGCCCTCGTCGTCGGACAGGCGCGAGACGTCGCGGCCCAGCAGTCGGTAGGCGCCCGACGTGGGGCGATCGAGCAGGCCCAGGATCTGCATCAAAGTTGACTTGCCCGAGCCGGAGGGGCCCATGATCGCGAGGAACTCCCCCTCCTCGATGCTCAGGTCCAGGCCCTTGAGCACGACCAGCTCCCCGTCGCCGACGGGGTAGGCGCGCGTCAGCCCCGCGATCTCGATGAGCGCCATCAGTGCGTTTTGCGGGCCCCGGCGTCGGATTTCTTGAAGGCGCCCATGCTCAGCGGGCTGGCCTGCGGTTCCGGCTGGGGCACGTATTTGGCCTGGCTCACGAGCACGACGTCGCCGGCCGACAGTCCGGCGACGATCTCGATGGACGCGTCCGTCTCCAGACCGGTCTTGACGGTTTTCCAGACTTCGGCGTCGTCGGGTCCGGGCGCCCGTACGCGCTTGACGCCGCCCTTGTCGGAGACGGCGGCGGCGGGCACCAGCAGGGCCTTGTCCTTGCGGCGCACGATGAAGCTGATGTTGGCCGACATCTGCGAGCGGTAGTAGTCCGGCACGCGGTCGAGGCGGATCTTGACGCTGTATTGGATGACGTTGGAGACGTTCTTGCCTTCGTTGAGGATGTCGAAGACCTTGCCCTTCTCGACGCGGTCCGGGTAGGAGTCCAGAACCACGCGCGCGGGCATGCCCAGGCGGATCTTGCCCACGTCGGACTCGTCGACCTGGGCGACGACGATCAACTCGTCGGACATGGCGTAGACGACCACGGACGCGTCCACGGTCTGGCCCTCGACGACGTTCTTCAGGATGATGACGCCGGGCAAGGGCGCGATCACGGGCGTGGCCTTGTAGGTGTCTTCCCACTTCTTGAGCATCTCCGGGCCCTGCGCGCGCGCGCCGTCGAGGATGGCCGCGCGATCGGTGGAGCTCATCCACGCGATGATCTGGCCCTGCGCGACCTTGTCGCCTTCCTCCAGCATCAGCTTCTCGATGCGCCCGGTCATCATCGGCTTGATCTCGACGCGGTGGTAGGGCAGGACGGAGCCGGTGGCCTCGATGGATTCCTCGATGGGGCCCAGTTGGGCCGTGACGCGGTCCGCGGGCGGCGGCGGCTTGACCGACCATTTTTTCCGCGCGGCCCAGACGCCCGCCGCGACGAGCGCGACGGCAAGCACGGCTAAAGCTTTCTTCATCGCGCTATTCCCCCAACGCCTTGCCCAACGCCTGCTCCCACGCGGCCTGAGCCACGACCGCGGCCTGCCAGTCGCTGATAGCACCCTGCTCCGCGCCGACCCACTGCGTGACGATCACCTGCCAGTTGTCGAAGCTCAGCAGGCCCGCGGCGTAGCGGACCTCGGCCTCGGCGTTGCGTTGGCGGTAAGACTCGAGTATCGCCTGCTCGCCGACGGCGGTGTCCACCGCGTTGGCGTAGGCCGCCCATGTCGTCTCCAGGCTGAGTGCCGCGTTGTTGCGCGCGGAGCGCAGCGTTTCCAATTGGGCGCTCTCCGCCTTCTTGGCGGACTTCACGCTGAAATACGCCGCCGCCGGCCCGCCGGCGAACAGCGGAAGGCTGACCGACGCGCCCGCCGACCATAGATACATGGAGTTCGGAAACTCCGCGCCGCCCTGTCGGAAGCGCGAGTAGTTCAGCGCCACGCTCGGATACAGGACGGACTCCGAGTTGGCCAGAGACGCCCTCGCGTTCTCCACCGCCGCTTCCTGCGCGACGACGGGCGGTACGTCCTCCAGGTAGTCCTGCAGGCGCGCGGGCAGGTCCGGCGGCTGGCGCGCGACCAAGGTGCCGGTGACGGTGACCACCTCGAAGGGGTCCTCGTCCGGGCCGCCGCCCATGTAGCGTTCCAACTGTTTGGCCGCCGCGCGCAGGTTGCGCAGGGCCTGCTTGACGCTGGCCTGGGCCACCAGGGCCTGGGCCTTGGCGTTCATCATGTTGCCCTTGTACTCGCGGCCGGAGTCGTAGCGCAGGGCCACCTCCTCGGCGTTGCGCGCTTGAATATCGGCGATGCGCCGCGTCATCTCCAGGCTTTGCTGGGAGAAGTAGACGTTGGCGAAGGCGGCGCGCAGGTTGTAGCGCAGGGACGCCGAGGCTTGGCGCTGGGCCGCCTGCGCTTGGGAATATCCGGCGCGCGCGGTGCGGATGGCGGCCACCGCGCCCATGTTGAAGATATTCCAATCCGCCGTGAGCACGCCGGTGTAGAGCCCTTGCGCGCCCAGCGTCACGCCGTTGACGTTGTTGTTGCGCGTGTAGCCGTTGCTGAGCGTCACCGAGGGCAGGAGTCCGTTGTAGCTGCCTTCATACGACGCCAGTCCGGCCTTCACGGAATACTCCGCCGAGGTCAGCGACGGGCTGCGCCGCGCGGCCAAGCTCACGCAATCGTTCCAGTTCAGAACCATCGTGGGCGGAGGCTGGGGCGGCAGAGGCGCCAACTCGGAGGGCTCCCCCGCGGACGCCCCGGTCGGCGCGAACGCGGCGGCGGGCACGGGCGTCTGCGCCGCGCAAGGCGGCGCGAAGGCGAGTGCGGCGGCGAGCAAAGCGTTCATTGTAAAATGACCCGGGGGTCATTCTCGCTTTTTGACGGTCGCGGTTCAATAACGTGTCGGCGGCCTGTCAAACGAAAGTTAAAATGTCCGGTCTGAACGAAAGTTAAAATGTCCGGTTTTTCGTTGCCGTTGTAGTCGTGTTTTAATCCGTTTTCCTTGTCGT
>JABEUV010000076.1 GCA_013044195.1 Elusimicrobiota bacterium | reverse complement strand
GAACGGCGTGGGCGTGGCCACGGGCCTGGCGGTCAACACCTACGGCGGCAGCACGCTGAACGTCGAGGTCTCCTACGAGCGCGGCTCCGGCCAGCTCAAGCTGCGCAAGCAGTTCGGCGACGACATCGAAGACTCCGCGCGCAACGCCTACAAATACGTGAAGACGCACGCGGCGAAGTACGGCCTGGAAAATCTTGACTTCACGAAGATCGACCTGGACATCGACATCACGCCGGCCGGCAAGGTCGACGGTCCGTCGGCGGGCGGCCTGATGGTCACGGCGATCATCAGCGCGCTGACCGGCCGCGCGGTCTCTCCGGGCCTGGCGATGACCGGCGAGATCACGATGCGCGGCGACATACTGCCCATCGGCGGCCTCAAGCAGAAGGTGATGGCCGCGCACCGCATGGGCTACAAGGAAGTCATCTTCCCGGCCGCCAACCTCAAGGACATCGAGGACATCCCCAAGGAGGTCCGCGACGGCATCATCCTCAAGCCCGCCGCGACCTACGACGACATCTACCCCGACGCGGTCGTGCCGCAGGTCTCCGGCACTCCGGCCTCCACCGTGGCGTCGGCGGCCGCGCCGACGCGTCCGGGCTTCTTGGCGCGGATTTTGGCGGCGCTGCGCGCGTGGGGGCTTTGGCCGGCGGCCTGACGTTTCAGGGGGGCCTAAAAATAAACCGGGTCTTAGGACCTATTTGCTGTTGACTCACGCGGGACAAGTTCTTAGGATGGACCCACAAGCTGTTAATCGTTCAAGCTGTAGGGTGAGGTCCTGATGAAAATAAGAACGTTTCGTGCGTTCGTCGCGATGACGGGGGCGGCGCTGGTCCTGGGATGCGCCGTGTCGTCGGTCCGCGCGGCGGACTCGAATTGGTACGCGCCGGTGGCTCAGGCGCAGACGTCCGGGGCGCTGAAGCCTCAGGCCGTGACGGCGTCCGCGCCGGTTCCGGCGTCGGCGACGCAAGGCAGCCCGCGTCTGCTGCTGATGAAGGGCGTACAGTTGATGCACGGCAAGAGCAAGGCGCCCTTCGGCGTCCAGGCCGCGCCGCAGTTGCAGTACTTCGGCGGGCCGTTGCTGGGCAACGTGCAGATCCAGTTGGTCTACTGGAACAAGGACGTGCTGTTCCAGAACAAGCTGCCGGGCTTCTTCTCGTCGATCACGCAGAGCGCGTATTTCGACTGGCTGACGGAGTACAACTCACCGTCGACGACGATCGGCCGCGGCTCCTACCTGGGCGCCTACACCGACAGCGTGGCGATTCCGAAGACCTCTCAGATCGAGGACGCGGACATCCAGACCGAGCTGTCCAGCCTGATCGCCAAGAAGGCCGTCCCCACGCCCGGCGCGAACACGCTGTACATGGTCTACTTCCCGCCGGGTCTCAACATCGACCAGGGCGGTCAGGGTTCCTGCCAGGTGTTCTGCGCCTACCACAATACGTTCATGAATAACGGCGCGCAGGTGCAATACGGCGTGATCCCGGACCAGGGCGGCAACTGCACCGGCGGCTGCGGCGGAGATCCGAGCCAGTTCAACAACGAGACCTCGGTTTCTTCTCACGAGATGATCGAGGCCGTCACGGACCCGGCCGTCGGCCTGATGACCGGCAACACGCCGGCGGCGCCGATGGGCTGGTATGACGCCACCAACGGCGAGATCGGCGACATCTGCAACGCCGTTCAGGCCAAGGTCGGAGCCTACACGGTTCAGCGCGAGTGGTCCAACTCTCGCGGCTTGTGCGTGGCGACCGCGCAGGACGCGGGCGCGCCGTTCACGCCGGCCGGGCCGTAGACGTCGGCTTAAAGATCCAAAAAGACCGGCCCGCGCGGAATTCCCGCGCGGGCCGGTTCATTTTTGGGCCGGCGGCGAAAGCCGCGGCCGGGTCAGCGCCCGTGGCACTTCTTGAATTTCTTGCCGGAGCCGCAGGAGCAGGGATCGTTGCGGCCGATCGCGGGCGACTCGCGCGTGTAGGTTTCCGGCTTGGGCGGCTTGCCGTCGACGAAGCGCCAGGCGCCGCCCTCGCGGCGGAAGGTGGCGATCTCCCGGTGCTCGAAATCCTTGCCGCCCGTCGCGAAGCGCGCGGAGAAATTGACCACGCCCTGCTCGTCGGCCTCTCCGCCGTCCTTGACGGCGACGATGGACAGCCCCTTCCACTGGGACTCGCGCGCCCATTTCTCCGAGGCCGCGCGGTCGAAATCGGCGCGGCTTTCCGGCGCGTGCGTCGTCTCGATGAAATCCACGCGTCCGGTGGCGTAGGCCGCGTAGCGCGCGCGCATCAGCGCCTCGGCGGTGGGTGCCGCGGCGCGGCCGGAAATATAGAGATCACAGCAGGACTTGAAATCGCGGCCGGAGCCGCAGGGACAGGCGTTGGCGGTGGTCATGCGCGGATTATAGCGAAGTCGTTGACGAGACGAAAGGCGCGAGCTACACTCACGGCGAAAATGGTCCGATACTTTTTTATCTTAGGTCTGCTGGCGAGCACCGTGGCCTGCGGCCACGGCCGCCAGAAGGCCCGTCCCACCTGCCCCGCGGGCGAGTCGCGCAGTCCTTTGGATTTCACCGTGAACGTCTCCTCCGTGCCGACGGGGGTGCGCCGTGATCTGAGCTTAGACGAGATCGCGCGCGTGCAGGGCGGCACGGAGCGGCGCGACGGCGGCCGCACGCAGGGACTGACCGTCGTCGAGCATCGTCTCGATTATCGCACCGAGGTCGCGGTGACCGAAGCGTCGCGCGGTGAGCCGGCCTGCGCTTGGATCGGCTCGCTGTCCGTGGACATGACGCCGGGCCAGGTCACCATCTACGTGCCGCGCGACTACGCGCCGGACAGCTGCGAGGCGCGCGAGATTCTGCTGCACGAGCGCCGCCACGAGGAGATCCATCGCCGCCTGCTGGCCAAGGCCGTCGCAGACGAGCGCGCGGCGCTGGCCAAGGCGGACCGCCTGCCCACGCGCGGCGCGGCACTTCCCGTGGCCGACCGCGCGGAGGCCGACCGCCGCTTCGAGGCCTTGATCGACCGTATCGTCGACCCGGTCTACGACGGGTTCAAGACTGAACTGGAACTGGAGCAGGCCGCCATCGACACGCCGGAGAGTTACCGTGAGGTGATGTCGCGCTGTTCGGGCTGGAAGTAGTGGCACAGTTCTGATACAGTTTTGATACTTGATTAAAATAGTCGGGTATACTAAACTGTCCCCATGCCCGCCCTCGCGGACCCCGCTTTCGCCGGCGTGAAAGTCGGCGACACGCCTTTGCTTGACGTCTCGGACGCTTTTCCGGAATTGGGGCGGAAAGTGCGCGTCGTGGGCAAGGCGGAGTGGCACAACCCCGGCGGCTCCATCAAGGACCGCGCGGGTTTTTTTATTTTTCGCGACGCGGTGGAAAGCGGGCGGCTGACCAAGGACAAGATTTTGCTGGATTCCTCGTCGGGCAACACCGGCATCGCCTACGCGTGGCTGGGCGCGCGGCTGGGCTACAAGGTGAGCCTGGCGGTACCGGGCTCCATTTCCAAGCATCGCCGCGCCATTCTGGAAGCCTACGGCGTGGAGCTTTTGTTCACCGACCCGCTGGAAGGTTCCGACGGCGCCATCCGCGAGGTGCGGCTGATGATGAAGGCGGAGCCCGACCGCTACGTCTACGCCGATCAGTATTCCAATCCCATGACCTGGCGCGCGCATTACGAAACCACGGGCCCGGAGATTTTCGCGCAAACTGAAGGCCGCGTCACGCACTTCGTCGCGGGCCTAGGCACCAGCGGCACGTTCGTGGGCGTCGGGAGGCGCCTGCGCGAGCTCAAGTCCGACGTGCGCCTGGTCTCCATGGAGCCCGACGGGCCTCTGCACGGCCTGGAAGGCCTCAAGCACATGGAGTCCTCGATCGTGCCCGCGATCTACGACGAGAACGTGGCCGACGCGCGCATTTCCGTTTCCACCGAGGAAGCCCAGGACGCCGCCCGCGCGCTGGCGCGCCGCGCCGGGATACTTTTGGGTCCGTCCGGCGGCGCGAACCTGGCCGCCGCCCTGCGCCTGGGACGCGACCTGGCCGAGCAGGGACGCCAGGCCGTCGTGGCCACCGTGTTCAGCGACGCGGGCGAACGCTACCTGGGCGAGAGGTTCTGGACGCCGTGACGCTGAAGGCGCGGCGCGCGTTGGAGGGGGCCGTGACGGGCGCGTGCGAGAGCGCGTATCCCGACGAGGGCTGCGGC
Source organism: Elusimicrobiota bacterium (assembly GCA_013044195.1). Lineage (GTDB taxonomy): Bacteria > Elusimicrobiota > Elusimicrobia > UBA1565 > UBA9628 > GWA2-66-18. The sequence continues at coordinate 13,035 of JABEUV010000076.1, read as the reverse complement.
CTTCTGCTGGGGCCGGTTCCGGACGCCTTCGACCGGCCCGGCCGCGCGCTTTTTGTCGATGAGGTCCGCCCGCTGCCCAACGGCTGGGACGCCTCGGCCAAGACCAACCGCTACCTGATCGACCCGCGACTGCTGGCGAAAGTGGAAAACGAATTGTCCGGCACCGGCCGCGGCGTGGTCGGCTTCTATCATTCGCACCCGGACCATCCCGCGTGGCCGTCGCCGTTCGATTTGATGATGGCGTGGCCGTGCCTCAGCTACTGGATCGTGCGCGTGGACGGCGGAAAAGCCGTGGACGGGCGCAGCTGGCAGAGGACGGAAGACGGCCGTTCGTTCGTCGAGGAAGAGATCGTTTTGTTGGAGGAATGATTATGACCGTTGATATCCGATTGCCCACGGCGTTGCGCGCGTTCGCCGACAAGCAGGAAAAGGTTTCCGTTCAGGCCAAGACCGTCGGCGAGGCGCTGGACGCGCTGTTTGCCAAGCACGACCGCCTCAAGGCGCAGCTGCTGAGCCCGGACGGCAAGCTGCGGACCTTCGTCAACGTCTACGTCAACGAAGACGACGCGCGCGACAAGCAGGGCCTGGCCACGCCGGTCAAGGACGGCGACACGGTGCTGATCGTGCCCGCCATCGCCGGCGGTGCGACGCTGGCCGCGGAAGCGGAGCTCAGCAAGGCGGAGCTCAAGCGCTACGACCGTCACCTGATCCTGCCTGAAGTGGGCTTGGAGGGGCAGAAAAAATTAAAGAAGTCCGCGGTGCTGTGCGTGGGCGCGGGGGGGCTGGGCTCGCCGCTGGCGCTGTATCTGGCCGCGGCCGGAGTGGGACGCATCGGCATCGTCGACTTCGACGCCGTGGATGAGTCCAATCTCCAGCGCCAGATTCTGCACGACACGCTCTCGGTGGGCACCTCGAAGCTGGCCTCGGCCAAGAAGCGCCTGCTGGCCTTGAATCCGCACATCACGGTGGAGACGCACGAGATCAGGCTGAGCTCGGCCAACGCCATCGAGCTGTTCAAGCAATACGACGTGATCGCGGACGGAACGGATAACTTTCCCACTCGATATTTGGTCAACGACGCCTGCGTGCTGACCGGCAAGCCCAACGCCTACGGCTCCATCTTCCGCTTTGAAGGCCAGCTGTCCGTGTTCGCCGCCAAGGACGGCCCGTGCTACCGCTGCCTGTATCCGGAGCCGCCGCCGCCGGGGCTGGTCCCGTCCTGCGCCGAGGGCGGCGTGCTGGGCGTTCTGCCCGGCGTGATCGGCACCATGCAGGCCGTGGAGACCATCAAGCTCCTGCTCGGCATCGGCCATCCCTTGGTCGGCCGCCTCATGCTCTACGACGCGCTGGAGCAGTCCTGGCGTACGCTGAAGGTCAAGAAAAATCCCGCTTGTCCCGTCTGCGGCGATAATCCGACCATCCAAGCGCCGATCGATTACGAGGCCTTCTGCGGCCTCAAGGAGAAACCCGTGTCTACCATTCGAGAGATCACCGTCGAGGAATTGAAGCTGAAGCTGGACAAGAAGGAAAAGTTCGTCCTGCTGGACGTGCGCGAGCCGCACGAGCACGCGGCCGCGAAAATACCCGGCGCCATCCTGATTCCGCTGGGCGAGCTGCACCTGCGCGCCGCCGACTTGGACAAGGCGCACGTCTACGTGGTGCATTGCCGCTCCGGCGCGCGTTCCGCGCGCGCGGTCATGCTGCTGTGCGAGAAGGGCTTCAACGCGACGAATGTCGCGGGGGGCATCCTCGCCTGGGCCGACCGCATCGATCCGTCTCTGCGAGTCTCCTGACCGGGACATGCCCGAACTGCCGGAAGTCGAGACCGTCCGCCGCGTTCTCCACGAACGCTACCGCGGGCGCACGATCACGGCCGTGGCCGTCGGCAAGCCCACGTTCTACCGCGCGCCGCCGCTGGCGGCCATCCGCGCGTTGACGGGCGGCGTGATCGCGGGCTTTCGTCGCCGCGGCAAGTATCTGCTCGCCGACCTTGAAGGCCGCGGTTGCGTGGTCTTCCACCTGGGCATGTCGGGGCGGCTCACCGTCGGCGAGGAGAGTCCGCACGTGCGCTTCCAATTCTGGGTCGGCGAAGAGGCCGTGCGCTTCCACGACGCGCGCCGCTTCGGCCGCGTGGGTTGCGCCCTGCCCCAGTTGGGTCCCGAGCCGATGGACGCCGCCTTTGACGCGGACTATCTGCGCGGCGTCCTGCGCGGACGTTCGGCGTCCGTGAAGGCCCTTTTAATGGACCAGCGCCTGGTCGCGGGTCTGGGCAACATCTACGCGTCGGAGGCTTTGCACCGCGCACGCGTGCGCCCGGCGCGCGCGGGAAAGTCCCTGTCGCGCACGGAGACGGCGGCGCTGGCCGACGCCTGCCGGGAAGTCCTGCGTCAGGGCGTGGAGCTGGGGGGCGCGACGCTCGATGACGAGTCCTTCCTGGACCCGCTGGGCCGTCCCGGACGCATGCAGGAGCGCGTGAAGGTCTACGGCCGCGCGGCGTGCGGCACGTGCGGGGGCCCCTTGCGCGACACGCGCCGGCCCATCGGCGGGCGTTCCAGCCTGCATTGTCCCGCCTGCCAACGCTGACGCTACGCTGAAAGTTTTCTTGACGGGCGGCACGCGCGGGGCTATCCTCCGTTCAAGCCCGCAACCAAGGTCCGCTGAAATGCCGCCAGAACCGACGTCACTTTTTTTAAGCGCCGAAAGAGCTTCCGCTCTGGCGGCGTGGCGTTCCCCCGAAGAGGACGTCGTCAGCCTGCATCTCGACGTCGACGCCGCCGGCGCTTATCCTTCCGCTCTTTGCCGCCTGCTGCGCGAGGCCAAGACGGCCCAGCCGCGTCTGCGCGCGCTGGCGCGCGACGTCGAGCGCTTGGAGGCCTTCGTGCGCGGCGAGTTTTCCCCGGCGGGGCGGCGTGGGTTGTGCGCGGTGTCCTGCGTCAAGCGCGGGCTCTTCGAGGCGTTCTCCCTGCCCGAGCCGCTCAAGCCTTCCTTGACCATCAGCGACCGTCCGGCCGTCCGCCCTCTGGAATCTCTCGGCGCGCGCTACCGCCGCTTCCTGGTCCTGCTCGCCGACGAGCGCCGCGCCCGTTTCGTCGAGATGCATCTCGGCGAAGCAACGGAGGTGGAGACGCACGACGGCGGCGAGCTGACGTCGGACCCGGCCGCGCTGGCGCGCCGCGCCGCGGCGCTGGCCGCCGCGCGCGGCGCCGACCGTCTAGTGCTCGGCGCGTCCGCGGAGCGACTGGCCGCGTTCACGGCGGCCTTGCCTGCGGACCTGCGCGGAGAATTGATTTCCGAGCCTCTGCTTGGCCCCGACCGTCCGCTGGAGGCCGTCGCCGAACGCGGGCGCCACAACGAGCGCGAGTCCTTGAAGCTGCGCGAGGCCGTGCTCGTGCGGCGGTTCATGGAGGAGCTCAAGAACGGCGGCGCGGTCGCGGGCCTGGAAGCCGTCGCGGCCGCGCTTCAGCAGGGCTGCGTCAAGCGCGTGTTCGTGCGCGAAGGCTGGGCGAAAATGGGGCGGCGTTGCCCTGCTTGCCGGCGACTGTCGCTCGATCACCGCTCCTGCCCGTGGTGCTTCCGTGTCACCGAGCACGTCTTCGACGTGGTGGCCGAGTTGGTCGACCGCGCGGTGGAGGCCGGCGTCGAGGTCGACCCGGTCGCCTTGCACCCCGACTTCGACGGGGTCGGGCGCATCGGCGCGGAACTCTCCACGCCCGCGGCGCGGCGCAAGGAAACGCCGACCGGCCGCGCGCTTCGCGCTCTGTTCGCCCTCAAAAGCGGACGCACTTCGCCGCTGAGGCCGCGCTCTCAGCCGGAGTGACCCGGGCCGACGCGCGGCAGACCCAAGAAGGAGGCCACGCGCGCGCATGTCTCGTCGCCGTCCTGAGGATCCTCTGCGCGATAGATCTCGAGCTCCGTGCCGTCGCCGCGGCGCAGGCTGACGCGGTCGCCGCGGCCGCCCAGGCCGCCGAAAAATCCGCGGTCGGCGCACGCCGAGTGGACGACCGACTCGAACTCGGCCAGGTCCCAACTGCGGTTGCCGCCGGACACCGGCCCGCCCAGGCCGCGGTAGCGCGCGACCATGCGGTGTTCGAGGTCCAGGACCACCCGCGAGCGCCGACGCAGGAGAAACCAGCCCGCGCCCACCGCCGCCGCCGAGATCATGAGGCGCGCCGCCGCGGCCGCGTAGCCGCGGCCGACCGGCAGGGCCCACTCCGCCGCCAAGGACGCCAGCGCCAGCAGCGCTTCGGTCGCGCCGACGGCGACCAGAAGGGAGCCGCCCAATGAGGACTTGCGATCGGGCTCTTGGCGTATTTCCAGGCGGGAACGGGTCGTTTTTATCATTGCAACGCCGCAACGTCTTCGCTGTAGTTTAACCCCTGCGCCCGTCGACGTCAAGGACGCGCGGACTTTTTCAGCACCACCCACAAGGCGCGATTTTTCCCGCACAGCGATGCGGGCCTGCCGTCGTAGCCGTAGCAGGCGGCCAAAGAAAAACGCGTGCGCAAAAGCAGATCGGCCAGCTCTCCGGAATCGTAGCTGCGCAGATCGTAGGCGGACTTCAACACCCGGCCGCGAGGTCCCGGCGTCACGAAATTGATGATGGTCTCGCGCCGCCGGCGCGCGTCGGGCGGTAAGGTCATCATCACGTGGGTCAGCGTTCGCCCGCGCAGGCGCGTCGTCCACGTTTCCTCGTCCGGCGCGTCCTCGCCGTAGGCGGCCAGGTCCAGGCCCAAAATAAATAGACCGCCCGGATTCAGCGCGCCTTCCATCAAGCGCAGGTGGGCCAACGCCTCCCGCTCGGTGAGCAGGTGGCGGAACGTCGACAGCAGGTTGAAGGCCAGGTCGTAGGTCCGCGCGGGCCGGAAGGACGTCATGTCGCCGCGGTCCACGCGGGCGCGGGCTTTCCATTTCGCCAGGCGGCGGCGCGCGTAGGCGACCATGGCCGGAGACAGGTCGTAGCCGTGCGCCAGCCAGCCGCGGCGCAGCAGTCCGGCGAGGTAGCGCCCGCTGCCGCACGCGGGTTCCAGCGCCGCGCGTCCGCCGTTGCCGTGACGGCGCGCGATCCGGTCCAACAGCCAGACCTCGTCGTCGGTGCCCTCGGCGTGGAGCGCGTCGTAGAACTCCGGGTCCGCGTAGAACGAGGGCTGACGGCTCACGCGGCGTCGGCGCGCTTGAGCACGACCGTGGTCTTCGGCGTGGCGAAGGAGATGCCGTCGGCCTGCAGGGAGTCGAGCAGCGCGATCAGCACCGCCTGGCGGCGGTCCATGAAGGCCGCGTAGGTCGGGTCGGTCACGAAGAAAACGAATTCGAACTTCAGGCCGGAGTCGCCCAGGACCGCCAGGTGGGCGCGCTCGAAGCGCACGTCCTTTTGCGCCGAAGCGATGGCGCGCGCCTGCTCGGGAATGCGGCGCAGCACCGTGCCGGGCGTGTCCAGCGGAACGGAGAACGTCACCACCGCGCGGCGCTCGCGCAGGCGGCGGAAATTTTGGATGCGTGCGGTCGTCAGCATCGAATTGGGATAGACCAGCAGTTCGCCGTTGTCGGAGCGCACGCGCGTGGTCTTGACGCCGATGCGCTCCACCGCGCCGCCCATGTCGCCCACCTGGATGGAGTCGCCGATGACGAACGGCTTGTCCAGGTGGATGGCGATCGCGGCGAAGAAATCCGCCAGCACGGCCTGTGCGGCCAGCGCCACGGCCACGCCGCCGATGCCCAGGCCCGCCAGCATGGAGCTGACGTTGAAGCCCAGGTTGCTCAGCACGAACAGCGCGGTCCCCGCCCAGATCAGCGCGCGCGCGGCCATGGTCGCGGCCTGCGCGGCGTCCAGGCTGCCGCGGTCGGCGGGATCGGTCAGCACGGTTTTGCGTATCGCGTAGGCCGCCAGAGCCGACAGCAGTCCGACCGCGCGCCACGCCACCACCAGCACGGCGGCCGCGCGCAGGGTCGTCTCGAAGCGGTGCGGCAGTTCCAGGGAGCGCGCGGCGACGTCGAGTGCGACGACCGCCAGTTCCAGCGGACGCACCTGGCCCAGCAGGTCCGACGCGAGCGCGGGCGCGCGCCGCGCCGCCAGCCGACGTGAAGCCAGGAACGCCCAGACGATGGCCAGGAAATACGCCGCGGCCAGGACATACGCCGACGCGGAATTGCCGTAGTATTCGTCGCGGAAGAAATCGAGGTTCATCGGTTCAGGGCGCCCTCAGGTAGACGCGCGGCACGCGCTGCGCGGCGGTGCGGCGCACGGGCAGGGCTACGGCGTCGCCGACGCGGGCGTCGGGCGCGTCGGTCGCGTCGACGAGGACGTGCGCGATGCCGCAGCGGCCGACGAAGGACAGGCGCGTGCCGCCCAAAGTGCCCCAATACGACACGCCGGAGCCGAACCCGATCAGACGCTCGGCGGGCTCCATGGTCAGGCCGTCGGCGTAGCCCACGGGCAAGGTCGCCACGCGCATGCGGCGCGGCGCCAGGTATTCGCTGGCGTAGCCGATGGACGCGCCCTTGCGCACGTCGCGCACGGAGACGATGCGCGCCAGGAAGCGCCACGCGCTTTTAAGCGGCGCGGGCCGCGACGGCGAGGGGTTGATGCCGTAGAGCAGGTTTCCCACGCAGACCGCGTCGAAGCGGTGGTGCGGGAAATCGACGAACACCGAGCTGTTGGCCGCGCGCACGCTGAACGCGGGATTTTTATTTTTATAAGGCGCGGCGAGGCGGCGCAGGGCGCCCAGCTTCTCCTCGGCTTCCACCGTGTTCTTGCCCGGCACATAGCCGATGTGCGCGGACAGGCCGATGAGGCGCAGACGCGGCAGGCGCGCCAGTGCTGCGTTCAGCGCGGCCAAGCCAGAGGGCGGCACGCCCCAGCGTCCCAGCCCGAAATCCACCTCGGCGCGCACGTCGAAGCGCCGCCCGCGCGCGGCGGCGTTCAGGGCGCGCGCGGCTTCCACGGTGTCGACCGTCGGCGACGCGGCCAGGCGCGCGGCCTCGGCGGCCTGCGACGGCAGGAGCGGCATCAGCAGGTGGATGGGGGCCTTGAGTCCGGCGCGGCGCAGTTCCGCGGCCTCCGATAGGTCGCGCACGCCCAGGCCGGAGGCGCCGGCCTTGAGTGCGACGCGCGCGACCTCGGCCGCGCCGTGGCCGTAGGCGTCGGCCTTCACCGCGGCGATCAATTCACGCGCGCCGTCCAGGCGGGAGGCCACCCAGCGCGTGTTGGCGGCGACGGCGGAGAGGTCCACCTCGATCCACTTCAGTTCCTGGTCGCGGTTCATCGTCCTTTATATTAATACATCCGCCCCCGCGCCCGCGCGGCCGCCCGGCGAAGAGCTACAATCGCGGCGTGACGCACACTCGAGCCGCCGCGCTGCTCGTCGTTCTCACCGCCGCGGTCCGGGCGGGCGCGGTCCCGTTGCCCGTGCGCTCGGCGGAGCGCATCGCCGACGGGCCGCTGGGCGTGGACCTTTCCGACCTGGACGTGGAGGCTCCGGGCTCCACGCAGACGGCGGCCGTCGCGCAGTTGTACGCGGGCGCGGGCATCAAGTGGGCGCGCGTGCGCGCGCGGCCGGACGTCGCCGCGTCGACCGAGACGGACTCCGGCGCGGACGCCGTCCTCTCGGCGCTGTTCGACGACGGCGTCAAAGCCTTGCTGACTTTGGACGGGCCTGCTGCGGCGGCGGACGCCGCGTCGACGCCGACGTTTTCCGGCGCGCCGCCGTGGTGGTCGGCGTGGGCCGCGGTCGAAGCGCGGCGCGAGCGCGGCGCGGTCTCCGCCTGGCAGGTGTGGGGCGGGCCTCTGCGGTCGTGGTCTCAGTCCGACGCCGCGGCCTACGGGTCGTTTGCCAAGAGCGCCGCCGCCGCTCTGCGCCGCGACGCGCCGACGGCCTTCGTCGTGCTGGGGCCGATCGATCTTGGTGACGCGGCCTTCACGCGCGCCGCGGCGGCGGCGGCCGAGGACGTGGACGGGGGCGTCGATGCGGTCGCGGTCTCCGGCGCGGTCGACGCGGCGCGTTTGGCGCCCCTGCGCGCGGCGCTGGCCCACGACGCGGCGCGTGCGCCGCAGGTTTGGGCCTCGATCACCGAAACAGGCGCCGACGACGATCCGCCGATCCTGCGCGCCAAGCGCCTGGCGCGGGCGACGGTGCCGGCGCTGGCCTCGGGAGCGTCGCGGGTCTTTTTGCCGCGCGAACGCGCCGCGGAGGTCGGCGGTCCCGACGCGGGTCCCGGCGAAGGTCCGCCGTTCGTCGTGCTGCGCTCGCTGGCCGCGCTGTTCGACGACCGCGTCTCCGCCTCATCCAGCGTCTCGGCCACGTTCCAGGGCGCGCCGCCGGACCTGCGCACCGCCGCGTTCATGACGCGGCGCGGCGAGCCGATCTTGGCCTTTTGGCGCGACGCGCCGCCGGTCGAAGACGACGCGGGAACGCCCGTCGTGCTCTCGCTGACGGCGCCGGTCACGGATCCGACCTTGATTGATCCGTTGTCCGGGCAGTCGTCGCCGCTGGGCAGCGGCACTTTGACGATGGTCGCCGTGCGCGCGCGCGATTATCCGCAGTTCGTGACCTCGGCGTCGGTACTCAAGAACGTCGCACCCGTTCTTCTGGTCGAAAGCGACACATACGCGTTTCCTAATCCCGTGACCGGCGGCGGGACGGCCGTCCTGCGCTTCGCCGTGACGCGGCCGGTCGACGCGAAAGTCGAAATATTCACCGCCAACCACGAGTTGATCCGCTCGGCGGCCATCCGCGCGGTCGCGGGGCGCAACTCCTTCGAATGGGACGCGGGCAACGCGGCCGACGGAGTCTACGACTGGCGCGTGTCGGCCGACGGCCAGGAACTGGTCCGCCGCCTGGTCGTCGCGCGGCGCCCGGCCGCGCCCTGACGCCGCGCGGCGCTCACTGCGCGACCAAGGACAGCAGGGTCTCGGAGCGCTGGGCGGGATAGCCGGTCACCGCGCCGTCGTCGCGCACGAGTTCGTGCGACAGCTTCACCGACCAGCGGCGCGACAGGCGCCAGACCAGAGAGGTCACGGAGTCGTAGTTGTTCGAGCCGAAGTCGAGAAAGCGCTGGGCGGCGACGGTCTGCTCCACTTTCAGCCGAGACGTCAGCTTCAATGTGTAATCCAGGTTCAGCGTCGTCGTCGGCGAGGAGTACGGCCGGCCGACGGCGTCGCGCTCATAGGCCGCGCCCGCGCCGGCGCCGACGGTCAAGGTCTGGCGCGAGGAATGGAGCACGTCGGCCTTCACTCCCGCTTCGACGCCGACGCCCAGGCGGATGCCCAGCAGTTCGTCGCGGTAGGCGTCAGCCGACGCGTAGGCGCGCAGTTCGTTGTTCAGCCGCCGCGATCCGGTGACGCTCAGGTCCAGTTCCGGCGCGCGGCCTCCGGGCGCCAGCTCCGCGCTCGCCGACGCGTCGATGGAATTTCCGCCCGCCTCGCGGCTGCGGTCGACGGAGATCCCGTAGGCCGGCGCCAATCCGTTTCCGGCCGACTCGGCACCGGCGAATAGATCCTCGCTTCCGCTCCATTGCGAAGCTCCGGCCAGCGCCGTGCGGGCGCGGCGGCGCGTCTCAAGCAGGCGCGCCAGCGTCCTCACGCGCGCGGCCAGGGCTCCGTCCGGATCGAAAGGAGCCAGCTTTTGGGCCAGCGCGTCCGCGCGCTGGGGCGTCGACAGCGCGTCGAGCAGTTCTTTGGCGGCCGCGCTGCCCTTGTCGGCGCGCGCGCGCAGAAGCTGTCGCGTCGCCGGCGCGCCCAGTTCCGACGTGCCGGCGACCAGCGCGGATATCCGGTCCAGCCGCGCGCGCAAGTCCGTCTCGCCCCGCGCCAACGTCGCGGCCGCGAGGAGGACCAGCGCAAGCGTCCATCGGCGCGTCATGACTGAATTATAACCCCGCCTTCCGCCGCCGGCCTGGGCCGTAGGGCCTGTCGGGGCGGGGACGAACGGACCAGGGAATGGATATAAGTGGACGGGTCAAATGCTTGGGGTTTTGATACCCTCTCCTTGATGAAGTGCCCGAGTGTCCGATTTGTTTTGATCGCGGCCAGCCTATTTTTGGGACTGCTCCTGCGCGGGATTTACGCGTGGCGCTGCTATCCGCGGGCCTACAGGACGGATCTCGATAGGTATGAGTCGTTGGCATACGGCCTGGTTCAACGCGGCGAATTGGCATTAGAACCCGGGCATCCGACGGCGTTGCGCGAGCCGGGCTATCCGCTTTTGATCGCCGGCCTCTATGAAGCGTCGGGGGGGCGTCATGCCTGGGTCGTACTCGCGGCGCAGACGCTGATGTCCGTGCTGATCGCGGCGATGGTCGGCTCGCTTGGCACGGAGCTGTTCGGTGCGGGCGTCGGCGCGGCCGCGTTTGCGGCATATATGCTTTATCCCCAAGCGATCTTTTACGGGGCGTCTTTATACCGAGACACATTCGTTTCGTTTCTGTTCACGGCGTGCGTCTGGTTTACGATTCGCTCCGCGCGCGCGGGCGCCGAAGGTCGACGCGCCCTCGCCGTCGCCGGACTGTCGGCGGGTGTTCTGTCGGTTACCAGCACCGCCGTGGCGCTCGGCGCGGTACCGGCTTGCGCGCTTGCCCTCTTCATGCAGGATCGTGCCCGTGGATTGCGACGTGCGGCATTGTTCCTTCTGCCGGTTCTCGCGGCTGGCGGCGCATGGACCGCGCGCAACTGGAGTACGCAGGGGCGCTTCGTCTTCGGCAGTACGAGCGGCGGCGGTGAAATCTACCAAGCGATGACGATCGACGCCGACGACTTGGGCACCGCGCGCCAGGTTTTGCGGCTTCAGGGCGACCCTCTGTGGACCGCCACCCTGCGTCTGCCTGAAGCCGAGCGCAATGCCGCGTTGACGCGGGCGACGGCGGTACTCATTGCACGGGAGCCCGGATTGTACGCGCGCCGTGTCGCGGTCCGGCTTGTCAAATTTTGGCGACTGTGGCCTTACCGGCGAGCGTACGACGAATCCTATCGAACGGTTTTTTTTGCAAGCCTGGCCTCGGACGCTTGGATGGTGCCGTTGGGCCTGCTGGGGTTCGCGTTGTTGCGGCGGCGCTGGTGCGAAGTCCCGGCGGTTTGGCTGTCCGTGCTGGCGTTGACCAGCCTGTATGCCGCGATGCACGCGGTGATCCGTTATCGCCTGCCGCTGATGGGTTACGTGATACTTTCGTCTATCGCTGCGGCGTCGGCGCTGGGCGAGCGCTTCATCGGTGCGTTGCGTCCGGCGCCGAGGCGTCCGACAGCTTCCTGAGTAGAAAAAAATCACGGCGCTGCTTTAGGCCGTCGTGGAGATAATCCAAGGATTCGAGCCGCGTTCGATCACGGCCGCCGCGCTTGAATTCATCGAGCTTAAGCGCGGCCAGGGCCCAATCGGCGTCCGCGTTTGTGGGGTCGATGGATAGCGCGTCTTTGTAGAGCTTTTCGGCCTCTTCGTTCTTCCCCGTTTCCTGTGCGGCGCGTCCAGACAGGACCAGTCGACTTGAAGCGAGCAACGGCAGCCAAAATGAGGCGCACAGCGCAAGTCCGGCGCAGGCGGCGACAAGGAACAGCGGCTTGATTTTTCTGGCGGGAACGCGTCGCCCGATCAACAAAGACGCAAGAAAGAAAAGCAACACGAATTTGTTGAGAAAGTACTCGAGATTAATGTTGATAACGGAAAAGCACAGCACCGCGGCCATTGTCGCTCGTGCGACGCGGTTCGTCTCGTCGCCGCGGGGGCCGGTCAGCAGGCGTCGATAATCATGGGCCAGCAGGGACGCGGACGCGGCACCGATTATGCCGGTCTCGGCAATAAGTTCCAGAGGAAACGAGTGCGCATGGGTCGTATTTTCTACGACGCCGGCTTTGAAGAACGGGTAGGCAGTCGCGAATCCTCCTAGTCCGACGCCGGTCCACGGGCGGTGGAAGAACATCCGTCCGGCGGCGACCCACCAGTAGAGACGACTGCTGCCGAGGACGGTCGGACTGTGTTGGGCGACTTTGACGACAATCATCAACGCGACAAGCATTGCGGCGGCCACGGCTGCGGCTAGAAATTCCCGCCTGCGCGCTCTGAGTCGTTCGGCAAAATGGTCTTGATAGTAGATGCCCAGGCCGAAGAGAACGCAGACATAGGACCACCACGAGCGTTCGACCATCAGGATGAAAACGCATGGAAGCATCCAGATGATTCGCGCGGACTTCTCCATAGCCCGCTTCCAGAGAAGAAAAAACCAACACAGCGCGAATCCCGCCAGGATGTTGTGGTTGATTAGGGGCGTGGCCGCCTCGGTGAGCATGTTCCGCTGGGTAAACAACAACAGTCCGGCATGTACCAGGGCGAAGACGGCGAGAAGCATCAGCGTATGCCGGGCGTTCTTGCGCTCGACGACACGGAGCAGATAATAGAGCGCCGCGTAGAAAGCTCCGAGGAGCAGCGTGACCACGGCCAACTGCGAGGCGACGCTGGAGAGGACGAGTGCTTTTTTTAACTCGCTGCCGAGCGACATTTTCGCTCCCAGTTCGAGGACCAGCGGAATCAGCGCAAGCGAAGAGGCTGTGAGCGTCTCCTCGCATTCCGCGGCGGTGTCCACGACGTTGACAAAAAGAAAGGCGAGCAGGAAGCTGAACAGCCAGATCCACGTTTCAAATAGGGTGGCGTTCCGGTCGAAGGAGCCGTAAAATGAAAGAGCGGCCGCGGCGATGAAGAGGATCGCGGGCAGAACAAGAGGCAGCTTGACCGGCTCGCCGTCCAGCGCCCGACCCCAGCCAAAAGCGCACGTCAGGAGCGTAGTCCAGGCGAAGAGTATTGACGCAGACCATAGGTCGTCCGCAGCACGCGCGCAGGCGGCGAACCAGACGGCGAGGACCAGGCCGGAGCGAACCAGGAGCGGCCAGCGCCGACGGTAGAAATCGTTAAGAGGGTTCTTAATTCCCGGAGTAGAGTTCAATCGACGGATTCTATCATTCCACGCAAAAAATAACGCCGAGAGGCGCCTGTCGGGGCGGGACGAATGGCCCGCGAAAAAGTAGAATCTAAACATGGCCGTATTGAAGATGGGCACGCGCGG
>JABEUV010000075.1 GCA_013044195.1 Elusimicrobiota bacterium | reverse complement strand
GTGCCGCCGCGCCTGCACACCTACACCGCGCCCATGTCCTCGAAGTTCCGCCTGCGCCGCGTCATCCCGCGCGGCGGCTCCTCGAAGTTCCGCCGCTGACGCGGCGGCTACAGCTCTTCACGCTCCACCCGGCGCCACTGCCCCGGCGCCAGACCTTTCAGCGTGAGCTTCCCAATGGCGCAGCGCACCAGGCGCAGCGTGGGGTGGCCGACGGCGGCGGTCATGCGCCGGACTTGGCGGTTGCGGCCCTCGGTCAGCGTGAGCTCCAGCCAGGACGTCGGCACGTTCAAGCGCACGCGGATGGGCGGGTCGCGCGGCGGCAGTTGCGGGTCGGCGTCTAAAAGACGCGCGCGCGCGGGCAGGGTCTTGCCGTCGGGCAAGTCCACGCCGCGCGCCAGGCGTTCCAGAGCGGCGGCGTCGGGCACGCGCTCCACCTGCGCCCAATAGACGCGCGGATGGCCGTGGCGCGGGTCGGTCAGGCGGCGCACCAGTGCGCCGTCGTCGGTGAGCAGGAGAAGTCCCTCGCTGTCGAAGTCCAGGCGCCCCGCGGCGTAGACGCCGGCGGGCAGGCCGAAGCGGGCCAGGCCGGGGCGGTCGCCCTCGGGCGTGAACTGGCTCAGCACGCCGTAGGGCTTATTGAGGAGAACGATGCGCGTGCGCGCCACGTCGTCAGCCGGACTTGCGTCCGCCCGTGAACGCGTAGCGCGAGACGCGGCCGTCGCGCGCGCGCACGGTCACCACGCCGGCGATGCGGTCCTTGTCGACGTGCCCGGTCCAGACCACGGGGTCCAGGTCCGCGTCCTCCAGGCGCACCGTGAACGCCGTGCCCGCGCCGTCGTCGCGCGCGTCATAGAGCGCGGGCGCGTAGCCCTTGGCGATCTCGCCGGCGATCACCGCGCGGCCGCCGTGGAAGACCAGCGTCTCGGCCTGCGACGTCCAGTGGAAGAAGCCTTGCTGGCGCACGCGGACGTCCCACGCGGTTCCGTCCATGGGGCCGCCGAACATCGCGGCGTAGAGAAGATTGACGGCGGTGAAAAAAATTCCCGCGACGTTCCCCATCGGCGGTATATAACAGGAGTGGCGCGCGCGCGCAAGGCCCACATGCGCGTAGGTCTTGCGCGCGTGACGACTAAGTATAATGAAGAATGTCCGACCCGCTCCCTCGTTCGCGCGTGAAGCCGATCCTTCTTGATCTGCGGTTCCCAATCCTGACGCCGCGGCTTTTGATTCGTCCGGCCGCGCCCGGCGACGGACCGGCTCTTTACGCGGCCAAGGTGGAGTCGCTTGTGGAGTTGCGCCGCTGGATGCCCTGGGCCAGAGTCGAGATGAGCGTTGAGGAGTCCGAGCAAAGCTGTCGCGAGGCTTATCTCCGCTGTCTTGCTCGTGAGGATCTGCGGCTGTATCTTTTTGATCGGGAGACGCGGGCGCTCGTGGGAGGCAGCGGGCTTCATCGCATCGACTGGGAGCAGCGCATCTTCGAGATCGGCTATTGGGTGCGCAAGACCCGCGTCGGCGCGGGTTACGTCACCGAAGCGGTGAACGCCATCGCCCGTTACGCGTTCGGCCCGCTGGAGGCGAAGCGGGTCAGCATCCATTGCAACGCTTCAAACCTCAAAAGCCGGGCGGTCGCGGAGCGGCTTGGTTTTCCTCTGGAGGGCGTGTTGCACAACGACGACCGGGCCGCCGGTCCGGAAGTCTCGTGCCGCGATCACGCGATTTACGCGCGCACCTCGTCGGAGGGGCTCCCCCCGCTGGACGTGAGCTGGTAGAACCCGCGTCCTTGATCCGGCACCGTACGCGGCGGATGACGACGGCGCCCGAAAATAGTTGAATGACCTGTCATCTCAGGCGCCCCGGCGGCACTGACGTGGAGACGTTCCATTCCAGGAGGAAACCCGATGGATCGAAAAGCGGCGTTGACGGCGGCGGCGTTGGCGGCGGTGTTGTCGGCGGGCTGCGCGCATTCGGGCGGCGCGGAGGCGGCGAAGGTGGAGTGCCACGGCGTCAATTCCTGCAAGGGCACCGGCGAGTGCGGCGGCCCCGGCCACGCGTGCGCGGGTCAGAATTCCTGCAAAGGCCAGGGCTGGCTCAGCCTGACGGCTCCCGACTGCACGGGACGCGGCGGCACGTTCACCGCGAAGAAATGAAAACGGCGCCGGGCGTCCGGGCGGGGATGACGGGGGTGGGCCTGCGTTCGGTCCACTATCCCGACCTGCTCGGGCGCCCGAGCACGGCGGTGGATTGGTTCGAAGCTATCTCTGAAAATTACATGGACTCCGAGGGCCGTCCCTTGGAAGTTCTGCTCAAAATTCGCGAGGACTATCCGGTGGCCCTGCACGGCGTGTCGCTGTCCGTGGGCGGCGTCGAAGGGCCGCGCTCGGATTATCTCCGGCGCCTGCGCCGCCTGGCCGACCGCGTGGATCCGTTTCTGGTCAGCGATCACCTGTGCTTCACCGGCGCGCACGCGTCGAACGTGCACGATCTCCTGCCTCTGCCGTACACGGAGGAGGCGATCGTCACGGTCGCGCGCAACGTGGCCATCGCGCAGGACGCCTTGGGGCGGCGGCTGGCGCTTGAAAACGTGTCCAGCTACCTGTCCTATCGCGAGTCCGTGATGACGGAGTGGGAATTTCTGATCGCGGTGGCGCGGCGCGCGGACTGCCGCATTTTGCTGGACGTCAACAACGCCTACGTCAGCGCGCGCAACCACGGCTTCGCCGCGGAGGACTACATCGACGCGGTGCCGGCGGAGCTGGTCGCGCAGATTCATTTGGGCGGCTACTCGGACATGGGGACGTTCCTGTTCGACACGCACTCGCGCGCGCCCACGCCACCGGTCTGGGAGCTCTACCGTCGCGCGGTGCGGCGCCTGCCGGACGCGCCCACGCTCATTGAATGGGACGCGGACATCCCGGAATGGGCGGGGCTGGAAGCGCAGGCCGTCCAGGCTCGCGCGATCCGGCGGGAGGAGCATGAGCTCAAGCCCGCTTGAGCGCCTGCAGCGGCGCTTCGTGCGCTCGGTCACGTTCGCGGCCGACGCGGACTTGATCGCGGCGGTGACCGGCGGCGGGCGGCTGTCGGCCGCCGAGGCGATCGGCGTCTACCGCGACGCCTATCCCGCGCGCCTGACCGAGGCGCTGGGCGAAACCTACGAGGCCTGCTGGCGCGTCTTGGGCGACGAGGAATTCTTCGCCGCCGCGCGGGATTTCATCGCGCGCGCCCCGTCGCGGTCCTACAATATGTCGGACTACGGCGAGGGCTTTCCCGAATTCTTGGAGTCGCGCCCGCACGCCGAAGACGCTCCGTTTATCGGGGATCTAGCGCGCCTGGAGTGGGCGTTCCTGCGCTTGTTCCACACGCGCGCGCATGAAGGGCTTGAGCCTGCGGCGCTGGCCGCGGCGGCCGGTTCGGAATCGATTCTGCGCTTGGGCGCGGCCTGCGTGTTGCTGTCGCTCAAGCATTCCGTTTATGGGATATGGAAGCGCGACCGCGCCGACGATACTCCGCTGGAGCCGACGGAGTGGGATGGCGCTCAGCGTCTGGTGCTCTACAAGCGCGGCACCAATCAAATTTTCGCGCGCGAGCTGAGCGTGCCGGAGCATGCCGCGTTGACGGCGCTGGCTCAGGGACGACCGCTGGGAGCCGCGCTGGACACGGCCGGTCTGGACGAGGACGGCGCGCGGGAGCTGTTCGCTTTCGCGGCCGACGCGCGCCTCATCGTCGCGGTGGTCGGGGGCTGACGGCGCTCAGGCCGGGGGCTTGGCGGGAAGGACCGTCGCGACAACGCGGCGGACGTCGTCGCCGTAGCGCGTTTTCTTGAGATCCGACAAAGGGGCCAAAGGATCGCCGCCGGGACGAGAGCCGTGCGCCGCGATCTGGCGCAGGGACTCGCTCGACATGACGACCACGGGCTCGACGCCGTCTTTTTCCGCGCGCTCCTTGCGCCAGGCGCGCAGGGCCTCGAACAGCTTCCATTCGTCCTCGGGCATTCTCTGCCGCGGGGCGGCGGTCGGGCGCGTCAGCGGCGCGGCCGCGCGACCGCGCTCCACGCAGGCCAGAAGACCCGCGCCGAAGCGCTCCAAAATGTAGGGCGACATGCCCTTGACCGCGGCCAGCGCTTCCTTCGTTTCCGGCATAGCTTGGGCGATGCGCGTCATCAAGTCCTCCGGCATTACCCGGAACGGCGCGCGGTCGCGCGACGCGGCCTGCTGTTCGCGGTACAGCCAGATTTCCTTGAGCGCGGCCAGGGCCGAACCGCCCAGCTCCTGGCGACCGACCAGCTTCCAGAAGCCCTCGGGATCGAACGTTTTGACGTTTGGCTCCAGTCGTTCCAGATCGCGGAATGCCTCCGACGCGTCGCCCCAGAGGCCCTTCTCAACGAGGGCCTTCTTCTGCGCGTCGGCCACGCGCATCAGGAAGTGCGTGTCGCCCTGCGCGTAGCGCAGCATCTCCTGCGTCAGCGGGCGGCGTCCCCAATCCGCGCGCTGGAGCTTCTTGGAGATCACGAGGCCGAAGTGGCGCTCGATGGCGGCGGCCAGTCCCAGTTCCTTGATGCCCAGCACGCGCGCGGCGATCATCGTGTCGTAAAGATTGGCGAAGGTGAAGCCGTAGTCGCGCTTGAGGCAGAGCACGTCGTACTCGCCGGCGTGGAACAGCTTCTCGATCTTGGGGTCGGCGAACAAGGGGCCCAACGCCGCCAGGTCGGGGATCGCGATCGGATCGACGATGAAATCCTCGGTCGGCGAGGAAATCTGCACCAGGCAGACGCGCTCCTTGTAGGCGTAGAAACCGTTCGACTCGGTGTCGAAGGCCAGGCGCGGACATTTCGCCAGCTCCACGCACACCTCTTCCAGGTGTTCGCGGGCCGTGATCAGCGTGGCGTCGATATGTTCGTTGGGCAAGTCGTAAAAATAAAAACCGGAGCGCCCCAGTCTCGGCGTTCCGGGTCGGACATCTGAACGTCTGCGCAGGTTATAACAGCTTCGCTCGCGTGCCGTCAAGGCATGCGGCGCGACGGCTTACGGCCTGGTCCAGCATAACTCGTCCGGAGCGGCCGAGCGGCGCGCCCGGTTCGGCTGATCGTAATTCTCGCTAGCGATGACCCCATTATTTGCGGGGGTGAGCTCGTTCATGGCTTTCTCGCATTATCGAGCATCGTCAGGAGGGCCGTCGAGAACTCTTCATCGGAGGCTGGATTTTGTCCGGTCAAGAGTTCGCGGTCTTGGACGATGTGAGCCGCTCCGCTCGGGCCCTGCTCAAGAAGCCCGCCGGCAGCTCGCAACGCGTCCTCGGGATAATACGCCAGTTTCCCGCCAAGCACTTTGGACTCGGCGCGGCTTTCCTCTTCGTCGCTGAATACCGTCATGCGGTAACCTCTATAGATCCAGTCCAGAGGTTTGTTCTCATCGCGAGCGGAAAGCAGCGTGACGGGTCCGTGGCAGATCAGCGCGGTGGGCAATTGAAGAGCATGAGCCCGCCGCAGGATTCGGCCCGCCTGCGGATCGCGAAACAGTTCTATCATCGGCGCCTGCCCGCCCGGCACGAAGACGGCGCTATAATGCGCAAGCTCTTCATCAGTGACGGAGCCCAACGGTATCACCGAGGATCCCGGGGCCAAGATGTTCAGCCCGGATACGAATTCTCCGGCGGCGAGATACTTCCTCCTGTCGCCATGGAAGTATTTCTCCGTTGCCGAGGCTACGTCCATCGCGGGAGGCCGTCCTCCGGGAGTGGCGATGATCGGCGTGTAGCCCGCCGCGACGAGAGCCCGCAACGGGACGGAGAGCTCATTGAGGAAAAATCCGGTCTCATGGGTTTTTCCGCCGACAAGGCGCAGCGTGTGCTCCCCGGAGAGGATCACCAGAACCTTCCTTGAGCCCTTCACGGGCGATCGCGGTCGGGCGACGGCCGGACCAGGAGAAAAGAAATAAAAGCCGCAGAGTAAAATGCGGGCGATTGTCGATGAGAATGCGCGGTCCTGTTTTTCCATGGTCGGCGTCGGCGGAGCCGCAGAATTCGCCCGCCCTATTCGGCGAAGAGCTTCGACAGCTCCGAGGAGCGGTTCGTCGCGGCGACGATGCCGTCGATCAGCACGGAGCGCAGGCCCTTGCTCTCGAGTACGTGGATCGCGTTGATCGCGGTGCCCCCGGGCGTGGTGACCTCGTCCTTGAGGATGGCCGGGTGCTTGCCGGTCTCCAGCACCAGCTTGGCCGCGCCGTAGACGGTCTGCGCGGCAAGCTTCGCCGCGATCGCGCGCGGGATGCCCATCTTGACGCCGCCGTCGGTCATCGCTTCGATGACCATGTAGATGTAGACCGGTCCGGAGCCGGACAGGCCGGTGACGGCGTCCAGCGCGGACTCGGGCAAGGTCGCGACCAGACCGACGGAGGCGAACACGGCTTCGGCGCGGGACAGGTCCTTGTCGCCGGCGTGCGCGCCGGCGGCGATGGCGGTGGCCCCCGCGTCGACCAGGCACGGCGTGTTGGGCATGGCGCGCACCACGGGGCAGTCCACGCGCAGGGCCTTGTTGATGGCGGCCGTCGTCACGCCGGCCATCACCGAGATCACCAGTTGATCCGCGCGCACGGCCCCGGCCAGGTCCTCCATGACCTTCTTGGCCATCTGCGGCTTGACGGCCAGCATCACGATGTCGGCCTCGGCGACGGCCTTGCGGTTGTCCGTGGTCGTGCGCACGCCCCACTTCTTCTGCAACTCGGCCAGCGCGTCGGCGGAGCGGCGCGTGGCGACGATGGACTTGGCGGGCACCAGCTTGGAGCGGACCATCCCGCCGATCAGCGCTCCGGCCATGTGCCCGGCCCCGACCACGGCGATCGTCTGGTTCTTCAGCATGACGCTCCTGTGGCGGCGCGCGCCGCTAGATGCCCAGTTCCGCGAGCTCCCGGCAGATCTCGTCGACCAGCGCGGTCAGCGACGGATGCGTGGCCTCGAACTCCGCGCCCGCGGCGCGCAGGCCCGCGACGGCGGCGGCGAGCTGTTGACGCGTGCGCGCGTCCGCTTTTGGGGAGTTGCCGATCTCCCGTTTCAGCGTGTCGAACTTCTTTTTCAGGTTGTCGTCCATGGCGTCCTCCGTGCGTCGGCGCGCGGTTATTATAGACGATATCGGCGGGGCGTCCCGCGACGCGGCTTTGCGCCGAGCAGTTTCAGCAGTTGGCCGATCTGGTTGGGTTTCTCGACGGGGTGGCGGAAATGCCGGTCCGGATCGACGCGATAACGGTTTCGCCGGCCCTCCTTGGCGACCGACAGATAGCCGTTGGCGATCAGGTCGGAGACGATGCGCTGGGCGGCTCGTTCGGTGATCCCCACGGCGTGGGCCACGTCCTTGAGCCGAACGGTCGGGTCCGAGGCGATGCAGAGGAGCGCGTGGCCGTGATTGGTGAGGAATGTCCAATCTTTCATCGCAAGATTGTGTCATAAAACAAGCCGCATAAAATTGCCGATCCGGGCTGATATACGACATTGAAAACACGATATCATTGTCGTATAATTATCGCGTCCCTTAAGGAGGAGCGCTTGAACGACAAAACGCCCATCACCATCGCCTACGGAGACGGGGTCGGCCCGGAGATCATGGAAGCCGCTCTGCGGGTGCTGGAAGCCGCCGGAGCGGCTCTCGCGCCGGAGCAAATTCAGATCGGGAAAGAAGTTTATGAGCGGGGCTTTTCGGCGGGCATCGAGCCCTCGGCCTGGGAGTCCCTGCGGCGCACGAAGCTTTTCCTTAAGGCGCCCATCATGACGCCTCAAGGCGGAGGCTTTAAAAGCCTCAACGTCACCATCCGCAAGACCCTAGGCTTGTACGCCAATGTGCGTCCCTGCGCGGCGTACGCGCCGTTCGTCCGCACGCGGCATCCGCTGATGAACGTGGTGATCATCCGCGAAAACGAGGAGGATCTTTATGCGGGCATCGAACACAGGCAGACCGACGAGGTGATGCAATGCCTGAAGCTGATCACGCGGCCGGGCTGCGAACGGATCATCCGATACGCCTTCGAATACGCGAGCCGTCATCATCGCTCCAAGGTCACCTGCATGACCAAGGACAACATAATGAAGCTCACCGACGGATTGTTTCACGGCGTGTTCGAGGAAATCGCGGCGCAATACCCCTCCATCGAGAGCGAACACATGATCGTGGACATCGGCGCGGCGCGGTTGGCCGACTCCCCGGAACGGTTCGACGTCCTGGTCCTCCCGAACCTTTACGGCGACATACTCTCGGATGTCGCCGCCCAGATCGCGGGCTCCGTCGGACTGGCGCCGTCGAGCAACATCGGAGAAATCGGAGCGATGTATGAGGCGATCCACGGGTCGGCGCCGGATATCGCGGGGCGGGATCTCGCTAATCCTTCCGGACTGCTGCTTTCCTCCGTGATGATGCTGGTCGACATCGGGCAGCCGAAGGTCGCGGAGCGCGTTCACAACGCGTGGTTGAAAGCCGTTGAGGACGGATTCCACACCGGCGACATGTCCGCCGAAGGCATGAGCGCGCGCCGGGTCGGCACGCGCGACTTCGCGCGCGCGGTCATCGAGCGCCTGGGAGCTCTTCCCGAAAAGCTCAACGCCGCGAAGTATCCGGCCACCGCGCCCTCCGGTCGCGTGCTCCCGGTGAAAAAATGGGAACGTCGAGCGCCGCTGCGGAAAGATTTGATAGGCGTGGATGTCTTCCTGCACTGGCGGCAGGGCGGTCCGAGCGAGCTTGGAGAGCTGCTGCGCCGGGCGGACAGCGAAGCCTTAAAGCTCGTCATGATCACCAATCGCGGGGTGAAGGTCTGGCCGGACGGGCTGCCGGAGACCTTCTGCACCGACCATTGGCGCTGCCGGTTCGTTCATCCGCGGAGCGGGGAGACGATCACGCATCGCGATATCATCGGCCTGCTTGAACGAATCGAAGAGGTCGGGCTGGATTCCATCAAAACGGAGAATCTATGCAATTTCGACGGGAAACCCGGTTACGCTCTCGGCCAGGGGCAATGAAAGACAACCCGGGTCCCTATCATAAACGAATCGTCGCGCTGGCGACGAAACATCAAAAGGATAGGGTCATGGCTCCCGCTTTCCGGCGGTTTTTGGGAGCGTCCGTAATAGTTCCAAACGGAATTGATACCGATTCGTTCGGAACGTTTTCCGGAGAAATTGAGCGCGTGGGAACGGCGTTGGACGTCGTCAGAAGAAAGGCGCGCTTGGCGGTTGAAGTCAGCGGCCATCCTCTCGCGCTTGCCAGCGAAGGCAGCTTCGGGCCAGATCCCGCCTGCCCTTTTTTCCCTTGCGGGATGGAGGTGATTGTTTTTATCGATGACGAAAGAAAGATCGAAGTCGTGGAAAGCGACCTGACGGAAGAAACAAACTTCAGCTCCACGACGGCCGCCTCGGCGCGGGAGATGCAAGACTTCCTGGAGCACGCGCGGTTTCCTTCGCACCGCCTCGTCGTGGCGCCCGAGAATGAAATCGCGCCCGGTCTTTTAAAAAAAGGGATCGGTCGATATTCCGAACTCGAAAAAGCCGTTCAAGCGGCCGCGCGCGGATCATCGACGGGCAAGGCGCTCATCGCGACGGATATGCGCGCTCATATGAATCCAACCCGCATGGCCGGGTTGGAAAAGTTGGCGGAAAAGCTTGCCCGCCGCTTGGCTTCGCTCTGCCCCGCCTGCGGCGCTCCCGGATGGGGAGTCGTCGATGCCGTCAAAGGGCTTCCTTGCGAGTCTTGTGGGGCCCAAACGGAACTCGTCGCCCGGGACATTTACGGCTGCGCCTCGTGCGCAACACGCTTGAGCAAACCGCGCGGGGACGGCCAGAAGTTCGCAAGCGCATGCCGGTGTCCGCATTGCAACCCGTGAATCGCGATCTAGGACACCGCGCGCGTCGGGCGCGGGAAATGACGTTCGCCCAGGCTCTGGCTGCGCTCGAGGCGCGCCGAGAAACGCGCGTCGAGCTGGGGCTCGACCGCGTGCGCGCTCATCTTGCGCGTCTCGGCGACCCGCACGAACGCGTCCCCGCCTTCCACGTGGCCGGAACCAACGGCAAGGGATCGACCTGCGCGATGCTCGCCGCCGTACTGCGCGCGTCCGGGCGCCGCGTCGGCTTGTATGTCTCGCCGCATCTCGCCGATGTGCGCGAGCGTATTTCGGTAAACGGCCGGATGATTTCCGAGCGCGCCTTTGCGCGCCTGATCGCGCGCGCCCTCGCCGCCGATCAGAACTCGCGCCTCACGTACTTCGAACTGCTGACTTCGGCCGCGTTCCTGCACTTCGCCGATTCCGGCTGCGGCGTCGCCGTTCTCGAGACCGGCCTCGGCGGCCGCCTCGACGCGACGAACGTCGTGACCCGGCCGCTCGCGACCGTCGTCACGTCCGTGGACTACGACCACCAGGAGTTTTTGGGGCGCACGCTCGCGCGCATCGCGGCGCAGAAGGTCGGAATTTTCAAGGCAGGCCGTCCTGCGGTATTCCCCGATCTTCCCGTGCTGCGCCACGCTCGCACGCGCGGCGACTGCGTCGTCGTGCATCGCCCGTGGATCGCGGTCCGGACGGATTGGGCGCGCGGCGAGCAAGTCCTGCGCTCGCCGCAGGGCCGCGAGTACCCGCTGGCCTTGCTTGGCGCGCGTCAGGGCTGGAACGCGGCGCTGGCGCGCGCGGCCGTCGAGGCGTCCGGTCTGTCGATTCCCGAGTCCGCGTGGCGCAAGGGCTTGGCCGCCGTGAAGTGGCCCGGGCGCTTCGAAGTCCGGAGTCTGGGGCGCAAGACCCTGATCGTGGACGGCGCGCACAATCCGGAGGCGACGCGCGCGCTCGCGGAGACATGGACAGCGTCTGCGTGGTTTAATCGTCCATCTCGCTGGATTTTAGGCCTCATGCGTGACAAGGACCTTGCCGGCGTTCTGCGTCCGATCGCTCCATTTTTGCGGGACGTCGTCGTGGTCCGGCCACCCAGTCCCCGCGCCCTCGAGCCGCTGGAATTCGCGGCGGCCATCCGTCGTGCGGCGCCTGGCGCGCATGTCGCCGTCGGGCGCGATCCCGCGCATGCGCTGGCGGCCTGGCGCCGCGACGCGGCCGCGCCGGCCGTCGCGGTATGTGCGGGCTCGCTGTATTTGGCCGGCGCGGCGCTAAAGGCGATCGCACAAAGCGGAAGACGGGCGTGAAAGGAATTCCCTCTGCGGGGTGTCGTTTTTGGCGCTTGAGACTTCGCAGTTTCGTAACACTCTTGCAATGCGCCGGCCGCGAGGCGGGGCTATACTCGAAACATGAAGCTCGCGCTGGCGGCCCGCGTGACGTGCGATCCGAAGCGGATTCTGGAAAACCGCTGGACGCATGACGCGGCCCACATCATCGCCGACAACCTGCGCCGCGCCCGCAAGGACGAGACGGCTCGGAAAGCGCGCAAGCACTGACGTCCCCCTGAGACAGGCGCCCGGAGCGAGCAAAGCTCCGGGCGCTTCGTTTTTTCTAAGCCGGGTCGCGACTCTCGGCTACAGCCTCACGCCGCGCTTTTCGGCGGCGATGACGATGCGCGCGCACGCCTCGGCGTCGGAGAGGGCTTCGTGGTGGTTGAGCTGGATGTCGAGGTGGCGGCAGACGTCGGGGAGTTTCGTCGGGTAGATCTTCCAGGTGTCGCGCGCCAGGCGCACGGTGTCGACGAAGCGGTGCGGCGGCTTGGGCAAGCGCGCGGCCGCGCAGCAGGCGGTCAGCACGCCGGAGTCGAACGGGGCGTTGTGCGCGGCCATGAAGTCCGCGCCGGAGAGAATTCCTTCGAGCTTCGGCCAGGCCTCGGCGAACGTGGGCTGGTTGAGCACCATGTGCGGCTTGATGCCGTGGATGTAGGTGAACTGGAACTCGCTCGGTGGGGGTGTGAACAGGTCCCCCTCATCGAGGCGCGGCGGCCGGATCAACTGCACGACCTTGCGGGCGACCACGCCGTTTTCGACGCGCACCAGCCCCACGGAGCAGGCGGAATCTTGGCCCTTGTCTGCGGTCTCGAAGTCGATGGCGACGAAGACGGACACCTTACCGCCTCCCGCGCGCCAGGCCGTAGGCCTTGTGCACGGCGCGCAGCGCGGACTCGCCGTCCTTGAGATCGACCACGCAGGACACGCGCAGATCGGAGCCCGAGATCATGTGGATGTTGATCTTGGACTGGGCCAGCGCCTCGAACATGGTCGCGGCGATGCGCGGGCTGTGACGGAAGCCCGTGCCCACGGCGGAGACCTTGGCGACCTGATCGTTGAGGTCCACGCGTTCGGCGCGCAGTCGCCGGGCCGCGGCCTCCAGGGATTTCTTGGCCTTGACCGCGAAATTCTTCGGGGTCATGAAGGACATGTCGTTGACGCCGGACTGGCTGGCGGCGGACTGGATAATCATATCGACGGGGATGCCGTCGGCGGCCAGCGCGGACAGAACGGTCGCGGCCACGCCGGGCTGGTCGGGCACGCCCACGATGGTGAGGCGGACCTCGCTTTTGTCGAGGGCGAGGCTTGAGACGAACGCTTTTTCCAGCATGGAACCCTCCTGAGCGACCACGCGCGTGCCGGATTGATTGTGGAAGGCGGAGCGCACGTGCAGCTCCACGCCGAAGCGCTCGGCGACCTCCATGGACCGCGCCTGCATGACCTGCGCTCCGGCGCCGGCCAGCTCCAGCATTTCCTCGAACGAGATCTTCTTGAGCTTGCGCGCGTCGTGGACGATGCGCGGGTCGGCGGTGTAGACGCCTTTGACGTCGGAGAAGATCTCACAGCGTCCGGTCTTCAGCGCGGAAGCGAGTGCGACCGCCGTCAGGTCCGAGCCGCCGCGGCCCAAAGTGGCCGTGTCGCCGTTCGGAGCCAGGCCCTGGAAGCCGGCCACCGCCACGATGCGCCCCGCCTTCAGGTGCTTGAGGACGTTGCGCGTCCGTATGCGCCGGATCTG
Organism: Elusimicrobiota bacterium; assembly: GCA_013044195.1. Taxonomy (GTDB): domain Bacteria; phylum Elusimicrobiota; class Elusimicrobia; order UBA1565; family UBA9628; genus GWA2-66-18. The sequence goes on along the minus strand of JABEUV010000075.1, from coordinate 16,979 downwards.
CGCGCGGCCCGCTCCGCCGACCGCGTCGATGCCGGCCTGCGGCCCGGTCAGGGAGACGGCGTCGGCGCCGCGCGCCTTGCACGCCAGCGCGAACAGGGCGATGCCCACCTGCTCGCCCGTCGCGATCAGCTGGTCGAGCTCGCGCTCGTCGGGCGTCGGCGTCACGCGCTCGGCCAGCGCGATCAGCTCGTCGGTCATCTCGCCGGGTGCGGAGACCACGACGACCACCGCCTCGCCCCGGCGGCGCGCGGCGATGGCGCGTTCGGCCGCGCGCGCGATCTTTTCCGGGTCGGCCACCGACGTGCCGCCGAACTTCATCACCGCGATCTTCATCAGCCTTCCACGCGCACGCCCTGGCGGTCGACGGAGAGCGTCAGCCATTTCGCGGCCACGCGCCGGCGCGCGAAGGCGCGGACCATCGCGGCACCCGCGCGCGGGCCGCGGCCCTCTTCTACGAAAGCGAACACGCTGGGTCCGGAGCCGGACAGGGCCGCGCCGGCCGCGCCGGCCTTGACCGCGGAGGCCAGCGCGTCGGCCAGGCCCGGCACCAGCCGCGCGCGGTAGGGCTGGTGCAAGCGGTCGTTCATCAGCTCGGCCAACTGCGCGGTGCGGCCCGTCTCCAGCGCCCGCGCCAGCAGGAGCGCGCGCGACGCGTTGAACACCGCGTCGGCCAGCGGGACTTTCTTGGGCAGGACCGCGCGCGCCTTCTTGGTGGCCAGTTCGAAGGCCGGCACGCAGACCACGGCCGACAGTGACGGGTGAAGATTGAGACGCTGAGCGCCGAATCCGGCCAGACTGGCGGTCAGGCCGCCGTGCACGCAGGGTGCGACGTTGTCGGGATGCCCTTCCAAGGTAACGGCCAGTTTTTCCAGCTCGTCTTCGGAGCGCCGCAAGGTGCCGAATAGGTGCGCCGCCGCCCACAGTCCCGCGACGGCGGCCGCGGCCGAGGAGCCCAGTCCGCGCGCCAGCGGCACGCGGTTGGTCGTGCGGAAATAGAGGCGGCCCGGCGTGGCGCGCGGCAGGACCAGGCGCGCGGCTTGGACCAGCAGGTTCGTCTCACCGCGCGGCAAGGTTTTTTCGCCTTCGCCCCGCGCTTCGACCACGGCGGGGCCTTTCTCGTCGCGCAGTTCCAGCGTCAGGTCGTTGCGCAGGTCCAGCGCCAGCCCCAGGCAGTCGAAGCCTGGGCCCAGATTGCTGGTGCTGGCGGGCGCGGACACCGTCGCGCGCGCAAGGACCTTACTCATAGCCGGATCCTTCCGCCCGCCGACACGCGGCGCACGCGCGGCTTAAAGCGCGCCGTGATCCCGGGATCCTTAAGGCCGTGGCCGGTCAGCACGCACACGCTCAGACCTTCCGGCGCGCGGCGCGCGCGCGCCAATTTGAAGAGTCCCGCGACCGAGGCGGCGGAAGCCGGCTCGCAGAACACGCCTTCCTCCCGCGCCAGGAAGCGGTAGGCGGCCAAAATATCCGCGTCGCTGACCTTGTCGATCGCGCCGCCGGACTCGTCGCGCGCGGCGACGGCACCTTTCCACGATACCGGGTTGCCGATGCGGATGGCGGTGGCGAGAGTCCGCGGGTTTGCCACCGGTCGGCCCAGCACCAACGGCGCGGCGCCCGCGGCCTGCCAGCCGAACATCCGCGGCGTCTGGCCCAGCTCGCGGTAGCCTTTCCAGTACGCGGTGATGTTGCCGGCGTTGCCCACAGGGATAAAATGGTTGTCCGGCGCGCGGCCCAGTTGTTCGACGATCTCGAAGGCGGCCGTCTTCTGTCCCTCCAAGCGGAACGGATTGGAGGAATTCACCAGAGCGAAGCCTTTGGCCTTCGCGGCCTCGGTCGCAAGCGCAAGGGCTTGGTCGAAGTTGCCGGACACCTCGACGATCTCCGCGCCGTGCATCACCGCCTGCGCCAGCTTGCCCGCCGCGACCTTGCCCTTGGGCAGGAAGACGACGCAGCGCAGGCCCGCGCGCGCCGCGTACGCGGCCGCCGACGCGGAGGTGTTGCCCGTGGACGCGCACAGCACGCCGGTGGCACCCGCCTCCACGGCCTTGGAGACCGCCAAAGTCATCCCGCGGTCCTTGAAGGAGCCGGTGGGATTCATGCCTTCGAGCTTTAAATAGACGGAGCCCGGCGGCAATCCCGCGGCCTTCGCCGCGCGGTCGGCGCGCAGCAGCGGCGTGCCGCCCTCGCCCAGCGTGATCACGGGGGTCTGAGCCGTCACCGGCAGGCGCGCGCGCCAGGTTTCGATGAGCCCGGTCTTCATGCCAGCGTGCGCATCGCGCAGTGACGGGGTGCCACGTCTTCGAGCGCGAGGATGCGGCGGCGAGCCATATTAAAGGCACCCAGCGAAGCTGGGTGCGTGGTGATCACCACCGGCACCGCGGCGGCGCCGCGCGCGCGGTCCTGATGGATGGCGGCAATGGAAACGCGCTCGCGGCCCAGCGCGCCCGCGATGCGCGACAGCGCCCCGGGGCGGTCGCGCACTTCCAAGCGCAGATAAAAACCGGACGGCGTGTCGTCCGCCGAGGCGAGCGTCAGCGCGCGCGGGACAGGGCGCGCCGACGGCAACTGTCCCAGCAGGTCGCGCGCGGCGCAGAAGGCGTCGGCCAGCACCGCCGACGCGGTGGGGCCCGCGCCCGCGCCGCGGCCGTAGAACATCAGGTCGCCGGCCGACTGCGCGCGTACCAGCACCGCGTTGTACTGGCGACGCACGGCGGCCAGCGGATGGCCCAGCGGCACGAGCGTGGGAAACACGCTGGCTTCCACGCGCGGGGCGCTCGGCGTTCCGGAAAAGCGCAGCGACGCGATCAGGCGCACGGCGCTGCCCAGGCGCTCGCGCGCGTAGGCCGCGTCGCGCGCCGTCACCGCCTGTATGCCGACGACGGGAAACGAGCCGGGCGCAAGCCACCCGCCCGTGACCAGCCCCGCCAGCACGGAGAGCTTCTGCGCCGCGTCCTGTCCGGACAGGTCCAGACGCGGGTCTTTCTCGGCGAACCCCAGTTCCTGGGCTTCTTTGAGCGCCGCCTCGGCGGAGAGGCCTTCCTCGCAGCGCGTCAGAATATAGTTGGTCGTGCCGTTGAGGATGCCGTCCAGGCCCAGCACGCGGTCGCCGACCAAGGACAGCTCCAGCGCCCGCAGAACCGGCACGCCGCCCGCGACCGCGCCCTCAAAGGCCAGGCGCGCGCCGGAACGCGCGGCCGCGCGCGTCAGCGCGGGCCAGGACAGCGCCAGCAGGCGCTTGTTGGCGGTGACCAAGGCGCCGCCGCGGCCCAGCACGGAGAGGGCCAGCCGCCGCGCGGCGTCCGTGCCGCCCAGCAGTTCGATGGTGACGTCGGCGCCGGCGCGGCGCGCCATCTCCAGAGGATCGGTGAAGCGCGCGACCGACGCGGGCAGGCCCAAGGCGCGAGCCTCGCGCGCGGCGGCGCGGTCGGCGACTGCGGTCAAGACCAACTCCGCGCCCAGGCGCTCGCGCAGTTGGGCGCGGCGCGCGCGCAGAAGACGCACGGTCTCGCGGCCGACGGTTCCCAGGCCCGCGACGGCGACGCTCACGGTCCTCACGGCGAGGCGGCGGGAGCGCTGGAAACGGGGACGGCGGGCGGCGGGGGCGGCGGCGGTGCGGCCGCGGTCGTCGTGGAAATCGAGGCGGGCGCGCTTGCCGCAGCGGTGGAGACCGCCACGGCGGCGGGAGCCGCGGTGGGCGCGGCGGCGGCGCCGTGGACGGCGGCGGGCGTGGGTCGCGGCGGCGGCGGCGCGTCGGCCGGGGCCGACGACAGGCTCAGCAAGTAGGACAGAGGCAGAAGACCGGCGCCGGCGGGCGCGGACTTCGGCGGCGGCAGCAGTCCGCCGCGCGCGGGCGCCGTCGACGCAAGGAGGCCGAACGCGCGCGCGAACTCGTGGCCGACTTCCTGGCCCAGCTTCGGGGCGAGCGCCTCCAAGCGGCCGGTCAACAGGGGCGGGGTCGTTTCGATATCGACCAAGGTCATCGTGGAGGCCTGATCGACGTCCTCGTTGAGATGGTCCCAGACCTGCCGGGAGTTCAGGCCGCGGTAGACGCGCCACGACGCGGCCAGGTCGGGCATCAAGTCGCCGGCGCCATCGGACGTCGTGCCGAAGGAGAGGTTGACGTCCAGAACCAGCGCGTCGTCCAGGCCGAAGCCGCGCGAGTAGTTGCGCGGCGCGGGCAGGTCGGGGTCGACCTGGAAGTAGCGCGAGCGCCAGTCCTCTTGATTGCGCGCGCGGTTCCAGCGCTGAATCTGATCGGCCGGGACGCCGGCCTGCAGTCCGGACTGCAGCGGCGCCGAAGAGATGTGAAGCCGAAGCTCTTTCATCAGAGCGTCCTGAAGCTCGTCGTCGTAGCGCGGCCGCGGCAGATACTGCTGGATGGCCTTGGACACCGACAGCGTGTGCGAGTCCTCCATCCCCTGTACCGCGAAGCCCAGCGGCGAGATCTGCGCCGCGGACTCCAGCTTCGAGTCCGCTCCGGACACGATCCACGGCCCCGGGGCCTGATAGATGAACACGACCAGCCGCTGTCCCGGCATATAGACGCCGTGCGGGTCCGGCGGGGGTGCCACGCTGACGCAAGCGCTGGTGGCGGCGGCGAAGAGCAGCGGCAGGGCAAGCCTTCTCATGGGCATCATGATATATCATCGGCGCGCCGTCGGTCATCTCGCGGCGAGAATGATGGTTCCAAGCAACGCCGTCCTGGCGTCGAAATTGCTAAACTGCCGCGTTCGATGATCAAGAAATTGTTCGAGATGATGTTCGGGACGGCCAGCGAGCGCACGCTGAAGCGCTACCGGCCGCTCTTGGATCAGACCAACGCGCTGGAGCCGGAGATTCAGGCGCTGGCCGACGCGGATTTCCCCAAACGCACCGAGGCGCTGAAGGCGCGCGTGCAGGAACTGTTTTCGACCATCGAGTTTGACGCCGACGACGAGGATCACCGCGAGCAGCGCAAGAAGGCCGAAACCGAGGCGCTGGACACGCTTCTGCCGGAGGCGTTCGCGCTGTGCCGCGAGGCGGCGCGCCGTTCCATCGGGCTGCGGCACTTCGACGTCCAGCTTTTGGGCGGCATGACCTTGCACAACGGCTCCATCGCCGAGATGCGCACCGGCGAAGGCAAGACCTTGGTCGCGACCGCGCCCGCCTACCTCAACGCGCTGGTGGGCAAGGGCGTACATGTGGTCACGGTCAACGACTACCTGGCCAAGCGCGACAGCGAGTGGATGGGCCCGGTGTTCAAGTTCCTGGGCTTGACCGTGGGCTGCGTCCAGCACGACATCCCCAACAACGAACGTCAGGCCGCCTACCGCTGCGACATCACCTACATCACCAACAATGAGATCGGCTTCGATTACCTGCGCGACAACATGGTGGTGCGCAAGGAAGACCGCGTACTGCGGCCGCTCTATTACGCGATCATCGACGAGGTCGACTCCATTTTGGTCGATGAGGCGCGCACGCCGCTGATCATCTCCGGCGCCGCCGAGAAATCCACGGAGCGCTACGCCATCGTCAACGGCTTGATCCCGCATCTGAAGGTCCGCCTCATCACCGAGGAAGACGAGATTCAGGCCAAATACGACGGCACCGACCTGGACAAGGGCTGGGACGCCATCGTCGACGAAAAAAACCACACCGCGGTCCTGACCGAGGACGGCATCCAAAAATCCGAGAAGCTCCTGGGCCTGGCCAACCTCTACGACGATCTGGAAGGCGAGTGGGTCCACCACATCACGCAGGCCCTGCGCGCGCACTTCCTGTATAAGCGCGACGTGGAATACGTGGTCAAGGGCGGCGAGAGCGGCCCTGAAGTCGTCATTGTCGACGAGTTCACCGGTCGTCTGATGCCCGGACGCCGCTGGTCCGACGGCCTGCACCAGGCCGTCGAGGCCAAGGAAAACCTGCCGCCGCGCGAGGAAAACCAGACGCTGGCGACGATCACATTCCAGAACTTCTTCAAGATCTACAAGAAGCGCTCGGGCATGACCGGCACCGCGATGACCGAGGAAGACGAGTTCCTTGAGATCTACCAGATGGACGTGCGCGAGATTCCCACCAACCGGATCATCGCCCGCGACGACATGCCCGACCTAGTCTACAAATCCGAGCGCGAGAAGTTCGGCGCGATCGTGGAGTCGATCAAGGAATTCTGGATGAAGGGCCGGCCGGTGCTGGTGGGCACGCGCTCCATCGAGAAGTCCGAGAAGCTGGCCGCCATGCTGCGCGGCGCGGGCATTCCGCACCAGGTGCTCAACGCCAAATATCATGAGATGGAAGCGTCGATCATCGCGCAGGCCGGCCGCAAGGGCGCGGTGACGATCGCCACGAACATGGCCGGCCGCGGCACCGACATTCTGCTGGGCGGCAACCCGCAGGACCCGGCCGAGTACGAATTGGTTAAAACTTTGGGTGGCCTCCACGTGCTGGGCACCGAGCGCCACGAGTCGCGCCGCATCGACAATCAATTGCGCGGCCGTTGCGCGCGCCAGGGCGACCCAGGCTCCACGCAGTTCTACCTGGGCCTGGACGACGAGCTGATGCGCCTGTTCGGCTCCGACCGCATCGCGCCGCTGATGGAAAAGCTGGGCATGAAGGAGGGCGAGGTCATCGAGTCGCCCTTGGTCACCTACCAGATCGAGAACGCCCAGCGCCGCGTCGAGACCCATAATTTCGACATTCGCAAACAGCTGCTCGACTACGACAACGTGATGAACAAGCAGCGCGAGGTGGCCTACAAGCTGCGCGACGTGGTGCTCTTCGGTGAGTCGGTCACCGCGCAGATTCACGCGATGATCAAGGAAGACGTCGCCGCCGAGGTGGACGCGGCGGTCGCGGGCAAGGAAGATACGGCGCAGTGGGACTTCGTCATGCTGGGCGCCTACCTGGAGCGCACGTTCGGCCTGCGCTACCCGCCCGAGGATTTCATCGGCATGTCCGACGCGGCGCTCAAGGAGAAGCTGACGGCCGACGCCCTGGCGCACTACGCGCGCCGCGCCGAGGACTTCAAGGGCTACGATTTCCGCGAGATCGAGAAGATGATCCTTCTGCAGATGATCGACAAGTCCTGGAAGGGTCATCTGACCGACCTGGACCAGCTCAAGAAGTCGATCGGCTTGCGCGCGTACGGGCAACTCGACCCGAAGATCGAGTATCAGAAAGAGTCTCACAAGTTTTTCGGCGAGATGCTGGACCGGGTCCGTGAGCAGACCGTCGAGTATCTCTTCAAGATCGAGGCCCCGAAGGCGCCGCCGCCGCCGCCCATCCCGGAGACGCCCGCCGCCGGAGAACCGCCGACGGACGGCATGCTTGATCCGGACGCGGCCCAGCCCGCCTCCGCACCGGCGGCCAAGCGCCCCGCGTTGGGACGCGGGGTGTTGTCCGGCGGCGGAGTCGCCGCGGCGCCGCGCGACATCCAAAAGATCGGCCGCAACGATCCCTGCTACTGCGGCTCCGGCAAGAAGTACAAAAAATGCCACGGGGCGGACGCGCCCGCCTAGCGGGCCGCTTTCCATGACGCGCGGAAGCGGCGCTTCCGCGCGGTCTCGCGCGGTTGCTGCCGCCGCGGGGGCGGCGCTTGTGGGTCTGGCCCTGCCGCGCGCGGGCTTCTGGTTTTTCGGCTGGGTGGGTCTGGCGCCGTTGTTTCTGGCGGCCGATGAGGCCGAGACGCGCCGCGGCGCGGCGGCGGCCGGCTTCTGGGCGGGCTTTGCCTACCACGCGGTCGTCCTGCACTGGATTTACGCGACCTGCCGCTTCGCGCAGATTCCCGCGCCGGTGGCGGCGCTGGCGTGGGCGTTGCTTTCCGCCGTGCTGGCGTTGAACTGGGTGTTGGCCGCGTTTCTGGGGCGCTGGCTGACGGAGACCGGCGCGCGCTTCTTGAGACCCTGGACATGGGCCGCGGTGTGGACGGCGACGGCGGCGGCGACGGGTTGGTGGACGCCGCGGCTGGCCGTCGACGTTCTGGCCTACACGCAGTGGAATAATCTGGCGTTGATTCAGGCCGGCGCTTGGGGTGGGCCGTACCTGATCGGTTTCATTTTGGTGCTGGTCAACGCGGCGTTGGCCGAGGCGTGGCGCGACGCGGGCGGCCGCGCGCCGCAGGCGGCGGCGGCGCCGCTGGCCTTGGGATTGGCGCTGGCCGCCGGGACGTGGATAAACGGCGCGATGGTTCTGGCGCGTCGTCCGGACGATCCGGGCGCGACGGCGCGCGTGGAGATCCTTCAGCCCGCGATCGATGAGTACCAAAAGTGGGATGGGCGTGCGGTCGAGGAGATTTTGGACGGCTTCGACGAATTGCTGGCGCGTCCGGAGACCCGCGCGCCGTCGCTCGTGGTCTGGCCGGAGACCGCGATCCCGTATTTTCAGCCGCGCGGCCGGGCCGCGCCCCTTGTCGCGAAGTGGGCGCGGCGTCAGAAGGCGGCGCATCTGGTGGGCATCGTCGCCGCGGCCGAATCCGGCGCGGGCCCGGCCAATGCGGCCCAACTGGTGCTCCCCAACGGGACGGTGGGCGGGGTCTACGTCAAACGCGAGTTGGTTCCCTTCGGCGAGTACGTGCCCTTTCGCGCGCTGGTGCCGCGCTTCGTCATCGAGCGCTGGCTGAAGGTGCTCGACGAGATGGGCGACCTGAGCCCGGGCGCGCCGGACCAGAAGCTGTTTGCCACGGCGTTCGGCCCCACGGCGGTGACGATCTGCTATGAGGCCATGTTCCCGCGCTGGGCGCGGCGCGACGCGGCGCGCGGCGCGCGTCTGCTGATCAACGTGACCAACGACGGCTGGTACAAGGACACCTGGGGCCCGTATCAGCATTTCGAGGCCAACGTCTTCCGCGCCATTGAAAACCGCATCCCGGTGATCCGCTCCGGCAACACCGGCATCTCCGCCGTGATCGACCCATGGGGCGTGGTCACCGCGAAGCTGGACTTGAACGAGCGCGGCCGCCTGGACGCCGACGTGCCGCTGGGCGATCCGTTCCCGGCGCGCTCGCTCTATGCGCGCCGCGGCGATTGGCTGGGCGCGCTGTGCCTGGCGCTGACCGTGCTGTTGTGCGCGCGCCGCGCGCTGATCCGGCCGTGAAGCCGCGCGTCGTCTTCTCGCCGCAATACGACGTGGACTACGGCGGCCACAATTTCGCGGCCCGCAAGTTCGCCCTGACCGCCGCCGCGCTGGCGCCGTTGGCGGACCTCATCGAGCCGTCCGCGCCGTCGCGCGAGGATCTCCTTCTCGCCCACGACGCGGTTTGGGTCGACAAGGTGCTCTCGGCGACGTTGACCGCGGCGGATCTGCAGCGGTTGGAACTTCCTTTTTCCCCGGCGATCTCGCGGGCGCACCAACTGGCCGTCGGCGGCACGGTGCTGGCCGCACTCCATGCTCTTGAAGCGGGCGTCGGCCTGCACTCCGGCGGCGGCGCGCACCACGCTTTTCGCGATCACGGCGAGGGCTACTGCGCCTTAAACGACATCGCCGTCGCGATATGTCTCTTGCGCCGCGAGGGGAAGATCGGCCGCGTCGCGGTGATCGACTTGGACGTCCACCAAGGCAACGGCACCGCCGCGATCTTTTTCGGCGATCCCGACGTCTTCACCTTCTCCATGCACCAGGCCGATCTTTATCCGGAGAAGAAAGAAAAAAGCTCCCTCGACGTGGAGCTGGCCGCCGGGACCGGCGACGCCGAATACTACGACCTTCTGCGCCGCCACCTACGCGCGATGATGGACTTCAAGCCGGAGCTGATCGTCTATCAAAGCGGCGTCGACGTCTGGGAGAAGGACAAACTCGGCGGCTTGAAGCTGACCGAGCGCGGAATTCTGGACCGCGACGCCGCGGTGTGGGAGGCCTGCCGCCTGCACGGCGTCCCCGTCGCCGTCACGTTGGGCGGCGGCTACGGCCCCACGCCGGAGGACACCGCGCGGCTGCACGCCAATACGCTGCGGCTCTTCGCGGGATTGCGCTAGATCGTTCAGGCGCTCCTGAGAGTGGAGTCCTGCCTCACGCCGTCGCTTCCGAACGCTTTCAACTGTTGTTGACAACAGTCGGGGTTGTGGACAACGTGGATAACTTTCTTCGAGGGGCGGGAGCGGCCGTGCCGAATGTCCTAAAATAGACCGATGTTCGAAGAAGCCGAGCGCAAGATCGAAGAGATGCGCGGCCTGCTGGCCAAGGTCGCCAAGCTGATGGACCTGCCCAAGATGCGGCGGGACGCGGAAGCGCGCGAGGCCGAGGCGGGGGACCCCGCGTTTTGGGCGGACTCGGCGAAGGCCAAGAAGAAATCCAAGGAACTCAACGATCTTAAGAAGGCGCTGGCTGAATACGAAAAAGCGGAGCGCGGTCTTAACGATCTGAAGGCGCACTGCGAGTTGGCCGCGGAGATGAAGGACGAGCGCGAGATGGCGGAGATCAACGCGGGCCTGGCCGGCGTCGAGAAAATCCTACGCGCGATGGACCTGCGCCTGAAGCTCTCCGCGGAGTTCGACAAGGACGACGCGATCATCTCCTTGCACGCGGGCGCGGGCGGGCTTGAGGCCTGCGACTGGGCGGAGATGCTGTGGCGCATGTACGGACGCTGGGCGGAGGCGCACGGCTTCGAGCTGGCGGTTACCGAGGTGCAGAAGGGCGACGGCGCCGGCCTCAAGACGGTCGAGGCCTTCGTGCGCGGGCCCAACGCCTACGGCCTGCTCAAGGGTGAGATGGGCGTGCACCGCCTGGTGCGCATTTCTCCTTTCGACGCCAACAAACGCCGTCACACCAGCTTCGCCTCGCTCGACGTTCTGCCGGATATCGAGGACGACATCGAAATCGAGGTCAAGGATTCCGACCTGGAGCTGGAGACGTTCCGCTCCGGCGGCGCCGGCGGCCAGAACGTCAACAAGGTTGAGACCGCCGTGCGTATCCGGCACAAGCCCTCCGGGCTTGTGGTGGCCTGCCAGACCGAGCGCTCCCAATTGCAGAACCGGATGAACGCCCTGCGCATGCTGAAGGCCAAGCTCTACCAGATCGAGCTGGATAAAAAGCGCTCCGGCATGGAGAAGCACTACGGCGAGATGGGCGACATCGCCTGGGGCCACCAGATCCGCTCCTACGTGTTCATGCCCTACCAGATGGTCAAGGATTTGCGCACCGGAGAGCAGACCTCGCAGATCCAGAACGTCATGGACGGAGACCTGGACGCATTCATCGAGGCGTACCTGGGCTGGCTGGCGGCCGGCAAGCCACCGCGCGTCAAGGCCGGCGCTGAAGACGAGTAGCGTGGGCGACGCGTTGGTTCCGTCGTTTCGCGCCGTGCCGCGCACCGGCGTCATTTACGTGATGGCGGAGGCCGCGAAGCTGGGCTACACGCCGGGCGACGCGTCGTGGATCAACCTGGGCCAGGGCATGCCGGAGACCGGCCGCCTGCCCGGCGGGCCCGCGCGGCGCGCGTCGGTCGCCATCGACCCCGCCGATCAGGAATACGCGCCGGTGGCGGGCCTGTGGGAACTGCGCGAGGCGGTGGCGGGACTTTACAATCAGCGCTATCGCCGCGGCATGCCCAGCCGCTACTCGGCGGAGAACGTGGCCATCGCCGGCGGCGGCCGTGCGGCGCTGACGCGCGTGGTCGCGGCGCTGGGCGGCGTGAACCTGGGACATTTTCTGCCGGACTACACCGCCTACGAAGAATTGCTGGACGTCTTCCATTCCTTCGCCGCGATCCCCATTCTGCTGGAGTCGGAGTCCGGCTACGCGTTCTCGCACGATGCCCTGCGCCGCGAGATTCAGGGCCGCGGTCTGGGCGCGCTGCTGGCCTCCAATCCGTCGAACCCGACGGGAATGGTCGTGGCCGGCGAGGAGCTGGCGCAGTGGGTCGCGCTGGGACGCAAGTTCGACTGCGCGATCATCCTGGACGAATTCTATTCTCATTACGTTTGGAACCAGCCCGGTACGGCGCCGACGGTCAGCGCGGCGCGTCATGTGGAGGACGTGGACCGCGACCCGGTGATTATTTTGGACGGCTTGACGAAAAACTGGCGCTACCCAGGCTGGCGCGTGAGCTGGACCGTCGGTCCCAAGTCCGTCATTGAGGCTGCGTCCTCGGCGGGTTCGTTTTTGGACGGCGGCGGCTCGCGCCCGCTTCAGCGCGCGGCCATCGACCTGCTTTCGCCGGAGCGCGCCGATGCGGAAGCCGCGTCTTTGCACGGCGCCTTCCGCGCCAAGCGCGACCTGATGCGCGCGGGCCTGGAAAACATGGGCGTGACTTTCGACGCGCCCACCGACGGCACGTTCTACGCCTGGGGCGCGCTCTCCGGTCTGCCCGCGCCGTTCAACACCGGCATGGGCTTCTTTCGCAAGGCGCTGGAGGCCAAGGTGATCGTGGTGCCCGGCGAGTTCTTCGACGTCAATCCCGGCAAGCGCCGCGCCGCACGCGCCTCGCGCTTCCGCTCCCACGCGCGCTTCTCCTTCGGCCCGCCCGAGGCCGTGGTGCGCGAGGGCCTCTCCCGCCTGGCCGCGCAATTGCGCCGCTGAGCGGAAGCCCGTTGCTCCTGGCCGCCTGGAGAGGGGCCAGGGCCTTTGGTCCCGGGCTGATGCGGGACCCTGGGCCCTTTTGATGGAGCTTGTTCGACGATACTCTGCGCGGATGAGAGGTTTTTGTTCGACGGGAGCGGCGGCGCTGATCGCGGCGGCGGTTCTGGCCTCGGCGCGATCGGCGAGAGCCGAATCGCCCGCGGCGGCGCGCTTCGACGACCGCATCGCGGCGATGGACGCCTTCGTCGCCGCGCGACCGCCCGGGTCGGAGCCGACGAACGAGGAACTGAAGCAGCGGTGCGACTCGATCCGCATGGAGTTGGAGGAGGCGCGCTTGCCCGCGGCGGAGGAGACGTCGCTTTCCAATCATCTCGATGACGTCGTGCGGCGGCTGTCCCGTTCGGCCGAGCCGCGGGGCCGCGCGGCGCCCGTCGCTTCCGGCCCCGCGCGGAGAATCGCGCTCGACGGCCTGACGGCGGCGGCGAAGTTCCCGGACGCGGAACGAATGGGACTCGCGTTCGACGGCGGAGGCGCCGCGTTTGAAGGCGCCGCGTCTTTCAATGGTGCGGCAGCGCCTGCGCCGGGAAGAATGGGCACGACGACGGCGCCCGCGAGCGCTTACGCGCACGATGGGGCGGACGCTTCCGTGCCTGCGCCAATTCATCTCACGGGGCGCGCCGTGCGCGGAGCCGCGCCGTCCGGACGGGATAGCGTTCCGTTTCTCCCGTTGGCCGCAGCCGCGGCCGCGGGCCTGGGTCTGGCCGCATACGGGGTTGTCCGCAGCAAGGCGGCTTACGAGTCCGCGTCCGGGTTGGACGACGCGCATCCGGTCGTCGCGGGACCCCTGCAGAGATTTGTCGCGGGGGCGGCGCTGGCCGCCGCGGCCGGCGGGCTGCTCTACGTGGCGGGAGCGGCGGTGGCGGGTGCGGCGGAGGCCGTCGTCGTCGAGTGCGGGGTGGTCAATGAAGTCCCCGGGACTTTGGCGCGCGTCATACCGCTCCAGGGCGGCGTGCGCGTCTCGGGAATGCTCGGACCGGCCGGACAGGCGACCACGTTCGTGACGGCCGCGGAGGACATCGCCGACATGCCCGCGGTGCGGCTGTCCGAGCGGCTGGGCATCGAACCGGCCTCGCGATATGCGATCATCCGGTTTCCGACGCCGCCCGCCGAGGTGGCGTCGCGCATCGAGTATGAAGAAAATCCGTTGTTTATCGGCCGCGGCGTGACGTCCGGGGGAGCGCGGGAATTCCAAATCCCGAACGTCGCCATTCCCCCGAACTCCACCATCGAGATCGTCGGGGACACCAAATGAAAAGACTCGGACCGGAAGAGACGGAACTGGCCGCGCGAGACGGGCGCGAAATTTTGGAGCGAATCACCTGGCTGACGAACGGGGAGTTGGTCTTGATCGGCGTCGAAAAGACGGCCGGCTGGGACAAGCTCTACCGGGATCCCGGCGACGGGCGTCTCTGGCTTCTGACGTTCCCGTCCGGTGAGCTGCAGGGCGGAGGGCCGCCGAAATTGACGGCGGCGCGTCTGGACGAGAGTGAGATCTCGGGGGAATTCATATCCCCGGCGGAGTGGGACGCGCGCATGGAAAAATACATGCGCGACAATAACATCCGCGTCATCATGCCCGGCGACCGACGGCACCAATAAAAAGGGCCCCCGCTCGCGCGGAGGCCCTTCTATTGAGAGGCTTGCGCCTTAGGCGACGTACTTCACGTTGTGGTCGACCTTGAGGCCGGGGCCCATCGTCGAGGAGAGCGTGATGCTCAGCATGTAGATGCCCTTCGACGCGGCGGGCTTGGCCTTGGTCAGCGCTTCCAAGATGGCGCGCGCGTTGCCCGCGATCTTGTCGGCCGGGAAAGACGCCTTGCCCACGGGGACGTGGATGATGCCGTAGTCGTCGACCTTATACTCGACGCGGCCGGCCTTCAGTTCCTTGATGGTCTGTGCCACGTTCATCGTCACGGTGCCGGACTTGGGGTTCGGCATCAGGCCCTTGGGGCCCAGGACCTTACCGAGCTTGGAGAGGTCCTTCATCATGTCGGGGGTCGCGACCAGGACGTCGAAGTCGGTGAAGCCCTTGGCGATCTGGTCGATCAGGTCCTCGGCGCCGACCATGTCGGCTCCGGCGGCCGTCGCGTCCTTCTGCTTGTCGCCGCGCACGACGACGGCGACTTTCTTGGATTTGCCCAGTCCGTGCGGCAGGCCCACGGTGCCGCGGACCTGCTGGTCCGCCTGCTTGGGGTCCACGCCGAGGCGGACGTGGATCTCGACGGTCTCGTCGAACTTCGCGGTCGCGCATTTCTTGACGATCGCGGCGGCGTCTTCCAGCGTGTTCAGCTTCGCGCGGTCGAGGTCCTTGACCAGCGTTTCGTATCTCTTGCCCATGTGCGTTGTCTCCTGACCTGTTGGCGCCCCTTGAACGAGGAGCTCGGTCTTAAAAAACTATTTCGTGACTTCGATGCCCATCGAGCGGGCGGTGCCCTTGACCATCTCGACGGCGGCGGCCAGGTCCTTGGTGTTCAGGTCGGGGAGCTTCGCCTTGGCGACGTCCTCGGCCTGCTTCTGGCTGATCTTGCCGACCTTGTTTCGGTTCGGCTCGCCGGAACCCTTCGCCAGGCCCGCGGCCTTCTTGAGCAAAGAGGACACCGGGGGCATCTTCGTGATGAAGGTGAACGAGCGGTCCTCGAAAACGGTGATGACCACGGGAATCAGCATGCCCGCGTCCTGGGTGCGGGTCTTCTCGTTGAACTGCTTGCAGAAGTCCATGATGTTGAGGCCGTGCTGACCGAGCGCGGGGCCGACGGGCGGCGCCGGGTTCGCGGCTCCCGCGGGAATCTGCAGCTTGATTTGGGTTTTGATCTTCTTCGCCATGGTAATGACCTCGTGGTGCGGCTTGAAATATTAGCGGCGGCTCCAGGACCGGGGCAGGAGCATCTTCGCCAGCGTCCCGGCCAGGGCCAGCAGTACGAACAGCTTCAGAAACGGCGCACGGTCCGCGCCGAACACCCACTGCGTGAACGTCGGGCTGAACAGATACGGCCAGAAAACGTAGACGGCGGCCGCCGCCAGCAAGGATCGGCCGAACAGCATCAACAGGCCGAAGCTCAGCGCCGCGGCCATCGTCAGCAGCGCCAGTAGCGCTCCGGCGACGCCCAGCGACTTCACGTGCGCCAGGCGCACGCGCACGCCGGAGAAGTCGGCGTCGCCGCCGGGCGGCAGGATCTCCGGCTCAGCCACGATCAAATCTTCTCCACCTGCAGGAAGTCCAGCTCGACGGGCGTCGGGCGGCCGAAGATGGTGACCATCGCCTTGATCTTCGCCTTCGTCTCGCTGACGTCCTCGACGACGCCGACGAAGTGGCGGAACGGGCCGTCGACGATGCGGATGTTCTCGCCGCGCTCGAACTGCACGGCCGGACGCGGCTTGCCCTCGGCGGCGGTGTTCATCAGCCCCAGGATCTTGTCGACTTCCTCCTGGGCGAGCGGGGTCGGGTCGGTGTCGCCGAGGAAGCCGGAGACGCCCTTGACGCTCTTGATCAGCCAGTAGGTGGTCTCGTCGATGACCATGTCCATCAGCACGTAGCCGGGAAAGAACATCCGCTTGGAGATCTTCTTCTTGTTCTTCTTGACCTCGACGACGTCCTCGGTCGGGATTAGGACGTTGAAAATTCGGTCCTGCAGCTTCTCGACGTCGATCTTCTGCGCGAGGACTTTGCGCACGCGGTCCTCGTAGCCGGATTGTACGTGGACGATGTACCAGCCGCGCGGACGGGCGGAGGTCGAAGCGGCGGCGGCGACGGTATTGGTCATGGCGCCTCTTTAGTGACCCAGGAAAGCCCCGACGAAGATGGAGAGCACGTAGTCGACGCCGGCGACGTACAGGGACATCAGCGCCACGAGGATCAGCACGGCCTTCGTGGAGTCGATGGCCTGCTCGCGCGTCAGCCACGTCGACTGCCTGAGCTCGGCAACGGCTTCTTTCAGGAACTGCGTTGGGTTCATAGTTTAAAATCCTCGGGTCCGCCGGGGGTACCAGGACTCGAACCTGGAGTTCCGCTTTTGGAGAGCGGTGGTTTAGCCATTAACCGATACCCCCAACGGACCCGAATCTAGGACTTGAGCCTACTTGACCTCTTTGTGCGGGGCCTGCTTTCCGCACTCGCGGCAGAACTTCTTGAGCTCCAGCTTGAACTCCTTCTTCTTGCCGCGCTGGTAATAGTAGTTCTTGTTCTTGCAGACGGTGCAGCCGAGGACGACGATATGTCTGTCTCCCATGGCCTAGTCCAAAATATCCGCGACGACGCCGGCGCCGACGGTGTGGCCGCCTTCGCGCACGGCGAAGCGCAGACCCTTTTCCATCGCGATCGGCACGATCAACTCGCAGTCGATGTCGATGTTGTCTCCCGGCATCACCATCTCCACGCCCGCCGGCAACGTGACCGCTCCGGTCACGTCCGTCGTGCGGAAGTAGAACTG
>JABEUV010000074.1 GCA_013044195.1 Elusimicrobiota bacterium | reverse complement strand
TACGTCTACGGAAACGACATTTCTTTGGTGGACCTAACGGCAACGGCTACGGACACGAACGACCGGCGATTTCTGAACACTTTTCAAACGGCGTTAACATCAGTTCCAGAATATCGGAGACGTTGATCTGGAAGCGCTCGCGCAGTTCCTTGAGGCTTGCCGTCTGGGTGTAGCGGCCGCACATGGCCACACGCTATCATGGCGGCGCGAGGGGGCGCAAGCGCCCGGGCCTTGACATCGAACGTATGTTCGATTAAGCTGTACGCGTGACGTTCCCGCAGCACCCCGTCCTTGCCGAAGCCGACCTTGCCGGAACAGAGCCTCTCAGGCCTTTGCTCCGCGACGGGCGCATACTGCCCGGTCACTACGTGGTGTCGGGGCCGCGGGAGCTGCCGGCGCGCTTCCTGACGGCGTTGTGTCCCACGCTTCTGCGCGGCGCGCGGGTGCTGTGGCTGGACGCGGGCAATTCGTTCAACGCCTACGGTCTGGGCTATGCGGCGCGCTTCTGCGGGGCGGACGCGCGCGCGGCGCTGGCGCGCGTGGAGCTGGCGCGGCCGTTCAATCTCTATCAATTGGAGACCATGGTCAAGGTGAAGGTCCCGGAGCGCTGGCGCGGGGAGCCCGTGGTGATCGCGGACCCCATGCCTTTGTTCTACGACGAGGACGTGCCCGAGGCCGCGGCGCGGCGCGTGCTGACGCGCGTGCTGGAGGGGATGGCGGCTTTGCCGGCCGTCTGGCTGGTTCTGGCGGTCGATCGCCCAGCGCCCGCCGGCCGCGAAAGTTGGCAACGGCACATGATTTCGTGCGCGCAGGGCGAGATGAGGTTTTATGGGCAGGACATTGCCGACGATCGTGCAGACGCTCCAGGCGGAAGAGGAAGCGTGGAAGCTCTTTAGGCGGGCGCTGCGCAAGGAAGATCAGGAGGCGTTCGACGCGCTGTGGCGCTTCGCGCGCTATCACGCAGCACCGGCGTCCATGGCCGGCCGCCCCATGCCGTTTGAAGCGGCGCTGATGGCCATGCTGGTGGCCCTGGAGCGGCAGTTTTTAGAGCTGGAGCGCGTGGAAAAGAAGCGGAGAGACGATGGCGGCGGAAAATCTGGAGGGCTGGATCTTTGACGCGTACCCGCAGGCGGAGGGGATGCGCGTTTGGATCATTGGACGGGACGGGCGTCGGCGCGCCGTGCTGGACGCGTGGCGGCCGGCGTTTCACCTGGGCGGAACGTCGGAGCAGCTGAAGCGCGCGGCGCGTCTGCTGGCGTCGCTGGATTATCCCACGGACACGCGCTGGGTTGAGAAGCGGGAGCTTTTCTCCGGGCGCATGCTGGGCGTGCTGGAAGTCCGCGTGCCCGTGTTGGAGCGCGACGCATTGGTCCGGCGGCTGGCGGGCTTGGAGCTTCCGCTCTACGACGCGGACATGCATCTGGTCCAGGCGTATCATTACGAGCGCGGCCACTTCCCGCTGGCGCTGTGCCGCTTCCAGATTGAAGACGAGCGTCTTCTCGGCTGCGAACTGCGCGACGATCCCTGGGCCGTCGATTACGAAACTCCCGCGCTGAGCACCATGCACCTGGCGCTGTCCGGCTCGGAGATCGTCGGCCGCCAGGACCCGAACCACGCCGCGCGCGGACGGCTGGTGCTGAGCATGGACGGCCGCGCGCATGAGCTGGAAGGAAGCATGCCCGAGCAGTTGGAGTCTCTTTCGCGGCGCCTGCGCCAGTGGGACCCGGACGTGATCACGACGGAGTGGGGTGACAGCGTGCTGATGCCCCAGCTGGACCGTCTGGCGCGGGAAAATAAAATATCCGTGGGCTTCTCACGCGACGAGGAGCGCGGCATGGCGGGCCGCGGTCAGCGCAGCTTCTACACCTACGGCCGCACCATCTACCAAGGCGGCGCGCGCTACCTGTTCGGCCGCTGGCACTTGGATGTGAAGAACAGCTTCATGATCCGGGAGACGGACACCGCGGGTTTATTCGAGATCGCGCGCCTCGCGAAGATCCCGGTCCAGCGGGCCGCGCGCTGTACGATCGGTACCAGCCTCAGCTCCATGCAGATGGCCTGGGCCTGGACGAACGGCGTGCTCATCCCCATGGAAAAACAGCAGGCCGAGGATTTCCGTCCCGCCACCTCCCTGCTCATCGCCGACAAAGGGGGGCTGGTCTACGAGCCGGAGGTGGGCTGGCACCGCGACGTGGCCGAGTTTGATTTCACCTCCATGTACCCGGAGATGATGGTCTCGCGCAACATCTCCCCGGAGACCGTGAACTGCCCGTGCTGTCCGGACAACGTCGTTCCGGAGATCGGCCATCACCTGTGCACGAAGCGCCGCGGCCTGGTGCCGTCCGTGCTGGAGCCCATCCTGCGCAAGCGCGCGCGCTACAAGACGCTCTATAAAGCCGGCGGTCCCGGCGCCCCGGTCTACAAGGCCCGCGCCGACGCGCACAAGTGGACCTTGGTCTGCTGTTTCGGCTACCTGGGCTTTAAAAACGCGCGCTTCGGAAAAATCGAGGCGCACGAGTGCGTGACCGCGTGGGGGCGGGAAGTCCTGCTGCGCGCCAAGGATGTAGTGGAGCGCCGCGGCTTTCGCCTTCTGCACGCCCTCGTGGACGCGATCTGGATCAGCGTTACCCCCGGCGCGGACCTGGAGGAACTGCGCCGCGCCATTGAAACGGAAGCCGAGTGCCCGCTGGCCCTGGAAGGCGTCTACGAGTGGATCCGCTACTGCCCGTCCAAGCGCGACGCCCGCTCCGGCGTCCCCGGCCGCTACTTCGGCGCGTTCAAGACCGGAGAGCTGAAAATCCGCGGCATCGCCGCGCGCCGCCGCGACACGCCCGCGCTGTTCAAGCGCCTCCAGAGGGAACTGCTGGAACGACTGGCGCGCGCGGCCCCCGGCGCCGATCTGCGCTGCATGGTTCCCGAGTTATTGGAGATCGTCGAGGACTATCGCCTGCGCCTGCGCGAAGGCCGCGTCAGCGCCGAAGAGCTGGCCATCACTTTTCATCTTTCGAAGTCGCCGCAGGACTACGTCCACGACACGGTCTCCTCCCTGGCCGCCAAACAGCTGGCCGCCTCCGGCGTGGTTCTCCACCCCGGCGAATCCGTCCGCTACGTCATCACCCACGCCGACGACAAGGTGAAGGATTGGCGTTCCAAGCCGTTGGCGTTGATGGAAAACGGGCTGGAATACGACCGGGTCAAGTATCTCCAGCTGCTGGACCGCGCCGCCGCGGAAATTCTGGACGGCCTGGCGCCGCCCGCCCAGCAGCCGATCCAGCGGACGAAGGAGCCCGCCGCGCTCTTGGAGCTGCCGCTGATCTGGCAACGATAGTATCCGAACCCCTTTAGGCTATTGCCGCCGGTTTTACAGACCTCGGTTGCTTGAGTCGTCGGACGGTTGGACAGCAAGCTTTCAGGCGTCGGAGTTGGGTCGATGCGCTTTAAATCGGTCTAAATCATAAAATATACCGGGAATCCCGGTATATTGACAAATTACCGGGATTCCAGGTATGCTTTGGGCGATGAAGATACATCTACCCAACAGCGCTTTCTTGGGTAACATAGACCCTTTCATCCGAGGGTTTGATCCTGTTCAGCCGGAAACCCTGAAAATCACGGCGAACGACAAGTGGATCTCTGTGCATCCGGCGGTGCTGTCGATGATCGCGGCGCTCGGGCTGACCGTGAAGCCGGAGAATATCCAGTGCCAGAAGTTCGAGGCCGCGTCGGCGCATTACTTTGTGCGCATGGGGCTGTTCAAACTGCTCGGCATCTCCACGGACATCGTGATTCAGGAGCATGAGCCCGCCGGGCGCTTCATTCCCCTGACCCAAATCCGTACCGCCGATGAGCAGACGCGGTTCATCACCGAGATGATTCCCCTGCTCCACCTCGAGGGCGAACCGGCTAAAACGCTGGGCTACATCTTCAGCGAACTGATCCGCAACGTGATCGAGCATGCCGACGCGGAAAACGGCGCTATTCTCTGCGCCCAGTACTACAAAAAGAGCAACTCGATTCGCGTCGGCATCGCCGACACAGGCTGCGGGATCAAGACCACCATCACCCGCGCGCATCAGGCCGCCACAGATTTGGACGCGATCCGGCTGGCGCTCACGCCCGGGATCACGGGCACGACGGCCAAGGAGGGGGGCACCGAGCAGAACGCGGGCGCGGGGCTCTTCTTCATCAAGTCGATCGCCAGCGTCAATCGGGACTTCTTCGTTATCTACAGCGGGACCGGGTTCTATAAACTTCTGAAAAAGACGACGGTTCGTGCTCCGCGCCTCAATGCCGATCCTTTCAAGGACCGGCATACGATGAGCTCCGATATGCCCGCCTGGGCAGGAACGGTCGTGGGAGTGGACATCACGCTCGACCAAACCGAAGAGTTCTCTCGGCTCCTGAGCGCGATCGGCGACACCTACAGCACGGCCGTCCGCGAGCGCCGCAAGGATCGGTTCAAGAGACCGAGGTTTACGTGATGAAGATCGAGATCAAGGCACGTGCCGGCGCTTTCGCCGAGAATAAAGATATCGCCCGTGACCTGCGCCTCAGGGAAATCATTCCCGCACTGGAGAAGAAGGAGAGCGTCGAGCTGAATTTTTCCGGAGTGGACGCGACCACGCAATCTTTCATCCACGCCCTCATCAGCGATCTTCTCCGCAAGTACGGGGCCGAAGTTCTGGACCTGATCGAGTTCAAATCCTGCAACGACACCGTCCGCAAGATCATCACAATAGTCGTCGACTATATGCAGGAAGGTGCGGACTGATCGTTATTGAAAAAACGGTGGTAGCGATAGGATTCGAACCTATGTAGGCTATTGCCGCCGGTTTTACAGACCGGTGCTTTTGACCGCTCAGCCACGCTACCGTTGGCCGCATTATGCCATTTCGCGGGCGCTTCCGCCAGGAGGGCCACTTTTGTGTCAAACGAAAGTTAAAATGTCATGTCCAAACGAAAGTTGAAATGTCATGTTATTCCGTTGCCGTTGTAGCCGTTTTTTAATCCGTTTTCCTTGTCG
>JABEUV010000073.1 GCA_013044195.1 Elusimicrobiota bacterium | reverse complement strand
TCGCTGGATCTCTTCGACGGGCTGTCGGCCGGAGAGTTGGGCGAACTGGTGCACGCCCTGCACGCGCGCACCTACCGTCCCGGCGAGGTGGTCTTCGTCGAAGGCGACATCGGCCGCGCGCTGTTCATTCTGGAGACGGGCCGGGTCGAATTGACCCGCCTGGACTCCGCGGGCAAGCCCGAGCGTATCCACACGCTCAAGCCCGGAGAGTTCTTCGGCGAGATGGCCCTGCTCGAATCCTTGCCGCGCACCGCCACCGCGACCGCCACGGAGACCTCGCGCCTGCACCTGCTCTACCGCTCCAAGCTGGACGGCCTTCTGCAGTCCCAGCCGCGCATCGGAGTGGTGGTCATGAGCCACCTGGCGCGCCTGCTGTCCTCGCGCCTGCGCCGCGCGCACGGCGTGGCACCCGCCCGCGCCGATGGCTGAACGCTCGCGTCCGGCCCCGTCGGCCTCCGCTCTGCTGCTGAGCGCGGCCCTGGTGTTTGCGGCCTACCGCGCGCGCGCGGCACTCACGCCGTTCTTGCTCGCGGCCGCGTTCGCCTACGTGCTGGGCCCCGTCGCGACATTCTTCGAGGCCAAGGGCTTTCGCCGCCTGCCCGTGATCGTCATCGGCTACCTCTGCGCGCTGGCGTTCACCGCCGCGGCCTACTACGCCATCAAACCGCTGGCCGTCGAACAGGGCCGCCACTTGCTCGACCGCGCGCCGTCTTATTCCCGCGCACTTCAAGCCTACGCGGCCGTCGGAGAAAACTCCCTGGTGCGCCGACTGCCGCTTCCCGCCCGCATCTCCCGCCAGGCTCTCGATGCCGCGGTCGCGGCGGCGATGACACGCCTCCAAGACGCGCCTTCAAGCCTTCTAAGAGTCCTCCCCCTGCTCGCCCACGCGGTTCTCGTTCCGTTCATCGGCTTCTTCTTTTTAAAGGACAGCACCGAAGGCTTCGACGCCCTGATCCAGGCCGCTCCCAGCCGCTACGTGGAGCAGGCGCTTCATCTGGCCGCCGAGATCGACACCGCCCTGGGCAATTACCTGCGCGGGCTGATCGTCGTCGCCGTGGCCATCGGCACCGCGACCTTCCTCGGCCTGACTATTCTCGGCGTCGAGAACGCGCTGGCCATCGCCCTGCTGTGCGGGATCACGTCGGTGGTCCCCTATCTGGGCGTGGCCATCGGCATCGTCGTGGGCGGCGCCATGGCTTTGATCCAGTTCGGCACGCTGGCGGCCGCGGGCAAGGTCATCCTTTTGTTCATCGCCATCCGCTTCGCCGACGAGATACTGCTCCAGCCCGTGATCGCCCGCCACTCGGTGCATCTGCATCCGATGGTGAACCTGCTGGCCCTCGTGGTCGGCGGCGAGATGTTCGGTTTCCTGGGCCTGGTGTTCGCGGTGCCCGCCGCCTGCGTGCTCAAGGCCGTGGCCAAGGTCTCCTGGTCCTGGTATGCCACCGAGACCGGCCTCCAGCCCGGCTACGCCTCCGACGCGGCGGAAATCCCGTACACGTGAACCGGTCCGCCCCGATCCTCCTCAAAGTCCACGCCTCCGCGCGCGAGGACCGCCTGGCCGCGCGCGCCGCGGGAGGCTACGAGGTCTGGGTGCGCGCGCCGGCGGAGCGCGGCCTGGCCAACGCGGCGGCCTTGGCGCTGCTGGCGCGCGAGTTGAGCTGCCCGGCCAAAGCCCTGCGGATCATCAAGGGCGCGACGTCGCCCTCGAAGATCGTCTCGCGCCTCGACGCCGAACGCTGACCCGACTATTTGAACAGCTTGCGGAACGTCGCCATCTCCATCGGGTGCATCTCGGCGTCACCGGAGGCTCGCCGGGCCAGGTGCAGCGAACCCTGCTCCAAGCTCAACGCCGCATACTGAGCCTCGTTGGGATTAAGCAAAAGCTCGACGGCCCCGATCTGGTCGAGCTTCTCGGGACGCTTGACGTCCGCGACGACGACGTTCTGCAGGATCGGAGCTCCGCAGCCCGTCGAGCGCGCGCTCGAAGACGCGGCTGACCACGTCGTCGGCCGCCGCCGCGTCTTCGACGCGGCAGCGCGCGTAGCCGCAGACGGCGTCGTAATAGCGCTCATAGAGTTCGCAGAAGTCCGGGCGGTCCGAGGAGTCGTCTCGCATTCTCAGCGCTCCGGGTTCATCTCTCCGTTCCAGTCATAAATAATACGGAGAAGCCCCCAAAGTATTACAGCGAACTTATGCGGCGCCGGACGGTCCGCGGCCGACGAACGGCGTCAGCAGGACGCGCAGGTCCTCGGGGATGCGGGTCGTGCGCCAAAGATCGTTGACGACGGCGTGGCGGGAAAATCCGCGCGCGCACAGCCGCCCGCCCAGGTCCTTGTCGACGACGTCGCACTCGAAGCTGACGCTCGCGCGGCCCAGTTCTGCGATCCAGGTCCTGACGGTGAGCATGTCGTCGTAGCGGCTGGGCGCGAAGTAGCGGCAGCGCGCCTCGACGGCGGGCAGGAACAACTTGCGCTGGATCTCCAGGTCGCGGTAGCGCACGCCCATCGCGCGCAGAAGCTCGGTGCGGCCCTGCTCGAAATACTTCAGGTAGTTCGCGTAATAGATGATGCCCAGCTTGTCGGTGTCGGCGTAGGTCACGCGCACGTCGAACTCGTGGAATCGCGCCGGCCTCTGCGGCGGCGCGGCGGCGGGAACGTCATGCCGCGACGCGGCGGGCGCCGTCACCGGCGCCCTCGGGGCAGGCGCGGGCGCCGCCGGAGCCGGCGCGGACGACGCGGCGGGCGCGCGGCGGTCCTCCCCCAACACCTGATTGACGATCGCCAGCAATCCGTTGAAGCCGACTGGTTTTTTTAGGAAAAACGTTCTCGCGCTGGGCTTGACCTTCGCGCGCAGTTCCTCGACCGTCAGGCCCGTCGAGAAAACAACCGGAATCGACGCCGTGTCGGGCGCGGCGCGCAGACGGTCGTAAAGCGAGCCGCCGTCTCCCCCGGGCATATAAAAGTCCAGGATGATCATGTCCGGATGCGCCTGGTGAGCGAGCAGAAGCCCCTGCGCCGTATCAAACGCGACCGCCACGCGGTAGCCCGCGGACTCCAGGCCGTCCTTCAGCGGCGCGACCAAGGTCTGATCGTCGTCGACGATGAGTATGGTTCGAGTCGTGGTCATATCGTGCTGGTGAGATGTTACAACAATCCGTCCTCCGCACCCAGAGCACTTTCCGGGGACGCCGGAAACTGGTAGAATTGCGGCAGTAAGACGCAATCAAAGGCGGCGTGGCGGAACTGGCAGACGCAAGCGACTCAAAATCGCTCGGGGGAAACCTCTTGTGGGTTCGATTCCCACCGCCGCTACGATTTTTCGGGCGAAAGACCCGTTTCTTAGTGGGCCGTTGGCCCCTGACGTCGCGCGGCGCGCGCGGCTATTCTGAAAGAGTGATCGCTCTGCTGGCGTTCGCCCTCTCGCTATCGCTCCCCTCGCGCGCCGCGGTTCTTGCGGCGCCGCTGGCGGAGACTCCCATTGCGGCCCTCCCGGTCGTGCCCGCGCAGGCATTGGGCTTGGGCGGAATGACGTGGCTGAACAACGCGGCCTCTCTCAGCGACTCGGCCCTGCCCGCGCTCGGACGCGGAGATTTCGGCGCCGTCTATACCCATCCGGCCCAACCCGCTTGGGTGGTCAAAATCGCCGCGGACGGATTCGGCGCGCCGAACGCGCGCGGCCGCTCCCAGATGACATGGGACGTGCTGGCCGAAGCCACGGCGACCCGCGCGCTGGCCGAGGCCGGGGCCGGGCCGAGGCTGATCGCGGTCACCCGCATCCCCCACCGTCTTCAGCCGCTGATGGATCGCATGGCCGCTTGGTTCGGCGCGCGCGCACCGGACTGGAGCCGGCCCGCCCTGGTGAAGGAACGCGTGATCGGAAGCACCCTGGGCGAACTCAGCCGCGCGGGCGCGCGAACCAACGCGCACGATACCATGACCAGGGATTTGAAAGGGCGTCTACGCGCGGCGGGACTGACCGCCCGGGACCTGCACGACGAGAACATCATGATCGGCGTCACCGCGTCTCGGGAGAAGACGCAGGCCTATCTAGTGGACGCCGGCTCCGTCCGCGCCCTGACGCCTACTTCACCAGCGCCGACGCCTTGACGAACTCAATGCCTTCCTTCGTGTAGCGCGGCATCTCTTCTTTTAGGCAGTCGAGCGTGCCGTGGAAATAGTGGTGGCCGATCACCAGCACCGAGCCGTATTTGCGCGCGTGCGCGATCGCGCGGCCCAGCATCTTCTCGCAGAAGGGCTTGGTGTGCACCTGCGCGGTGTCTAGAAAGATGAAGTTTTCGGCGGTGCGGATGCCGGCGGCCTTCGCTTCGGAATAAGCCACGCTTTTCGAGGAGACCTTGGAGTCGATGAAGTAGAGGCCCGTGGGCTTGTAGAGCTTCATGAACGCGCGCATCAGCGGGCGGTTCTTCGTGGCCCGGTCGGAGCGGTGATTGTTGAGACCCACCGCGCCGGGCACCTGCTTGAGCATGCGCGCCAAAAGCTTGGATGCTTTCTCCACATCGCCCGGTGTGGCCGCGGTCGGGTTCAGGTCGTAGCGCTGGTAGGGATCGAACGGGTAGTGCATGATGACTTCCTTGCCCGCCTCGTGCGCGCGCTTCGCGGTCAAGGTCGTGATCTTGTAGTCCGGCATCACCGCGAAGGTCAGCGGCGCATCGAAGGCCATCCACTCCGCGTCCTGTGGATTTTTCGGGTAGGTCAGCGCGAAGTCGTCGATGACCACGGCCACGCGCGGCCCCGCGCACGCGGGAGCGGCGAGCAGAAGAAGTGCGGCGAGCGTTTTATAGTTCATGATTCTCCAAGGCGCGAAGTCCCAAAGTCCAGGGCACGACCACGGCGGCCGCGTTGAGCGCCAGCCACATCACGCCGGACGCGGCAGCCACGCGCCAGTCCCAGGCGGCCGTTTTTCCGAAGCGTTCCTGAAAATGCATCTGCATGGGCCAGGCCAGCACCGCGATGGTCGCGCCGATGTAGAACAGGCACGCCGCCATGTAGACGAAGCCGCCCAAGGAGGATTCCACTTGGTGGATGTTCTCCACGTGAAAGCGCGGAAACAGCGCGCCCAGGCCCACGCCCATGGCGCAGACCACCGCCGCGACCGCCAGCAAAGCGCCCAAGGACAGCGTCGCGGTGAAGCGGTCCGCGTCCAAAATCAGGTTCGTCGCGGAGCCCAGCACGAACGCCACCAAAAGCATCGGCCCCGCGGAGAAGAGGAACTTCTCGCGCATTATTTGCGCCGTGGTCAGGGGTGCGGCCTTCAGCACCCACCAGGAGCGTCCCTCCAGGCTGATCGACGGGAAGGTGAAGCGCAGGCCCAACGCCGCGATCACGAAGCCCGCCGTGCCGACGTTCAGGAAGGACACCAGGCTGCGCAGATCCGCGGAGTCCAGCGGCAGGCGCCGGATGCTGAACAAGTAGACGAACACCAGGCCCACGATCAGGAGCATCTGCGACCAATGCTTCACGTCGCGAAAAAACGTGACGCGGTCCTTCCAAAGCAGAGGGCCGATGCGGCCGAAGAAGCGCCTCTCGAAAAGCGGCGAAAACGAGTGCAGCCGCCGCCGCAAGCCCCCCTCCTGCGCCCCGCTGTAGCCGATAAAATACGTGCGCCCCGCCAGCCACACCAGGCCCGCGTAGACCAGGACGGCCGCGCCCCACAGCCGCGCCAGATCCGCGCCCCAGGCTCCCCAGCGCCCGTCGGCCGCCGCCTGAAGTCCGCGCGCCGCCCACCAGGACGGCAGATACGGCGCCGTGGGCGCCTGCAGGAAGTTCAGATACTCGGCCACCACCTTCAGCGCGTCGGGGCGGATCAGGCGTTCGGGCTGAGCAAAGCGCACCAGGCCGTAGGCGATCGTCAACGACAGGCTCGACAGCACCCAGACCACGTCGCGCGTGCGCGAGGACGGAAACAGATAAAGAAGGATCAACGTGAAAGCGATGCCGAACGAGGCCGCCAGCAGCAGGAACGGCGGCAGGAGCGCCGCGAACGCCCATAGAAAACTCGGCCCCAGGCTCAGCGCGCGCGACAACGCCAGCGCGTACGGCGCCAGCACCAGCGCAATCATCCACGACGCGAAGAACGCGCTCTCCAGCGACTTGTCCAGGAAGATCGTGCGCAGGCTGAGCGGCGCATTCATCAAGAACTTGAGATCGTAGGAGTAAAAGAGCGTCGTCAGAGAGGTCAGCAGGCTCGACACCATCACCATCGACAGCGTCATTAGGAACATCATGGCCGTCAGCTTCCACAGCAGGAGACGGCCGATCAACTCCACGCCGACAAGGTAAAGAAGAACGCGGCGAAAGCCTGCGTACAGGCCGTAGAGCAGGGCGACGCCCGCCAGGCTGAAGGCGAAATTACGGCCGCGCTCGTAGGGCGTGAGCGCCGCCAGCGCGTTGCGCGCGCACCGCGCGCGGCGCTCGGCCAGCAAGGCCAGCATCACAGGTAGCGCAGCAACGTCGCGTACTCGTCGCCGCCGGTCAGGCCCAGGAAGATCGACTCCAAATCCGTCCCGCCGCCGCCGCGGCCCTGCGCCTGCAGTTCGGCCAGCGTCCCGCAGGCGATCATGCGCCCTTCGATCATGATGCCCACGCGGTCGCACAGCTTCTCGGCGATCTCCAGCACGTGCGTGCACATGAAGATCGTCGTGCCGCGCCGCGCAAGCCTGCGAAAGATATCCTTGACCAGACGTCCGCTCTTCGGGTCCAGGCCCACCATCGGCTCGTCGAGCACCAGCACCTTGGGCTCGTGCAGGAGAATGCCCGCCAGCACCAGCTTCTGGCGCATGCCGTGGGAGTAGCTTTCCAGAAGCTCGCCGCCCCACGGTCCCAGCTCGAACATCTCCAGCAGCTCCGGCACGCGCCGCTTCATCTCGTCCAAGCGCGCCCCGTACAACTCGCCGACGAAGCGCAGGTACTCCGCGCCGGTGAGCTTCGGGTAGACGAACGGCTCGTCGGGCACCAGCCCCATCGCGCGCTTGGCCGCGATCGGATCCTCGGCCACGTCGTGGCCCACGACGCGCACCCGCCCCGCCGTCGGTTTGAGCAGACCGGTGATCAACTTGACCGTCGTGGTCTTGCCCGCGCCGTTGGGACCCAGGAAGCCGAAAATCTCGCCGGGCGCGACCGTCAGGTCCAGGCCCGCCACGGCCGTGTGCTCGCCGAAGCGCTTGACCAGGCCCTCGATCTCGATCACGCGCGCGTCAGGCCGCGACGGCGCGACGGGGCTTGGGCAGGTCCTGGGTCCGCGGCACGCTCATGCGGTCCAGCAGGTCGTGGAAGCGCTCGTCGATGCGCTCGCGGTCCAGATTCTCGATATTGCGGGTGGAGAAATCCTCGACGTTGAACGACGCCAGAACCGAGCCGTAGGCCATCGCGCGCTTGAGGTGGCCGACGTCGTCGTAGACGCCCGCCGCGGCCAGCGAGCCCAGGAAACCGCCCGCGAACGTGTCACCGGCGCCGGTCGGGTCCTTGATCTCCGGCAAAGGAAACGGCGGAAAGATGTAGAAGCGATTGCCCACCTTCATCAGCGCGCCGTGCTCGCCCTTCTTGATCACCACCACCGACGGGCCCCAGGAGGAGATGGTCTCGGCCGCCAGCATTGGGTTGGTCTTGCGCGCCAAGCGCTTGGCTTCCTCTTCGTTGGCGAAGAACACGTCCACCTTCGAGAGCAATTCCTTGAGCGCCTCCGGCTTGGAGTCGATCCAGAAATTCATCGTGTCGCAGGCCACCAGCGCGGGCGCCTTCATCTGCGCCAGCACCTCGCTCTGCAGTTCCGGATCGATGTTGGCCAGGAACACCACGGGCGAGTTTCTCTGCGCCTCGTCCAAGCGCGGGCGGAAATCCTTGAAGACGTTCAGGTGCGTGGCCAAGGTCTTGGCCGTGTTCGCGTCCTTGCCGTAGCGGCCCGACCAGCGGAAGGTCTTGCCCTTGGCGGTCTTCAGGCCCGCGCAGTCGATGCCGCGCTCGGACAGCAAGGTCCGGTGCTCGCTCGGAAAGTCCTCGCCCACCACGCCGACTAGGCGCACCGGCGCGAAATGACGCGCGGCGAGCGAAAAGTAAGTGGCCGAACCGCCCAGACCGTCGGCAATCGAGCCCGCCGGAGTCTTGACGGTGTCGAGCGCGACGGAGCCGACGACGAGGATCGTGTTCACGAAAAAAGTCTCCCGGTCTGAGGCGCTTAAGCGCCCGCGTCGACCTTGCTCAGCAGATTCTGGACCTCGACCTTCGCCTGCATCTGCTGTAGAAGACGGCCCAGCAGGCCCCGCGCGTGCTCCTGCTGGAGCCGGCCGAGCGCCGCGTCCTTGTTCTTGTCGAAGCCCTTCATCGAGCCCTTGTTGGCGGCCGCGTAGGCCTCGCGCAGTTCCGCGGGAGACACCTTCGCCTCGCGCATCAGCAGGCTCTGGACCAGAGCCGCCTTCAGGGCCTTGCGACGCTGGATCTCGAACTCCTGAGGCGTCATGCGGAAACGCTCGCGCAAAAGCGCGATGTAGGACTCCTCGTCGAAACGGCCGTCGCGCCGAAACGCGGGCGTGCCGCGGATGTCGCGCGCCAATTCCGCGTCGCTGACGACGAAGCCCAGTTCGTCGGCCTTCTGCGCCAGCAGTTCGTCGACCATCATCCCGTTGAGCAGCTCCTGCTTGAGCTCCTTGAGCTGCGCGTCGGTCAGTTCCTTGCCCTGGCGCTGAGCCTGGTCCTCGTACAGCTCGACCTGAGCCATCAAGGTGGAGTAGAGGATCTTCGCGCCGCCCACCCGGGCGACGACGCCCTGCAGATCGCGCTTCTCAAACCAGTAGCCGCCGAAGCCCACGAACATGCCGCCGAAGAAGATCGTCAGCGTCGCGGCGAAAACGCTTTTCTGGTGGCGGCGCAGGAAGGAGATCATGGAGTCCTCAGGAAACGGCGTCGGCCGGCCGCTCGGGCTCCGGCTCGGTCTTGGCGCGGCGGCGGCGCGGGCGCTCCGCTCCGTCGCCCATCGCGCAGGCGCCGTCGAAGAAGGCGCCCTCGTCGATCTTCAGCTTCGGCGTGCGCACGTCGCCGGTCAACCGCGCGCTTGAGAACAGTTCGACGGAGACCGAGGCGACGACGTTGCCCGAGACTTCGCCGGCGACCGTCAAACTTTCGGCGGCGATGTCGCCCAGCACGCGTCCGTGCGCGCCGACGACGACGTCGACGGCGTCCGTGATGTCTCCCTCGAACGTGCCCTCGACACGCAAGGAACCCTTCGCCGAGAGCGTGCCGTGAAAATAGGCCTCCTCGGCGATCAAGGTCATGCCTTCGCGCGCGTCCGTGCGCGCCTTGGAGCCGAACATCAGCCCCCGGTCTCCGGCCGTGTGCGCGCGAAGCCCAGTTCGTCGCCGGGCCCGCGCACTTTGAGGAACTGCATCGGATTGATCGCGCGGCCCTGGCGGCGGACTTCGTAGTGGACGTGCGCGCCGGTCGAGCGTCCGGTCGTGCCCATGTAGGCGATGACCTGGCCCTTCAGCACGCGGTCGCCGGCCTTCACCAGAGCCTTCGACGTGTGGCCGTAGACGGTCTGGATGCCGTAGCCGTGGTCGATGACCACCAGGTTGCCGTAGCCGTGGGACCAGGCCGAGAACTGCACGGTGCCGTCGGCCGTCGCGTAGATCAAGGTGTCGGGGTTGTTGGCGATGTCGACGCCGGGGTGGAACTCGCCGGTCTCGCCGTCGTCGCGGTGCATCGGCGACAGGCGGTAGCCGAACAGGGACGTGATCGTGCCCGCGGCGGGCCAAAGGCTGGGCGTGGCGTTGCGCAGGCTCTTCTGATTGCCGACGTACCAGGCGATCTCCTGGAAGCTCGCCAGGCGGCTCTGCGCATCAGCTCGGATGCGCGCGATCTCATGATGCCAATCCGCCTGGCGGATGGCGTCGGCGCGGCCGGAAGACAGCAGGCGGTCCAGCGAGAGCCGATCAGCCAAGGTCGGGCCGCCCACGCCCGTCGCCGCCGCGATCGGATCGCGGTCGCGGGCCATGGTCAGCAATCCGCGCAGTTGACGGTCGGTCGCGCTCGCCTCGTCCAAAACCGCGCGCGCACCCTCCATTTCCTGCGCCAGCCGTGTGAGCTTGGCCAGCATCACTTCGTTGTCGGCCTTCGTGATCCAGTAGTCGACATGCCGCCCCGCGATAAAGCCGGACCAAATCGTCAGCCCCGACCAAAGCGTCAGCATAAAGAGGAAGAAACCCGTGGACACCTGCCACCGCCACGGCTTCAGGCGGGACTGGGAAATCACGAGCACGGTCATGCGCCGGGACAGGGCGTCGACGATCTTTTTATGGAGTTTCACGTCGGGGATGTTATAACAGACTCGAAACGGACTGTCAACGGAAAGAAAAACAAACTTCCGCCGCCGTCGGTGGGGTATAATATGAAAACAGGTCCAATCACCGAATACCGCCCCACGGAGAGTCATGTATCTGATCAAGAAATCGATCCTGAAGTCGTTCCAGGCTTTCGTGATCATTCTGAGCCGCTTGAGCTTGACCGCCGCCGTTCTCGTTCTAGCCGCCCAAGGCCTGGCCGAGATGGCCCATCTGAAGCGCTACGCCTTGTCCAACGACCTTGTGTTAATCGTCCGGCATCTTCTCGCACCGACGGTGAGATTCCTGCACGCCAACGTTCCGCTGATGGTCTCAGGACTGGATCTGGCTCCCTATTTGATCGCCGTTGGGTTCATCGTGCTGTGGGCGTTCGCCGAAGCCGAGCGACACCGCCTGCGCGTGCTCGATTGGGACCTCAACGCTCAGCGCAAGGTTCGGCTCGCCGAGAAGGCCGCCGAAAAAGATCGCCGCCGCGAAGCGGAGCGCCGCGCCGAACTGGTGCGCGTCCACGAGCGCGAGCGCGCCCGCCTCGCCGCGGAAGCCGCGGCCCGCGTGAAAGCCGAAGCCCGCGCCTTGGAGCAGGCGCGCACGGCCGCCCAGCGCGCCCCGTCCGCCCCGGCGCCGGTCGCCCAAACGCCGGCGACCCCGACGGCGGCCGCGCCGGCCGTGCCCGCCGCCGCCGCGAACTCGGAAGCCGTCAGCCGCCGCGAGCATCTGCTCGAACTCTACGCGCAAACCAAAAAATCCCTGGAGGAGCAGAAGAAGAACCTGTCCTTCCTCGCCGTCGACGTGGTCGACTCGACCGGCATGAAGCTGGGCGAGGACTCCGCGCTGGCCGAGCGAGACTTCCGTCAATATAAGAAGCTCGTCGAGCGCGTGATCGCCGCGCACAAGGGCCTCAAGGCCGCCTGGACCCCGGACGGCGTGATGATCTGCTTTGCCTCCGTGCAGAACGCGGTGCAGGCCGCGCAGGACCTGATCCGCAACCTGGACCACTTCAACCGGCAGGTCAAGACGATCAAGGCCGACTTCAAGATCCGCTGCGGCATCAACGCCGGCAAGGTGCTCTTCGATGACACCGTCCCCATGGAAGAGATGACCGACCGCAACATCGACATCGCCGGCCACATGCAGAAGTATGCAGAAGCCAACACCATCTACATCGGCGCGCACGCCATCGAAGGCATTCGCTCTCAGTTCGGCTTCCGCCCCGTGCGCAAGCAGGTCGACGGCCACGACGTCTACGAGTGGCGCGCAGACGCTTCCGCGGACGAAGCCATCTCGGCCTGACACGACCGACGCGCCTTGACAGCGCCCCTAAGCCGGGCTTAAACTGGGACATGGCCCCCTCGTCTCTGCTGGCCGCGGCTTTGGTGTGCCTGTCCGTTGTTGGACCGCAGGCCGCAGCCCAGGTTGAAGTCGACGGCGAGGCCTCCGCCTCTTCGCCCGCAGGAGCGGGACGATCTTCGCTCTCATCGGGTCTAGGAGCATCGGCGCTCGCGCCGAATCTCGGGATCGGCGCCGTTCTGGCACCGTCCGCATCTCCGGGCGCCTTGGCGCTTCCGAGCGCCGCGGCCGCCGCACCCGCGCCAAGCTCTCCGGCTCACCCCGTTGCCGCCTCCGCGGCGGCGCCATCGGCGGCCATGCCTGCCGTCCCGCCGTCCGCGCCGGCGTCCGTCGCAACCCCGCCCGCCGCGCCCGACTACGTTGTCGCGCTTGGATCTCTGGGCGTCGACGCGGGGCTGGCGCGACGGCTCGACGATTTTCTTTCCGCCCGGCATCCAGGCGATCCCGCGCGCGTTTATCACGGACTGGCCCACTCACAGGAGGTCGCCGCGTTGGCCACGCGCCTAACTCACGGCGCCGGACTTTCTCCCGATCGGAAAATACTCTTGATCGTCGCCGCGGCCCTGCACGATATTGATCCGGAGAGGACCCCCGGCACTCCCGCGCGAGTTCCACAGACGCTGGCCTATTTGGACTCCGACTCCGAGGCGCGCAATATTCTTGCGGAGTTCGGACAACGCTTCGGCTTCACCGCCGCGCAGGTCAAGGCTCTGATCCTGGCCACGGACTTCAGTCCCGATCCTGCGGCCATGGCGTCCAAGCAAAAAGTCTTCGAAGCCGCCGCCGCCGCGGCATTCCCAGACGATTGGGGCATGGTCTGGGGTCGACGCCTGGCGTTCGCCGATCAGATCGCGACGTATGTCGCCACGCCGGAGCAAGCGCGCCGGCGCGTGCAGGGCCTGGCCGCTGAAATTCGCGGGCCGAACGAGACGGCTCCAAGCGACGCCGACGTGCTGGCGGGCACCGGGAAGTTCCTGCATATCCTGCGCGACAATCCGCAATTCGCGCTCCTGCCGAAGGCGGATCAGGCCCGGTTCCAATCGGTACTCGCCTATTTCTCGGCGCGGCCGACCCCGGACCTCTGGCAAGACGCCGCTGCCCCTGCCGCCGCGCGCGCGCCGCCCGCCTCGCCGGACGCCGCGGCCGCGCGGCGCTACATCCGCAGCATCGCGGCGGGAATTTCCCTTGATGATCGCCAGACCGACGCCCTGCTCGGCGATTATTTCTCCGAAAACGGCATCCCCCCCGGCTCCGCGCGCGCCGCCGCGGTGCGCCGCGACCTTCTGCCCTCGCGCGTCGCCGCGGAAGACGCCGCGACATCGACCCTGACCCCCGCGCTTCAGCGCCACCGCGCGGCGATCCTGCAACTGGCCGCCGAATACGGCACCACGCCCGCCGGCGTGCAGGCCGCGCTCGCGCGGCGGGGAGAACCGGCGGCCTACGCCGCACTGAGCCCCGCCGCCTTTGAACGCCAAGCGGACTTGGCCCTGCGGCGCGACGCGCTGGCGCGCGCCGTCGCCGGCTATCCGCAGAATTCCGCCGGCGATCTGATGCGCCGGATCGCGGACGCGATGACCGTGCGGGCCGGCAAGTCGGTCGAGGAGGTCGCGCGCGACGGAGTGTTCGTCTACGCGGATTTTTCCGGGCTGAGCCTGACTCACGCCTCCGTCGGCCGCGATCCCGACGTCCGCTCCGCGCAAATCGTCTTCTACGCCACGCGGCACGACGGACGCTGGCGCTTCGACGGCTACCGCCAGAACCGTCCTCAAGGCCGCGGCGACGCGGACTACGTCGCGGCGCTCGAACGCTGGCTCGTCGCCGGCGGCGTTCCGGCGCGCGACCTAAAGTAGCGCTCGTCGGTGAAACGTCCCGGCGCGAGACGCGGCCGCGGGCAATTGGCTAACATGACGGCGTGAATCGTTTCCATCACCGGCGCGCGCGATGAAATACCCCGGACTTCGCTCCCAGCTGATCGCGGTGGCCGGACTGATACTGCTCTACGCATTGGGCGTCGGCACTGCGTTCCTGCTCCAAGCGCGCGCTCACGCCCGCCTGGACAGCCAGCTTCACGAAAGCCTGGCCGTGCTGTCGAGCCTGCCGCGCCTGCGCGACCGCCTGCGCCGCGTCGACCAGACGACGGTCCGTTTCCTGCTGACCGGACAGCGCTCGTGGCTGGAGCGCCGGGAGGAGTCTTTGGCCGACGTGCGCGGCGTCGAAAGAACGCTTGCCGCGGTCACCGGGCCCGAAGGCGGCGCGATGCTCGACGAGATGGACCACGCTCTCACCGCGTATTTGGCCGAGTCCAGCCAATGGGTCGCGCGCCGCAAGTTCGGAAGACTGTCCAGCGCGGAGGCCGCGCGCGCGGGACGGCTCGGCCACCGTCTGGAGTCCGCGGCGGAACCGCTGGCCCGGCTGGGCGACGCGAACGTCGCGCAGCTGCGCGCGCGGGAAGACGAGCTGGAGCGCGTCTCCCGGCTGACCGCCGCGCTGATCGTGCTGGCCGGCGCGGCCGCCGCGCTGTTCGTCGCGCTGTTTTTGTCGCGCTCGCTGATCGGTCCCGTGGTGGAACTGCGCGGCCGCGCCAAGGAGTGGACGCTCGGCCGAGACTGGAGCGCCGCGCGGCCCGCCGCCGGCCCCGAGGTCGCGGATCTTTACGACGCGATGCGCGACATGGCCGTGCGGCTCAACGCTCAGTTCGCGCGCGAGGCCGAGCTTGGTCGCCTGAAGGGAAGCCTGGTGTCCATGGCCAGCCACGAGTTCAACAACGCGCTGAGCGTGCTGGGCGGCGCGACGGACCTGCTCAAAACGACCGAATCCCCCACTCCGTTCGGACGCCGCGCGGAATACTACGGCGTCATTGAGGCCAATCTCCGCGCGCTGGGGCTGGCGACGCGCAACCTTCTGGACCTCGGCCGCCTGGAGGACGGACGCTTCGCGGTGCGCCCGCGGCGCGCGGACCTGGCGCGCGTGCTGGGCTCCGCGCTGAAGGCCCTCCAGCCGCTCTACGAGCGCAAGAACCTGAACGTGCGGCTGGAAACGCCCGAAGACGCTCCCGCCGCGCTCGCCGATCCCGAGTCCCTGCTGCTCGTCGCAACCAACCTGTTGGGCAACGCGGTCAAGTACACCCCGGAAGGCGGGACGATCCGCATCGGCTTCTGCGCCGAACCGGGCGGCCGCGTACGCGTCCATGTTTCCGACACCGGCATCGGCGTCGCACCCGAGGACCGCGAGGTCATCCTGCGCGGGCACCGCACCGAGGCCGGACGCGAGGCCGCCGCCGGCTTCGGCGTCGGACTGACCTTGGTCAAGACCGTCCTCGACGCGCACGAAACCGCGCTCGAAATCGAAGGCGGCCCGGGCCGCGGCTCCCGTTTCTCCTTCACCCTCCCGCGCTGGGAAGAGCCGACGCCCGGTTGACGGATCGGTCCGTCACCGCGCGGCGTGAAAGCGCTGGATCGCGGACCAGGCCTGCTCGGCGGTCTCCGCGAAGGTGAACATGGACAGGTCCTCGTGGGAGATCAGGCCCATGCGGTCGAACTCGGAAAAATCCAATATTTTTTCCCAGTAAGAGCGTTCCCCAATGAGCACGATCGGCACGCGCGGCATCTTTCCGGTCTGAATCAAGGTCAGCACCTCGAAGAGCTCGTCCATGGTGCCGAAGCCGCCGGGAAAATAGACCAGGCCCATCGCGCCGCGGCGCAGGGCCATCTTGCGCGTGGCGAAATTCTCAAAGGAGAACTCCAGGCCCGCGGTCGCGTAAGGATTGGCGTTCTGCTCGTGCGGCAGGATGATGTTGAAGCCGACGCTGGGCCCGCCCGCCTCGAAGGCGCCGCGGTTGGCGCCTTCCATGATGCCGGGGCCGCCGCCGGTCACCATCGCCACGCGGCCGCCGCCCTCGCGCGCGACCAGCGCGCCCAATTCGCGCGCGATCCGATAGTATTTCGACATCCGCAGAGCCTCGCGCGCGGCCGTCAGGCTGCGGCGCGACTCGGCGCTGGGGCTTGCCGCCGCCTCGGCCTCGGCTTTCGCCAGCCGCGCCCGTGCCGCTTCCGGCGACGCAATGCGTGCGGAGCCGTAGGCCGTCACGATCGCCTCGATGCCGCGCTCGCGCAGCAGGCGAGAAGGCTCGGTGATCTCGCGCTCGACTTCGCGCAGGTTCATCCGGGGCGCCAGGGCCAACGCGCGCGGAACAAGCGCCGCGCGCGCGGTCGGCGCGGCGTGGGACGAGAACGGGCGCTCGGTCCGCGACAGACGAAATTCCCCGTCGACGCCGCGCGCGTAGGTCTGCCAGGCGCCGCCGTTGAAAGCGTAGACGCGGTCGAATCCGATCTCGCCCGCCCGGCGGACGGCGGCCAAGCCCGCCTCGACGCGCTCCACCGGGATCTCCCGGCCGTCCATGTCCAGCGCCACCGCGCCCAGACCCAGGCCGTGACGCTTGGCGTGCGCAAGGAGCTGCACGTTGGCGTGAGAGACCTGCACGGCCACGTCTCCGCTGAAAACGCTCTTCATTTCCGTCGGCACGCCGCGAACGACCAGATCCGGCGTCGCGCCCTCCTCGCGCACAAGCACCTGCAGATCGCGCGTCACGGCCTGGATGCGGCGGATCGTGGCGACTTCGTGCGCCTGCAGGTCCGGCAGGCGACCGGCGTTGTCCGGGTTGCGGGACAAATCGAGCCCCAGAAAGCGTCCGCCGCGCGCGTCGTGATAGACGAAGATGTCGATGGGCAGAAGCGCGGATAGGTGCGCGCGCAGTTCGTCGTGCAGCGCCGCGGAGTTGCCCAGGCGCGGTATCAGGTCCACGTCGGCGGGCGAGCGCAGCGGATGCGCCTCCACGCGCCGCACGCCCTGAGGAATCGAGGGCGCTTCGCCCGAGGCATCGACCAGCGCGCCAAGCTGGCCCGCGCCGTCGAAGGTCCGCGCGCCCTGAAGGGCCGCGCCGTCGCCCAGCAGGACCGCCAGATCCTTGAGGCTGCTCAGGACGGCGGGACGACCATCGGCCCCGCGCGCGGAAGCCGCGCCGGAAAATTCGACGGAAGCCGCTGGAACGGCCGTCGCCGCGGCTCCCGAAGCCGTCCTCCCCACCGAAGCCGCGTCGGCGGAGGCCGGCACGGCGGCGAAGCCGGACGCCACGGAGGGGACGGCCGCTGCGGGAAGAGCCGGCAGAGACGCCGCGGAGGGAGCCGATAGGGCGGTCGGCGCCAGAGAAGGCACGGCTTGGGCGCCCGCCAGCGCCGGCGCGGTCGTCAGCGGCGACGCGACGGCCGCCCCCGCGCCCGCCAGCGGAGAGACGATCGTCGGCGCGACCTCGGGCGCCGCGCGGAACTGGGCGAATGCCGGGGCCGCCGGGGCCAGCGCGAGCAGGACGGCGAGAAGAGTTCGTGTCATCCTTCGACAAGAATAGTATCCCGCGCCTACGGGCGCTTGGGCCTTTCGGGACGGTCTCCGGCGACAAAAGTCCTAGACCGCGCTTCAAACACATCCGGCGCGTGGACGCCGCGCGCGAAGATTTGATACATTACCCCTCGACGCGCCCATCCTCGACGGGAGGTAGTGCAATGGCTTTCTTCATCGGACGCGACCGCGAAGCCCGCAGGGCCTACGGATTCGACGAGATCGCGCTGGTTCCCGGCGACGTGACCGTCAACCCCGACGAGGTCGACACCACTCTTAAGATCGGAAACGTCCATCTCGAGATTCCATTTTTGGCCTCGGCGATGGACGGCGTCGTCGACGCCGAGTTCGCGATCGCGATGGGCAAGATGGGCGGCCTCGGGGTCCTGAACCTCGACGGCATCAGCACCCGCTACGACAAGCCGCGCGAGGTCGTCATGCAGATCGCGGGCGCGACCCCCGACGAGGCCACGCGCCTGGTGCAGGACATGTACCGCCCGCCGGTGAAGGAAGAGCTCATCGCCGAGCGCATCAAGCAGATCAAGAAGGCCGGGGTCCCCTGCGCCATCTCCACCATCCCGCAGAACGCGGAGAAGTACGGCAAGATCGCGGTGGAAGCCGGCGCGGACCTGTTCGTCGTCCAGTCCACCGTCACCACCGTCCGCCACAAAGCCACCAAATACACGCCCTTCGACATCATCAAGTTCTGCAAGACGATGAAGATTCCCGTCGTCGTCGGCAACTGCGTGACCTACTCGGTGGCGACCGAGCTGATGGACGCGGGCGTCAGCGCCCTGCTCATCGGCGTGGGGCCGGGTGCGGCCTGCACCACGCGCGGCGTCTTGGGCTTGGGCGTTCCCCAGGTGACCG
Source organism: Elusimicrobiota bacterium (assembly GCA_013044195.1). GTDB lineage: Bacteria > Elusimicrobiota > Elusimicrobia > UBA1565 > UBA9628 > GWA2-66-18. Next base: position 28,369 of record JABEUV010000073.1, on the reverse strand, counting down.
GCACCGTGGACTGCGCCACGGCGCGCGATTTTTTCCATAAACGCACCGGCAAATACGTGCCGATCATCACCGATGGCGGCATGTCCACCGGCGGCGACATCTGCAAGGCCATCGCCTGCGGCTCCGACGGCGTCATGGTCGGCTCCGCCTTCGCGCGCGCCAAGGAAGCGCCGGGCCAGGGTTTCCACTGGGGCATGGCCACGCCGCACGCCAACCTCCCGCGCGGCACGCGCATCCAGGTGGGCATCACGGGCTCTCTGGAAGAAATTCTGTATGGCCCGTCGCGCCTTGACGACGGCTCGCAGAACCTGGTCGGCGCGTTGCGCACCTGCATGGGTTCGGTCGGCGCGTCGAACATCCGCGAGATGCAGACCACCGAGATCGTGATCGCGCCCTCGATCAAGACCGAGGGCAAAATCTTCCAGAAAGCGCAGCGCATCGGGATGGGCAAATAATGCCGGTCGCCGCCGACGAAGCCGAGAAGATACTCATCCTCGACTTCGGCAGTCAGTACACCCAGCTCATCGCGCGACGCCTGCGCGAACTGGAAGTGTACTGCGAGATTCTTCCTTACAAAGCCTCGAAGGCGCAGATCGTCGCGGCCAAGCCCGCGGGCATCATCCTGTCCGGAGGGCCGGACTCCGTGCACCGCGCGGGATCTCCGCGCCCGGACTCGTTCGTGTTCGCCTCCGGCGTGCCGGTGCTGGGCATCTGCTACGGCATGCAGCTGCTCGTCGCCCTGCACGGCGGCAAGGTGGTCCCGGCCAAGAAGCGCGAGTACGGCCACGCCGATCTGGAGATTCTGGGCGACAGCCCGCTGTTCGCGGACCTGCCCAAGCGCCTGCAGGTGTGGATGAGCCACGGCGACTGCGCCGAGCGCCTCAACAACGGCTTTCGCGTGGACGCGCGCACAAGCTCCGCCCCGTTCGCCGCGATCTCCGACCAGGGCAAGAATTGGTACGGCATCCAGTTCCATCCCGAGGTGGTGCACACGCCCCTGGGCTCCAAGGTGCTGGAGAATTTCGCGCGCCGCGTCTGCCGCTTTGAAAAACGCTGGACCATGTCGTCCTTGCTCGACACGCAGGTGGCCGCGATCCGCGCCCAGGTCGGCGAGACCGGCAAGGTGGTCTGCGCGCTCTCCGGCGGCGTGGACAGCGCGGTCGCGGCCGCTTTAATTTCGCGCGCCATTGGACCTCGCCTGCACTGCATTTTCGTGGACACGGGCCTCCTGCGTCACGGCGACCGCGAGCGCGCCGAGAAAGTCCTGGGCCAAGAACTGCGCCTCGATTTGAAGATCGTCGATGCGTCCAAGCTTTTCCTCGGCCGCTTGAAGGGCGTGACCGACCCCGAGAAGAAGCGCAAAATCATAGGCAAATCGTTCATCGAAGTTTTCGATAAAGAAGCCAAGCGCATTAAAGGCGCCGAGTTTCTTGCTCAAGGCACGTTGTATCCAGACGTGATCGAGTCCGTCTCGGTGCATGGCCCGTCCGCGGTCATCAAGTCCCACCACAACGTCGGCGGCTTGCCCAAGAACATGAAGCTCAAGCTCGTCGAGCCCCTGCGCATGCTTTTCAAGGACGAGGTGCGCAGGCTCGGGCGTGAGATGGGCATCTCCGCGGAACTGCTGGGCGCGCACCCGTTTCCCGGGCCGGGCCTGGCCATCCGCGTGCTGGGCGCCGTCACGCCGGAACTCCTGAAAACCCTGAAGTCCGCCGATCTGATCCTGCGCGAGGAGTTGAAGTCCTCCGGCTGGTACGACAAGGTCTGGCAGGCGTTTGTCGTGATCCTCCCGTCCGTGCGCTCCGTGGGTGTCATGGGCGATGAGCGCACCTACGAAAACACCGTGGTCCTGCGCTCCGTCGACAGCCGCGACGGCATGACCGCCGATTGGTCGCGCCTGCCGCACGAGTTGATCGCGAAGATCTCCAGCCGCATCGTTTCCGAAGTGAAGGGCGTCAACCGCGTCGCCTACGACGTGAGCTCCAAGCCCCCCGCCACCATCGAATGGGAATGACCGCCGAAGCGCCCGCCTCCGTGGACATCGCCGGCCTGCCTCTGCTGAGGCGCGGCAAGGTGCGCGACGTCTACGACCTGGGCGACCGGTTGCTGATCGTCGCCTCCGACCGGCTGTCCGCCTTCGACGTGATCCTGCCCACGCCGATCCCGGGCAAGGGAAAAATTTTGACCGCCGCCGCCCTGTTCTGGTTCGACCTGACCAAGGACGTCGTCGCCAATCACCTGGTCACCGCCGATTACGACCAGATCGTCGCCGCGCTCCCTGCGGGAGTACGTCTTGATCGACCGTGGTTCGACGGACGCATGATGCTGGTGCGCAAGGCCAAGCGCGTGGATGTGGAGTGCGTGGCGCGCGCGTATCTCGCCGGTTCCGGCCTGAAGGAATACAACGCCGCCGGGATGGTGGGCGGTCACAACCTGCCGAAAGGACTTGTCGCCGCGTCGAAGCTGCCCGAACCCATCTTCACGCCGGCCACGAAAGCCGATGAAGGCCACGACGAAAATATCACGCGCGAACAGCTCGCCGTTCAGGTCGGCTCCCAACTTTCGTCCCAGTTGGAGAAGCTCACGCTGTCCGTTTTTAAGCGCGCCTCGCAGCACCTCGATGCCCGCGGTCTTATCTTGGCGGACACCAAGTTCGAGTTCGGTTATATCGACGGCGAACTGCGCCTGATCGACGAGATCCTCACGCCGGACTCCTCCCGCGTCTGGATGAAATCCGACTGGACGCCCGGCCGTACGCCCGACGGCTTCGACAAGCAGTTCGTGCGCGACTGGCTGGAGAAATCCGGCTGGAACAAGACTGCGCCCGGCCCCGAACTGCCCGCCGACGTGGTCGCGGGCACGCTGGCCCGCTACAACGACTTCCTGATGAAGGTAACGAAATGAGCGTGCGCCCGATGCCCGTCGCCTCCCATCTCATCGAGGTGCGCCTGCGTCCGGAGTTCGCCGACGCCGAGGGCGCGGCCGCGCTTCAGCTTTTACAGGCGCAGGGCCTGACCTCCATCAAGGAAGCGCGCGTCTCGCGCCTCTACCGGATTCAGGGGCCGATCACCGCCAATCAGGTCCAGCAGGCCGCCAAGGACCTGCTCTGCGATCCCGTCACCCAGGAGCATCGCGTCGTCGCGCCCGTTCCCGCGCCGCTCAACGGCATGAACTTTTGGCGCGTCGAGGTCTGGCTCAAGCCCACCGTGACCGACCCCGTCGGAGAGACCGTGCGCACGGCGATCGCCGACATGGGCCTACCGCGCCCGGACTCGGCGCGCTGCGCGTTTGTCTACCGCCTGGCCGGCCGCGCCGGCAAGCCCGCGCTCGAAAAAGCCGTCACGCGCTGCCTGGCCAATCCCCTAATCCACGACGCCGTCGTCTCGGAGGCCCACCCGTGAGCGCTCCCGCCGCCGCCCCCGCCGCCTTCGGCGTCCTCGACAAATCTCCCAAGGAGCTGCGCGCTCTGGGCGACGCACGGCACCTGTCGCTCAACGACGCGGAGTGGGCCGCCGTGCAGGCGCATTTCAAAGGCCTCAAGCGCGAGCCCACCTTGGCCGAGGTCGAGACGATCGCGCAGACCTGGTCGGAGCACTGCAAGCACAAGACCTTCACCAGCCCCATCCGGCTGACCGAGGGCAAGAAGACGCGCGTCATCAAGAATCTTTTCGAAGAGACCATCGTCGCGGCGACCGCGGCCGTTAAGAAATCCTGGTGCCTGTCGGTGTTTGAGGACAACGCCGGCGTCGTGGCCTTCGGCAAGAAGTGGGCGCTCGCCTTCAAGGCCGAGACGCACAACCACCCCTCGGCGCTGGAACCCTACGGGGGTGCTGAAACCGGCGTCGGCGGCGTGGTCCGCGACGTGCTGGGCTGCGGCCTGGGCGCCAAGCCCGTGCTGAACACGGATGTCTTCTGCTTCGGCCGGCCCGATTACGCCGGTCCGCTTCCCGAAGGCGCCCATCATCCCAGCCGAACCTTGCGCGGCGTGGTGGCCGGCGTGCGCGACTACGGCAACCGCATGGGCATCCCGACTGCGGGCGGCGGCATCTGGTTCGACGACGACTATCGCCTCAACCCCCTGGTGTTCGTCGGCACCGTGGGGATCATGCCGCAGTGGGCCGTCGCCAAGGACGTGAAAGCCGGCGACCTGATCGTGGCCGTCGGCGGGCGCACCGGGCGCGACGGCCTGCACGGCGCCACGTTCTCCTCGGCCAATTTGGGGGCCGACGCGCCGTCCTCGGCCGTGCAGATCGGCCACGCGATCAACGAGAAGCGCGTGCTCGACGCCATCCTGCGCGCGCGGGACAAGAAGCTCTACCGCTCGGTGACGGACTGCGGCGCGGGCGGATTCTCCTCGGCCGTCGGCGAGTTGGGCGCGACTTGCGGCGCGCGCGTGCGCCTGGAAGCCGCGCCGCTCAAGGCCGCGGACCTGCAGGGCTGGGAGATTTGGCTGTCGGAGTCCCAGGAACGCATGGTGCTGGCCGTCCCTCCGAAAAACCTCAAGGCCCTGGAAGCCGTGTTCGCGGCCGAGGGCTGCGAGCTGGCCGTCATCGGCGAGTTCACGGGCGCCGGACGGCTGGAAGTCACCCACCGCGACGAGAGCGTGGTCCAGCTCGACATGAAGTTCCTGCACAAGGGCCTGCCCCGCGTGGAGCGCGCGGCGACATGGAGCGCGCCGGTTTCCTCCAAGGCGTCCGGCGGCGTGGAGAAGAAAGCGCCGCTCGTTCTGCGCGAGATGGTCGCGCACCTTAACGTCTGCTCGCGCGAGTGGGTGATCCGACAATACGATCATGAGGTCCAGGGCGGCACCGTGATCAAGCCACTGCAGGGCGTGCGCCACGACGGCCCCGGCGACGCCTGCGTGATCTGGCCGTATGCGGCCACCGGCGACATGCAGGATTACGCGGGCTTCTCCGTGGCCCACGGCCTCAACCCGGATTACGGCCGCCTCGATCCCTACTGGATGGCGCTGGCCTGCGTCGACGAGGCCCTGCGCAACCTCACCTGCGTGGGCGCCGACCCGGCGCGCGCCGCTCTGCTCGACAACTTCTGCTGGGCCAGCCCCGAGGACCCGAAGCAACTCGGCGCTTTAGTGCGCGCCGCCGAAGGCTGCCGCGACGCGGGCAAGGGTTACTTGGCGCCGTTTATCTCCGGCAAGGACTCGCTCTACAACCAATCGAAGGACGAGAAGGGCCGCGCGCTGCCGATCCCGGGCACGTTGCTGATCTCGGCGCTTGCGCCCGTCCCCGATGTGCGCAAAGCCGTCACGATGGACTTCAAGGGCCCCGGAAACGCGTTGTACCTGATCGGCCGCACCAACGATGAGCTCGGCGGCTCGCTCTATCATCGTATCCTCGGACGCAGCGGCGGCGAGGTTCCGAAGGCGAACCCAGCCTGCGCGCTCGACGGCTTCAAGGCCCTGCACGCGGCCATCAACCGTGGCCTGGTCCTCGCCGCGCACGACCTGTCCGAAGGCGGCCTGGCCGTGACCGCGGCGGAGATGGGCTTCTCCGGGGAGTTCGGCGCGCGCCTGGACCTCGACGAGCTGGCGCGCGACCCGCGCATTTATTCCAATGAAACCCTTTTGTTCTCCGAAAGCCCCAGCCGCATCCTCGTGGAGGTCAAGCCCGAGGACGAGGGCGCCTTCCTGCGCCACTTCGGCAAGGGCGCCAAGGCCGCCTGCGTGCGCCGCGTGGGCCAGACCACGGCCAACCCCATCCTCAAGGTCGTCGGCCTGGACGGCTCGACCGTCCTTGAGGAGTCCCTGCGCGAACTCAAGGAGGCGTGGCAGAAGACTTTGCCCGCGGTTCTCAAGTGAAGAATCCCAAGGTGCTGATCCTGCGCGCCGCGGGTACGAACTGCGAGTTGGAGACCGCCGGCGCTTTCCGCGCGGTCGGCGGCGCGCCCGAGCTCGTGCACATCGCCGAAATCAAGGCCGGCAAGAAGAAGCTGATGGACTACGCCGTGCTGGCCATCCCCGGCGGATTTTCCTACGGCGACGACGTGGGCGCGGGCAAGGTCCTCGCCAACCAGATCCGACACACTTTGACCGATCTGCGTCAGTTCGTGCGCCTGGGCCGACCCGTGATCGGCATCTGCAACGGCTTTCAAGCGCTGGTTAAGGCCGGCATCCTGCCGCACTCCAACGCCTGCGACCAGACCGCAAGCTTCACCTTCAACGACTCCGGCAAGTTCGAGGCGCGCTGGACGCATTTGCGCCTGAACACGCAGAGTTCCTGCCTGTTCTTCAAGGGCCTGCCCGAGATGATCGAACTGCCCGTCGCGCACGGCGAGGGCAAGCTGGTGCTGAAGTCCCCGCGCCAGCTGGAAGATCTCAAGAAGAACAAGTCCATCGCTTTGCAGTATGTGACCGAGGACGGCAAGCTGATGGGCTATCCGCACAACCCCAACGGCTCAATCTTCAACATCGCGGGCCTCACCAACCCCGAGGGCAACGTGCTGGGCCTCATGCCGCACCCCGAGCGCTTCGTGGAGATCCACCAGCACCCGAACTGGACGCGCCAGACCTACCGCAAGCAGGCGGTCGGCCTGGAGATGTTCAAGAACGCCGTCGCGCACGCGAGATAACGATCATGGACGACAGCGAATTCGGAGACGCCTCCGGAGACGAACTGAAGGCCGTCGGCGCTCTGCTGACGGAGCCGATCGGACGGCATCTGCGCGGCTCCCCGGTGAGCGTCGGCCCCGAAACGACGCTGGCCCAGGCCGTCGCGCTGATGCAGCAGCGGCGCATCGGCTGCGTGCTGGTCGTCGACGACGAGGGCTGCCTGATCGGCATCTTCACGGAACGCGATCTGCTCAATCGCGTGGTGGGTCATCCCGTCGATCTGGCCGTCGCGCGCATCGATAAGTACATGACCGCCAATCCCGAGACGCTCGCCGCCGAAGACCGGCTTGCCTGGGCTCTCAACCGTATGCACGTCGGCGGCTACCGCCATGTCCCGATCATCAGTGAAGGCCTGGTTCCCGTCGGGGTGCTGTCGGTCAAGGACATCGTCGACGACATCGTCGAGTTGTTTCCGGCGGAGATACAGAACCTCCCGCCGGACCCCTCGCACGAATCGCCGCAGACGGACGGCGGAGCCTAGACCATGCCGGGAATCGAGACCGGCTTCGTCGACCTTCCCGTCGACGGCGCGCCGATGCGCGCTTATTGGGCGCGCCCGGCCGCACCGGGCCCGCGGCCCGGAATGATCGTCTTGCAGGAGGCCTTCGGAGTCAACGCGCACATCCGAGACGTGACCGATCGCTTCGCGCGGGAAGGCTACTTGGCACTCGCGCCCGAGTTGTTCCACCGCAGCGCCCCCGCGGGCTGGGAAGGCCCCTACACCAATTTCGCCGCGGCGATGCCCCATTACCAGGCCCTGACCGATGCCGGCTTGCTGGCGGATATGACGGCCGCACACACCTGGCTCTCCAGGGTCGGCGGATGTCCAGACGTCTGCGCCATCGGTTTCTGCATGGGCGGGCGGGCAGCGTTCCTCGCCGACACCGCACTGCCGCTTAAGGCCGCGGTCTCGTTTTACGGCGGCGGCATCGCACCGTCCTTAATCGACCACGCGCCGAAAATGAAAGCGCCGATCCTCCTTGTTTGGGGCGGACTCGACAAACACATCCCTCCGGAAAGCGTCGCGGCCGTCTCCAAATCCCTGCGCGACGCGGGCAAGCCGTTCGTCGAGGCCGCTTTCTCCGCCGCCGACCACGGCTTCCACTGCGACGCGCGCGCCAGCTACCACGCCCCGTCGGCCGCGCAGGCCTGGGCGCTGGCGCTTCAGTTCCTCAAAGCCCCGGCCTGACCGGCGCGACTATCGCGCCGGCAGAAAGCCCGCGCTACGGCGCTCGACGACGACCCACGTCGGATCGACGTAGAGGTTGAAGCGCGGCCGGAAGGCGGCGTCGACGGCAGGCTTGGCATTTAGGAAGGTCCGCGCAAAGCCCTCCTGGACCGGGAACGCCGTCACCAGGCGGCGCTCGCCGCTCAACTCCAGTTCGTAGATCAGCAGGTACGCGTCGTCGGTCTTGAGCCCCGCAACCGGGGCCAGCGGCACCAGGTGAGTCCGCACGACGCCGGACACTTCCACGCCGTCCGGTCGCCGCCAGCGCACGGCTTCCTCAACGGCGCCCAGACGCCGCGCGCGCGGCGCAAGCTCCGCCGCCCGCGTGGGATGCGCGTCGAGACCCACAAGCGCGGACAGCGTCGCGGTGACGTTCGACAGAAATTCTCCGGCTGGAGGCCGAGGAGAAAACGTCCCCGCCGGCAACCCCAGACGCTCGTCGAGGCGCGACTCGACCCAGCGCTTGCCCTTGAGGCCGTAAGCGGTTTGAAGCTGGGAAAAGACATAGCCGTAGGTGTGCATGAGCCCCGCCGGCACGTGCTCGACGCCCGAGGTGACCTCGTGGGCAATGCCCAGCGCGTCGAGGACGCCGTCGGGAAGAATCTCTCGGTGAGCGAGTTCGTCGTAGGGCGTGCTGTCGGTCCACCAGTGCCGCGACACGACCGCCGCGTCCTTCAGGTCTCCCGACAGGCCCGGGACGACGTCGCTGAGATCGGCCGGGGTCTGACCGGAGGCCAGGCGCGCGTAGAGTCTCGCGTAGTCCGCGTAGCCCAGAGGACGACGCGGCCGCGCGCGTGCCGCGAACGCGCACGCCGCCAGGGCGGCGGCGGCGGCAAGGAGGGTGGCGCGCGCGTCGAGCAAGGCCATGGAGACAGTATAGTCCATTGTGCGGACGGTGCACCCGCGCCGCGCGGGATCAAATCAAGATCAAATCGGCCGAATTGGCCGGACTCATTTCGGACGCGCGAGTCAAAATGCAATAATCGCCGCGTGACGCCCCGCGCGCGCATACTGATCGTCGACGACACGGCCGACAACCGCCGTATTTACGGCGACATCTTGGAGGCCGCCGGCTACTCCGTGCGCAGCGCGCCTTCCGCGGACAAAGCGCTCGCGGTCGCGCTCGAATCGCCGCCGGATCTGGTGCTCAGCGACGTCTCGATGCCGGGCGGCGACGGCCTGAGCCTGCTGTCGCGTCTGCGCGACGATCCGCGCACCGCGCACGTGCCGTTCGTGCTGATGTCCGGCGTGCACACCGAGGTCGAAGAGCAGATCGAGGGCCTCAACAGCGGCGCCGACGACTACCTCTCCAAGCCCGTTCCCGCGCCGCTTCTGCGCGCGAAGATCGAGGCCGTCCTGCGCCGCTACGCCGCACCCACGGACCTCGACAAGACGCTGAAGGCTCACGGCCTCACCCTCGACGTCGTCGCACGAACCGTGACGATCGGCGGCCGCCGGGTCGCGCTGACGCGCAAGGAGTTCGACCTGCTGACCTCCTTCCTGCGCCAACCCGGCGAGGCGCTGACGATCGCCTATCTTCTCGAAACCGTCTGGGGCTACGACCCGGAGGCCTACTCCGATCCGCACACGGTCGCCGCACACGTCTGGACGCTGCGCAAGAAAGTCGGCGCCAAGCTCGGCGCACACATCGTCGCCCTGCCGGGACTGGGCTACCGCTTCGACCCCTGAGCGGCGGCCGTCGCGGTCGATACCGCGGGCACGGGTGCCGAGGCCGTGCCGGTCGACAGCGCCGGCGCGGAAATGGAAGGCCCCGCCGGCAGCGGCGCGGATCGGGGCGAAGGGTTCGATCGAGCGTCGAGCGCATCGGCCTCGGAGGCCCGTCCCAAACGGCGCAGCAGATGGGCGTAATCGGCCAGCGCGGACTTCAGCCCCTCCGCGTCCGTCCCGTCCGCGCGTCGGCCCGCATCGATTGCGCGGCGGTACAAAGCCTCCGCCTCCGCGTCGCGGCCGCGCGCCTCTTCGAAGAGGGCCAGAGCGTCGAGCGCGGCCAGAATCCGGCCGTCTCCCGGACCCAGCCGTTTCTCCTTGATCTCGAGCGCGCGGCGGTATAAGGGCTCGGCGGCGTCGTAAAGACCCCGCGAATGCTCGAAGAGCGCCAGCGCGTCCAGACGTCGGGCAACGGACAGACTCTCGGCGCCGTCGGCCGTCTCGGCAAATTCCAACGCGCGCCGGTAGTCGGCCTGCGCCGCGTCCAGGCGGCCGCGCGAGCGCTCCAGCCCGCCCAGATCGTCAAGCCGCGCCGCGGCCTCTTCCGCCCGCGCCGGATCGGCCTGCGCCGAGGCCACCGCGCGCAGCAGGAGTTCCTCGGCCTCGGCCGCGCGCCCCTGTGCTGCGCAGACGCCGGCCAGGTAGGCGCGCGCCGCCCCGGTCTCGGGAGCGTCGGGGCCCGCGCAATCCTCCCAGACGGCCAGCGCGCGGCGGTCGTAGACCTCCGCGCCGGCGGCGTCTCCCTGCGCTTCGCGCAGATCGCCCATCGCGTCCAGAGCCGTGGCCAGCGCCGCGTCCCGGCTTCCGAGGCTTTCCGCGCGCGCCAGCGCGGACGAGAGTTCGACCTCGGCCTCCGACAATCGTCCATGACGCAGGGCTCGGTCGCCGATCTCCAGTCCAAGACGCGGCGGCGCGGCAGGCGTCGGCGCGGGCGCGGACCTTGGCGCGGGCGGCACGCTCCGACGCGGGGCCCAGGCGAAGGGCACAGCGCACGCGCCGAGAAAGCCGGCCGTAGCCGCAACGAGGAGAAGACTTCGGGATCGTCGAATCATTTGTTTTCGAAAGAAGGCCGGATCGCGCTTGCGCCGCGGCGAACCTCCTGCTATAATAGCAATGTCGATTTCGAACCCGTGACAAGAAATGACGGGACCGGCCCTTGGGCGATCAAAGCCCAGGGGTTTTGTGTTTCCAAGGGCGAAGAGTTATAATACGGCCATGAACATTAGAATCGCCTCTCTCGCCTCGTGCGTCGGCCTTCTGCTGGCGTTCTCCGGTTGCGTCTCGGTCGGCCGAACCTTCCCCTCGGACGGGATCAAGACCATCGCGCTCGGCAAGACGACCCAAGCCCAGATTCAGTCGGCCTACGGCAAGCCCTACCGCACCGGCATCGAGGACGGCGACGCGACCTGGACCTACGTCGACGACCACGTCGGCGTGTTCTCCACTCCGCGCACGCGGGACCTTTTCGTGCGCTTCAACGCGGACGGCACCGTGAAGTCCTACGCATACAATACCAATCAGTAACGCCGCCCGCGCGGGCGGGTAAAAGAAAGCCCTTAAATGACAGGGCTTTCATGAAGTATGATACGCGCATGGCGCGTATTTTATTGGTCGACGACGACGAGCCGTTCACCGAAATTCTCGGCGACTTCCTGTCCCGCCGCGGCCACGCCGTCTCGCGCTGCTGCAACCCCCAGGAGGCGTCCGCGCTCGCGGATAAAGCCGCGCCCGAGCTGGCGATCCTGGATTTCGACATGCCCAAGATCAACGGCCACGAACTGCTGGAGCAGTTGCGCGGCCAAGAAGCCTTCGAGGAGATACCTGTCGTTTTCCTGAGCGGCGTCGAGGCCCTGCGCTTCGCCGTCGATGTCCCCCCGGATCCTCGGGTGCGCTTCCTGCGCAAGCCCGTGGACCTGGGCGAGCTTGAGGGCGCGATCAAGGCTCTGCTGGACCCCGAGGGCTGGTCCAAGAACGCGTGAGCCGCGCGCCGCTGCGATTCGACCGGCGCGAGCTGGCCGGAGCCTTCGGCGACCTAGGAACGGATTTTCCCTTGCTGGCGGGCCTGACTTTGGCCTGCGGCCTGGACGGAGGCTCGGTGCTGGCCTGCGCCGGCGCGTTGCAAATCGCGGCCGGCGTGTTCTACCGAATGCCGATGCCGGTGGAGCCGCTCAAAGCCCTGGCCGCGATCGCCATCGCCGAACGTCTGCCCCCGTCCGTGATCGCCGGCGCGGGCCTGGCGCTCGGCGTGATTATGCTCCTGATGACCGCGACCGGCCTCTTAGACGCGTTCGCCCGCGCGGTGCCCAAGACCGTGGTGCGCGGCATTCAGTGCGGGCTGGGCCTTCAGCTCGCGTCGCTGGCCGCGCGCCAGTTCCTGCCCGCGGGCGGTGCGGCGGGCTGGGCGTTGGCGGCGGTCTGCGCGCTCATCGTCGTCGCGCTGTCCGGAAACGAGCGCGTGCCGTCCGCGCTGATCGTGATCGGCCTGGGCCTGGCCTATGCGCTGGCGACGACCTTGAGCCCGCGCGCCCTCGCCGCCGGCTTCGGCCTGCACCTTCCCGTTTTCGCCGCGCCGGACGCCAGAGACGTGGCGCGAGGCTTTTGGCTGCTTGCTCTGCCGCAACTGCCGCTGTCGCTGGCCAATTCCGTGCTGGCCACCCGGCGCACCGCGCTTGATCTTTTCCCCGACCGCGCGCCCGCGGTGCGCACCATCGGCTTTACCTACGCGGCGATGAACCTGGTCGCCCCGCTCTTCGGCGGCGCGCCGTCCTGCCACGGCTCGGGCGGCATCGCCGGACATTACGCGTTCGGCGCGCGCACGGGCGGCTCGGTCGTGATCTACGGGTCGCTGTTTCTTGCTCTCGGACTATTCTTCGGCGGAGCCTTCGCACAGATTCTCCAGGCCTTTCCAAAGCCCGTCCTCGGCGTACTGCTCGGCTTCGAGGGCCTGGCTATGCTCGGCCTCATCCGCGACGAGGCGCACGACACGAATTCTTTCGCGCTCGTGCTCCTGCTCGGCATGATCGCCGCCTTCACGCCCTACGGCTATTTGACCGCTCTCGGCCTCGGCGTCGCGCTTTACCGCGTCAGAGACCGCCTCGCCTTCAAGACCCTTCGCTGACGCGCGCATGCTCGCGGGCCGTGCGCGCGGCCGTATACAACCAGGCCAGGCCGAACGGAATGCCGAGCACGGCCACGCCGCGAGCGCCCAACCCAACCCAACCGGCCGCCAGCAGGAGAAGTCCCGCGCCGCCACGCGCGATGCGGTAGACGAACATCTCGATGAACGCCTTCACGCGGTAGAGCACGTCCTTGCCGGTGGCGGTGTAGGTGCTCTCCTTGGCGGTCTTAAACCAAGTGTAGCGCGCCGTTCCTTCCAACGCCATGAAAACCGCGCACAAGCGCAGGCCCGGCGCGGCCGGATAGAGAGCCAGCAGTGCAAGATTGGCCAGACCGGCGCTGGCCAGCAACCCGCCGATCCCGAACAGACGCAGCGCCGGCGCCGTGAAGATAATCCCCGCGATGAACGAACCAACGCCGGTCCAAAGGTCCACTCCGGCGAAGAACGACGCCATCACGCGCGCGTCGCCGCCGAACGCGCGCGAGGCCTCGACACTGTAGAGATACTTGCTGAAATCAGGCACCAACCGCTCGAAGGCCACCAGCGCGGCCAGCCAGAGCAGGAACGGCGAGGCGATAATGGTCTTGAGCAGTCCCGCCGCCGGGACGGGCGCCGCAGCGCGCGGCGGCGCTCCCGATTTTCCGCGCCCACCCGCCCGCGACTCCATAAACAAGAACAGCGGAACGGCCAACGCGAACAACGCCGCGGCCGCCACAAGAATGGCGCTGGGTCCCACCGCCCGCACCCAACGGCGCACGGCCAGATCGCCCAGAATCGCGCCCACGGGTGCGGCCGCCGAGAGCAGGCCGAATACGCGCAGGGATTCCTCGGCGGTGAACACGTCGTCGGCATAGGTCCAGAACAAAGTCACCGACATGATGCCGAACACGTCGCACCATAAAAAATATAGGAAGGACAGCGCGCGGGAGCCCGCCTCCGCGACGAGCAGTCCCCCGCCGCCCAAGGTCAGCGCCAGCGCCGCCAAAGTGCCGCCGATGAGCCGCCGTCTTGAGGAACGCGCGAAGCGGCCGTAAGTCCACACCGCCGCACCCGTCAGCGCCGCTCCCGCCAGATACACCCACGGCAGCATCGCCGGACCGAAGCGCGTCATCAGCAGGGCGTCGCGCGCCGGTCCGACCATGGAATACGCGGCGATGGTCAGCAGATACCAGAGGAAGGCCGCCGCGACAAGCGGCTTCAGTTCGCCGGCCACGGGGTCATCTTAGCAAATAGCGCTTGACTCGTCTTTAATTGGGAACTATAATGGTTACATATGGCGGCCAACTCCCGTTTCGCGGTCGCGGTCCACGCGCTGGCGGTCATCGCTTGGCATGAGGACGCGCGCCACAGTTCGCGAGAGATCGCAAGTTCGGTGGCGACGAACCCGGTGGTGATCCGCCGCTTGCTCGCCCAGCTTTCGCGCGCCGGCATCGTCGAGTCCGCGCACGGCGCCAAGGGCGGCTTTCGTCTCGCCCGCCCGGCCGGGAAGATTCGTCTTTACGACGTCTATGCGGCCGTGGAGGAAGGCGGGTTCTTCGCTCTGCCGGAAAAAGGCAACGACCAATGCCCCGTCTCCTGCCGGATGAAGGCGATCCTAGACGGCGTGTTCAAGCGCGTGGAATCCAAGGTGGTTCCCGAACTCAAGCGCGCGACTTTGGCCGACGTCGTGGGCCAACTGCCCAGACCGGCGTGATTTTTTTCGTCACTAAATGTAACAACGGAGGTTTCAAATGACCGTCATTGCACCCGACGCAACCGCCGCCGTCACCCCGGACGCCCTGCTGTCCAGCCTGCGCTGGCGCATCGCGACCAAGAAGTTCGACGCCGCCCGCAAGATCCCCGCGCCGCTGTGGAGCGCCCTCGAGGAGTCGCTCGTACTCGCCCCGTCGTCCTACGGACTCCAGCCTTATAAGTTCTTCGTCGTCGAGGATAAGGCCCTGCGCGTTAAGCTTCAGCCCGCGTCGTGGGGACAGTCGCAGATCGTCGACGCCGACAAGCTGGTGGTGTTCGCGGTCAAGAAGGACTTGGGGCCCGACCACGTCGAGCGCTTCATTGAAAGGATTTCCGAGGTGCGCCGCTTGCCGAAGGAAGCCCTGGAGCAGTACAAGAAGATGATGCTCGGCTCGGTCTCCCAGGAGCCCGCGCGCGTCCAGGCCTGGGCCATCCGCCAGGTCTACATCACGCTCGGCGTGTTCCTAACCTCCGCCGCCGCGCTCGGCGTGGACGCCTGCCCCATGGAAGGCATCGACCAGACGCAATACGACCAGATCCTGGGCCTGCCGGCCAAGGGCTGGAACGCGGTGTTCGTCGCGACGGCCGGCTACCGCGCGTGCGACGACGCCTACGCGAAGCTCGCGAAGGTGCGCTTCGAGAAGAACGAGCTTCTTGAGAAGCTCTAAGCCATGAAGGCCATCCTGGTCCGGGCGTTCGGCGGTCCCGAAGTCTTAAAACTCGAGGACGTCCCCGATCCGACGCCCGGGCCAGGACAGGTCGTCGTGGCCGTGAAAGCCGTCGGCGTCAATCCCGTGGACGCCTACGTGCGCGCGGGAACATACCCCGCCAAGCCGGAACCGCCTTACTGCCCCGGATCGGCAAGATCGTCCTGATCCCGTAAAAATACTAGGGGGCGGGAGCCGTCGGGAGCTGATCGGCGGTGATTCCCAGCGCCGCCGCCAGTTCGCGCACCTTATCCTGAACCTTGCGCTCGTTTTGCGGGCCCATGCGCAGAACCAGCTTTTGGACCGGGTCCAAACGCTCCAACGCGTCGTCGGCGTAGGTGTAGATTAAGCCGTTGGGCTTGGCTCGGACTTCCAAGTCCCCGGCCGGAGACGGCGTCTGAAGTATCTCCCCGGCCGCGCGCTGGAACGCGGCGCGGTAATCGCAGGTCTTGTCTCCCAGTTCCTGGCAAGCCTGTTTAAAAAGCGGCTCGGTCTTCTGGTAAAGCGTCGCGGCGCCTTTCGCGTCGATGGAAGAGAACGCCGAGGCCAGCGCGTCGTAGCGCGCGAAGGATTTCGGGCCGACCACCAGACGGCCGCCGCGCCGAGCGGCGGTGAAACGCCGCCGCGGCGCAATAAAGCCGAGGCTGTCCGACGGGATTTTCCCGGCCACGATCAGATCGGTCCCGGCAACAAGGCGGCTGAGCAGATGGCGGGCCTTGAGCCAGCCCGCGAAGCTTGGATCGGCGGACAGGCCCTTGGCTTGCTCGCGAAGGAAATCGTCGCTTTGAGCCAGTTCGGGCAAAGGAATCTCCGGTGCGGGCGGAGGCGTCGGCGCGGCGACAGGTGCGGGAACGGGTGTGGGCGCAGGGGCCGGGACGGGCGCCGCGGCGACGGGCGCGGGCGGCGGCGCGGATTTTTGATGGAGCATGAAAAAAGCGGCGAGGAGGACGACGGCGACGGCACCGGCGGCGGCGATCTTTTTCTTGTCGTTCACGCTCGAATGATAGACGGAATCAAGCGTCTCGTCAAGGCGTCTGCGGCGCGGACAGCGCCGCTTTTACGCCCGCAAGCGCGGCCGAGGCCTGCGCATTGGAGGAGAGCGCCGCGGCCGCCGCCGGATCCGCCACGAGACCGAGCAAGGCCGGGTTGGCCGCGGCGATCTGCAACCCGGCTCCGGGATCCGCAGCGAGTTGCCGCACCGACGGACACGACGCCAAGCGCTGAGCGAATTCCGTGCCCGCAGCGGCGCCGACGGCCGACGACGCCGCCGCGGGATCGCCGAGATAGCCCCGAACAAGCGAAACTTCCTCGGACACGCCCTGGGGATCGGACCCGTTCATCAGGTAAGATTTGAGCGCCGCGCCGCTGGCGCAATTGCGGCTCACCAGGTCTCGGGAGAAATAGGCGTCGACCAAAAGCTTGTTGTTGAGCAGGGCGCGCAGCGCGGCCGGATGCGCGGCCGCCGCTGCGACCAACCGAGATAGAAGTCCCTTCTGCGTTCCCAGGCGCTGGAGTCCCGCCGGATCGGACGGCGCCCCGAGGCTCGTCAGTTCCGCGGCGCCGTCCGGGGGCGCGGCGGCGGTCGAAGCCCCAGACGCAGCGACCGCATTCTCGACGCGCGCCGGACCGCCGTCACGCCCGATCAGCGGCCGAACGGTCGGACGACGCGCGTCGAACAGTCCCGGGCGAGAGCCGCTGGCCAGCCCTCCGACAAGGCCGCCCGCGTCAAAGCCGCTCGACGACAGTCCGACGTCCTCGGGCCGGGACAGCCAAAGCCACGCCACCACCAGGAGGCCGCACGCGGCGCCGATCGCGAAGCCGCGCTTGACGCCGCCGGGGTCGTCCACGCGCCGCTCCGCTATTCCAAACCGTCCGGCTCGCCGTTGCGGTCCGGCGTCTTTCCCTTTTCCAAATCCTCATCCGAGGGCAGGGGAGGCGGCTCGTCGCCCGTCGCCTTCGCCGGAGCGGCCGACGGCGGGATCGCGGCCGGGACCGCCGCGGCCGCCGCCCCGACGACCGCCGGAACCGTGGTCGAGGACGCGGCGGGCTGGGGCGACGAGACGGACGGACCGACCGCCGGCAGCGCCAGGAGCTGCGGCGCCAGCGGCTTGTCATGGTCGATCGTGCAGTATTTTGGAACGGTGCCGTCCAGGAACGCCTCGAGCAGTTTGTTTCTCTTCGGGCACTGCGGACCGAAGCGCAGGCCGGTCTGCGCATCGATCGCCGCGAACTTGATGCCCAGCGGCACCGGAAAATCGCGCTTGGGCGAGTCCTTGAGCACGTCGGACATGATGTCGGTCCACCACGGCACGACGGTCGAGCCTCCGGTCCAGTCCTTGCGCCCCAAGGAGGAGAAGTCGTCGTAGCCCATCCACGCGGCGGCCGCGAGGTCGGGCGTGAAACCGATGAACCACAGGTCGCGATTGTCGTTGGACGTGCCGGTCTTGCCCGCGAGCGGCCGGCCCAGACGCCGCGCGTTGCGTCCGGTGCCGTGTTCGACGACGCCTTTCATCAGGTTCGTCACCAGGTAGGCGAGTTGGGGCGTCATCGCCTCGCGCTCGGACGGCGCGTGAGACTCCAGCACACGGCCGCTGGAGTCCTCCACGCGCTCGATGGTGTACGGCGTGACCGCGACCCCGCCGTTGGCGAAAGCGGCGAAGGCGTCGGTCATCTCCAGCGGCGTGACCACCGACGCGCCCAGCCCCAGAGCCGGCGCCGGCTCAAGCGCCGAGACGATTCCGGCGCGGCGCGCGATCTCCACGACCACGGGCGGGCCCACCTGGGTGATCAGGTTGATCGAGGCGATGTTGCGCGATTCCTCCAGCGCCTTGCGCAAGGTGATGCGGCCCAGGAACTTGCCCTCGAAGTCGTTGGGCACCCAGATCTTGAAGTCCGGGGAAGCCGCAAACGGCTGGGTGGCGAGCGCAATCGAGTATTGGTCCGTCGCGCCCTCAAGCAGGCGCCAGTCGCGGCCATCGAAATAATACGCCAGCGGCGAGTCGTCGACCAGGCTGGCGGCCGTCAGCCCCGAGTTCAGCGCCGCCGCCCACACGAACGGCTTGAACGTGGAGCCGGGCTGGCGTCGGGCCTGGGTCACGCGGTTGAACTTTGAGTCGCGACCGCCGATCATCGCGCGGACCGCGCCGGATTTCACGTCCATCAAAACAAACGCGCCCTGAATCTTGACGACCGGGCCGGTGGACACATCCGGAGGCAGGGCCGCGCCGGTCGCCAGCAGAGCCTTCGTCTTCGCGTCGCGCTCCGCCTGGGCTTGAGCGTCGAAGGCCGACAGAGCCTTCTCCATCTTCGCCTCGGCGTCGCTCTCCACGTCCAGATCGAGCGTCGTGTAGACCTTGAGCCCCCCACGCCACACGGCGGCCGTGCCGTAGGTGCGCTCCAGGCGCTGGCGCACGTGCTCGACGAAGTAGGGCGCCTGCGTGGCCAGGCCCTGGGGACGGGCCGCCGGCAGGGCTTCGGCGTCGGCCGCGTCGCGCTGGGCGGGCGTGATCATGTCCGCGTCCACCATGCGCTGGAGCACGACGGCGCGGCGGCGGCGGGCGTTCTCGGGATTGACGAAAGGAGAGTTGGCGTGCGGCGCGCGGATGAGGCCGGCCAGCAGCGCGCAATCGCCCAGGCTCAGGTCCGAGATGTCCTTGCCGAAATAGTTGCGCGCCGCCGACTGAGCGCCGTAGGCGCCCTCGCCGAAATACACCTGGTTCAGGTAGAACTGCAGGATTTCCTGCTTGGAGAAATTGCGCTCGATCTGCAGGGCCAGCAGGACCTCGCGGATCTTGCGCGAGAATTTCTTCTCCGGCTTCAGAAATATCTGCTTGGCCAACTGCTGGGTGATCGTCGAAGCACCCTGCACCACGCGCCGCGCCAGCAGGTCGCGCAGCGCCGACCGGAGCATGCCTTTGGGCGAGATGCCCCAATGATGGAAGAAGCCGTCGTCCTCGACGGCGATCACCGCGTTCTGCAGGTCGACGGGAATCTTCGACAGCGGCAGGAGCGCGCGCTTCTCGATCGACAACTCGGCGACGACCTGGCCCTTGGAGTCGTAGATGCGCGTGGTCAAGGACGGCGCGTAGTCCTCAAGAGCCTGCAACGGCGGCAGGCCGATCAGCAGTTTGCGCAAGGTCCAGGAGCCCGCCCCGATCGCGACCAAGGCAAGCACGACCAGCAGATAGAATCTCAGCCGCGGCATCGGCGGATTCTATCAATTTCGACGGCAGAGCCCGATGCGGACGTCAGGCGCGCGCCGCGGCGGGCGAGGTCAACGCGGCATCCAGCGCCGTGACGAACTCGCGCGGCGAGCTCCAGCGCTTGCCCGGATCGGGTTGGAAGGCGCGTGCGAATGCCGCATCAACGGCTGCAGGCAATCCCGGCACCCGCTTCGTCGCCGGCTCGTAGGCCATGTTCAACTTATTGAGGGACATCCCCATGCCCACGCCGGAAAACGGCAGTTCACCGACCAGCATCTCGTAGGTGCAGATCGCCAGAGCATACACGTCCGACTCGCGGCGCACCTGCCCCTGCTCCTGCTCCGGCGCCATGTAGGGCGGCGTGCCGATGACGGTGTTGGTCATGGTGCCGCGCGCCAGCGCGTCCTTGGCGGCGCGCGCGATGCCGAAATCCATGACCTTCACGCGGCCCGCGGCGTCGATCATCACGTTCGACGGCTTCATGTCGCGATGAATCACGCCGCGCGAGTGCGCGAACTCCAGTGCCTCCGCGCAGGCGCGCGCCACGCTCGCCGCGACGGCGGGCTCCAGGCGGCCGCGCTCATAGACCAGATCATGCGCGGTCTTGCCGTCGATGTATTCGAACACCAGGTAGACGTCCGCGCCCTCCTCGGCGATCGCGTAGATGTCGACGATGTTCGGATGATGGAGTGCCGCGACGGTCTTGGCCTCGGCCACGAAGCGCATGCGCTCGCGCGGATCGGCGCGCAGTTCGTCGCGCATCTTCTTGATCGCCACGCGGCGGCCCAAGGAACGGTCGGTGCCCTCGTAGACCCGGCCCATACCGCCCACGCCGATCTCCCGGGAAAGCTCGTACTGGCCGCGGATGAGGCCTGCGACCGGCGACGCGACGGCCGCCGGTTCGCTTTCCGGCAGCGCGCCGACGGTCGGCCCCGTTCGCGTCAGCCGCGCCAGCGCCTCGGCCGCGCGTCGACGCGCCGGCGCCAGGACCGTTCCCAGAAGCCCCAACGCCATGAGCAGGCCGCCCGCCGCCGCCAAGGCCAGCATCCAGCCGAAGCGCCGCGCGCGCCCCGCCGGAGCGGACGCGAAGCCCGCGCCGCCGTTTCCTTCCCCGGGCAAGAGGAACAACACGTCCGAATCAGCCGGCGCGACGAGAGTCCCCGCCTTCGCCCGAGCCGCGATGTCCTTGTAATACGGATCGAGCGCCGCCGCGCTCTGAAGGTCGGCGGTCATCATGTCGTATTTGCCCAGCAGACCATACGCCTGTCCGCGAATGGCAAAGGCGTCGGCATTGTTGGGGTCGAGCTCCAACATCTCGTTGGCCGTCGCGATGGCGCCCGCGTAGTCCTTGGTGCGCAACTGCGCCAGCGCCTTGGCGCGCAGCAGAGCGATATTCTTCGGATCCTTGGCCAGCGCGGCCTCCGCGTCCGCCAGCGACTTCGCCCACTGACCCTTGCGCGCCTCGATCTGCGCGCGCAGGCCCAGCAGGACGGGATTGCCCGGGTCCGCCGCCAGGCCCTTTTCGATCGCCGCCGACGCCGCCTCGCCGTCGCCCAGCCCCAGTGCTGCGCGCGCCTTGCCCGCCGCCTCCTCCGCCGCCACGCGCGCCGCTCCGGCCGCGGCGCTTGCCGCCAGCGCCGAGTTTCCATCCTGCGCCCCGGCCCCCGGCCTATTCATCGCCCCGCGCGAGCCCGCGCCTCGGGCCGGCCCGCCGCCGTCCGAGGCCGCCGTCCCGTCCACCCGATCCGCGGTGAAATGGAGCAAAGACGCCGCGTCCGCGTCCTGGGGATTCAACTTCAGCGCCGCCTGCGCGTCGGCCGACGCGTTGGAGAACTGATTCATCTTAAATTCCACGTCTCCGCGCAAATCCAGCGCGCTGACTCCGCCGCCCGCCTGCACGGCCTGGTTGGCGTCCGCGAGCGCCGTCGGCAAATCCCCAGCAGCCAACGCGCTTTGGCCCAGAGCGATCGCCGCAGACGGTCCGTTCGAATTCACGGCCGCTCCGAACGGCAATGAGGCACCCCCGGCAGACGCGGAAGGCTGGTGAAACGCGGTGACGAGAGAAACGACGATATGCGTATCCGCGTCATTCACATCGATTTCATGGTGCTCAACCCAAAATCGAGGACCAGCGTCGGCCGTGGTTTTGGAAAGATCCTTTCCCAGGACATTCACAAGGTTCGTCCTCATCGCCTCCATCGCTTGGTCCAACTCGTTTTTCCCGCCCCCCGCTTCGCGAATCTGGTGGATATTCATCCACCCATTCAGAACGATACTGGCGACCTTCGGAACATTGAGGACCTCCGCACGGACATAATTCCTGTCCGGCGGATTACTGTTGACCCAGTCCACGTAGTTGTTTTCGGCCGCCTTCAAAAAATCCAATACATGCGGTTTGCCGCTGTAGGCTGAATTCAGCGCACCGAATTCATTGTGGATTTCGCCCAACATAAACTTGCGACTGTATGTCTTGTCAACGCCCATATTGTTCGCTTCAGCGACGCGAAGGGCAGCAAACGGAATCGTCATTATCAGCATGGAAGACAAGACAGACCCGAGGGGCTTTTGCGTCATATTGGAAGTGTAAAGGGCGACGCTCCTCTTGTCAATACAACCCAGATTGGTTTACCGAACTTTATCCGGGGCGTGGATCAGGCGGCGCGCGCGGCGGACAGCGCCCAGACGGCGTCGGCGAACTCCGCTGCGGTGTGGAAGCGCTTGTCGGGGTCGGGGGCCAAGGCGCGGGCCAGGACCTGGTCGATGCCGTCCGGCAGGGACGGGACGCGCGAGCGGACGGGGGTCAGGCGGCCGTTGAGCTTGTTGAGGAGCATCGCGCCGCCCATGCCGCCGAACGGCAGCTGGCCGCAGAGCATCTCGTAAAGGCAGACGCCCAAAGCGTAGACGTCCGCCTCGCGGCGCACGGTGCCCTGTTCCTGCTCCGGGGCCATGTAGGGCGGCGTGCCTGCGATGGTGTTGGTCATGGAGCGGCGCGTCAGCGCGTCCTTGGCCTGGCGGGCAATGCCGAAGTCCATGACCTTGACGCGGCCCTCCGGAGTCAACATCACGTTGGACGGCTTGAGGTCGCGGTGAATGACGCCGCGGCCGTGCGCGTGGTCCACGGCGGACGCCGCCTCGCGCAGGACGCGCGCGGCCGACGCGAAGTCCATCGCGCCCTCCTTGAGCGCGTCGTGCAACGTGCGGCCGGCCACGTACTCGAAGACCAGGTAGACGTCGGGGCCGTCCTCGACGATCGCGTAGATGTCCACGATGTTGGGGTGATGAAGCTGGGCGACCAGGCGCGCCTCGTTGACGAAGCGGGCGCGGTCGCGCGGGTCGAAGCGGATCTCGTCGCGCATGCGCTTGACGGCGACGCGGCGCTCCAGCGAGCGATCGACGGCCTCATACACCACACCCATCCCGCCCAGTCCGATCTCCTTGACCAGCTGATACTGGGTCCAAAACGCGCCGGAACCCGGCAGGGCCGCGGCGGGTGCTCCGGGCGCGCCCGCCGAGACCGGCGAGCCGCCGCCGGTCACGCGCCGCATGGTCGCGCGCACCGCGTCGCGCCATGTGGAGGAAACGACGTGCAAAGTGCCCAGCGCGATCAGCAGACCGCCGATCGCCGTCAGCGCGAACAGGCGCAGGAAACGGCCCGGCCGCGAAGGAACCGGCGCCGACGATGCCGCCGCCGCGGGGCCGTCATCGAAGAGCATCTTCAAATCCGCGTCCTGCGGCAACTGCAGCGCGCGCTCCAACTGCGACTGGAAGCGCGGGTCCGCCGCGGCGGCGCGGCGCAGCGCCGTGATCGCGCCCGCGCGGTCGCCCAATCCCGCCAGCGCGAACGCCTCGTTGCGCCAGGCGAACGCGTTATTGTGATCGACCGCCAGCGTGGCCTCCGCGTCCGCCAGCGCCTCGCGGTAGCGCCCCAGTTTCGACAGCGCCTGACTGCGCGTCTGCAAAGCCGCGGCACTTCCCGGCGCCAGCGCCAGCGCAGCGCTCGCGTCCTGCGCCGCCTCTGCGTTGCGCCCCATGCGCGACAGCGCGATGGCCCGGTAGTTCAGCGCCTGCGCGTTCGACGGATTCAACTGCACCGCCTTCGTCGCCAAGTCGTAGGCCGACTGAAAATCGTTCATGCGCATGGCGTTGGCCGCGTCGCGCGCCGACTGCGCCGAGCGCGCGACCGCGTCCGAGCCGCCCGCCTGCGCCTGCCGCGTGTACTGCGCGACTTCTCCCGCGCTCATCCCCGACGGCCGCGCGCCCTGAGCGGCCGCGCCGCCGCCGGGCAACGCCCCCGGCCCGGAAGACGACGCCGCAAGCTCTCCCAGCGCCGACGGCAGTGAAACGGCCGGCGCGCGATCCTTGGCGAAATGATAAAGCGCCAGCGCCGACTGGTCGTTGGGATTGTTCGTCAAAACCGATTGCGCGACCGACGCCGCCAGCGCATAGTCTCCCAAATGATAGGCAGACGCCCCGTACGCGTCGAGCGCGTCCGGCGTCTTGACGCCCGCGGCGATCGCCGCGCCCAGATCATTGAAAGCAAGCTGGTATTGCCCCTGGTTGGCGTAGTCGATGCCGCGCTGGGCGCGCGCGCCGTAGTTGTTTGGTTGCTGCTGAACGACGGCATTTCCAACGGCATTCAGAAATCCGATCGGACCAGCCGGAATATCCGGCACGCCCCCGCCGGGACCGGCGGTGCCGGCACCGCCCGCCTCGGAATTAGCGACGGGGGTCACCGGCGGGACGGGCACGGACGGACCGCCGCCTCCCGAAACTTTGCCGCTGATAAATTGACTTAGCTTCGCCTGAATTTCGGCCGCACGCGGCGCAAATTCGGGGGTTTGCAACAGCGTATTCAAATCCGACGGCGTCATGTGATTGTGGTGCGCGATGTAAAAATTCGTAGCGCTCAACATGAATGCCTGAAGGATCGTGTTGTCCTGGCTCGTCTCCGCAATAGAAACTTGCGAGGCGCCGAATAACGCGCCTGCCGCAAACAAGACTGAGACGATCATCCTGACCCTCATGTCGAGCCCAGTGTAGCCCTGATCGCTTGACAAATCAAGGGGTCAGGGTTATACTCGATAACAGCAACGAAATCAACGAGGTGACAGAAATGAAGCCTATCTTGGCGCTCTTTTTTCTTGCGTTCGGTGCGGTCGCCGCCCGGGCCGCGTTGAAACCCGACGAGCAACGCGTGTATCAGACCTTAAGCCCTGACGCGCAGAAGGTCTACCTCGACACTCGCAATTATGTTCACATCGCCGTGCGCGTGGCCGAGGGGAAAGCGAACCCTGCGACCCTTCCAGCCCAGCCGCAGGATTACGATACGACCTATGTCAGCAGCCAGGAAAAGAAGGACGTGGCCTCAGCCATTGATCTGAGCATCGCCGCGATGCTCAACAACATCCACATCGGCTGATTTCAAGCCATCGCCAATAGCGCCGCCAGGCGCGCGGCTTCGATCGTGGCGGAAGGGTCGATGCGGCCCGTTCTCGCGGCGTCCCAGGCGGTGCCGTGGGCGGGCGAGACGCGGATGAACGGCAGGCCGACGGTCCAGTTCACGCCCGACAGGCCCCCGAGCGCCTTTAAAGGGATCAGAGCCTGATCGTGATACAGGCACACCAGGCCGTCGTAGGCCCCCTCGACGTGCAGGCGCCAGGCGGAGTCGGCGGGCAGGGGGCCGTCCAAAAGCAGGCCCGCACGGCGCAGCGCCGCGACCGCGGGAGACAAAACATCGATTTCCTCGCGGCCGATCAGGCCCCCCTCTCCCGCGTGAGGATTGAGAGCGCACAACGCCAGGCGCGGCCGCGTGATCGCAAGGCGACGCAAGACTGAGTCCAGCGCGCGCGCCGCGGAAGCCACAGCGCGCGCTTCCACGCTCCGCACGGCTTCTTTTAAAGACACGTGCCGCGTGGCCGCCACGCACCACAAGCGCCGTGAGGGAACTCCAAGAACCATCTCCACCTCGCCGCCGGCAAGTGCCGCCAGGCGCTCGGTGTGGTCCTTCCACGGATAGCCGGACTGCGCCCAGCCTTCCTTGGAGATGGGCGCCGTCACGATCCCCGCGACCAGCCCGCGCGCGGCCAGGCGGACGGACTCCTCGAACGCGGCGGCGGACAGACGCCCGCCGTCCACGGTCGGCCGTCCCGGTTGCGGGACACGGCCCTCGACGCCGGGATCGCGGATGGGGCCGTCTCCCGGCCGCCAACCGGCCTTGCGCCAGACCGTCCGCGCGCCGACCAACAACGGCGAAACGCCCCGCGGCAAAACGCCCGATCTCAGCGCGGCCAGGACCGCGCGCGGGCCCACGCCGGCGGGATCGCCGCAGGCGAAGGCGAGGACGTCAGGCCGGCGGGAGATGCCGTTCAATGACCGCCTTGTCGCGCAAGTTCTTGACGAAGACTTCCAATTGCTTGTGGAAGGCGACCTGTTGCAAGTAATTGGCCAGGTCGTTCTTGAAGCGGTCGAACTCGGGTTTTTCGGCGGCGTGCTTCTCGGTCACGCGCAGGATGCTGTAGCCGATCTCTGTCAGGATCGGCGCGCTGGTCTGGCCGACGTCCATGGAAAAGACCGCCTTTTCAAGCGCCGGCGGCGCCACGCCGCGCATCACGAAGCCGATGTCGCCGCCGCGCGCCGCACTTTCCGGGTCCTCAGAATCCTCGCGCGCCAACTGCGCGAAGTCCGCGCCCCCGTCCAATTGCTTCTTGATGTCCTCGGCCGTCTTCAGCGCGCGCCGGCGCTCGTTGTCGGACGCGTTGGGCGCCAGCCGGATCAAGATGCGCTCCACGCGCACGCGCTCCGCGCTGAGCTGCTTGACCTGGTCGGCCGCCTGGCGCAGGGCCGCGCCCTCGTCTTCGCTCATGCCCTTGGGCAGGTCGGTGCTGCCGCTGGCGATGTAGGCGGTGATCTGGTCGAAGTAGGCGCGTTCCTCCGCCTCGGTCGGCGGCGGCACTTTCTGCTTGACCTCCTCCTCAATCTCCTTGCGCGCCTTGAGCTGGCGCAGCAGACGCTGCCGGAAAGTGTCGTAATCCAGGCCCTCGCCTTTGAGCTGTGCTTGAAAAGCGGTCTGAGCGTCCTTGTCGCTCAATGGGCGCCCCTGATCGTCTTTTTTGAAGCGCGCCTGGATATCGTCGACCGCGGCGTCCAGTTCGCGCTCGCGGATCTTGACCTTATCGCGGTCGGCCTGTTCGACTAGAAGCTCGCGCGTGATCAATTCCTCCAAGGTGCTCTCGCGCAGCCTCTGCACCAAAGCCGGGTTGGACAGCGCCGCGGGCTGGGTCTTCGACCAGTATTCAAGTGCGGAGGTGATTTCCTTCTGGTATTCGGACAGCAGAATCGGCGTGCCGTTGACCACGGCGACGGTGTCCTCGATCATCGCGGCGCGCGCGCCGGGCGCGGCGAGCAGCAGCGCCAGAACCAGGACCCTATTTGAATTGCTCATCGACGACCTCCACGGGAAACGACTTCTCGACTTTCTGCAGGTGCAGGTCGAGCTTCTGCTTTTCGAGCAGGCGCGAGACCCGCTCGCGCACCTCGGGGCTCGACTTGTCGAGCTTTTTCTCCCCGTCCTTGCGCACGACGTGGTAGCCGAACTTGCTCTTCAGCGGCCCGCCGATCTCGCCGTCGCGCATGCGGAAAACGACCTCCTCCAGCTCGGGAATCACTTCACCGTACATCAGCGGCGGAAACGCCCCGCCCTTGGCCGCCGTCGCCCCATCGAGAGAATCTTCCGCGGCCACCTTCGCGAAGCTGGCCCCGCCGCGCAAGCGCTTGGCCACGGCTTGCGCCTTCTCCGGCGTGCCCAGCAGGACGTGGCGGAACAGCACCTCGGTCGGATGCTTTTCCAGAAAAGCGGATATCTCCTGGTCGGAGACCGCCAGTTCCCCGCGCTTGCGCAGATCCTCGATCCACATGGAGGTCAGCAGGGCGTCGCCGCCGTCGCGCACGCGCTCCTCCTCGTCGCGCCGCAGTTGATCCAGACGCGCGCGGAAATCCGCCGAGCGCGGCACGTCGGAATGCTGGGCCGCCGCGAGCACCAGATCCTCGCGGATCAACACGTCCAGGAACTGCCTGCGACCGCTGGGTGTCAGCACGTAGTCCTGGTAATCCGGGGACACGTCGGCGAGCTTGCGCTGGAACTCGGACTGGGTGATCGTCAGACGGCCCACGCGGGCCAACACCGGGTCTTTGTCGCCGCGGCAAGCGGCGAGCGACGCGGCAAGGATGGGAAATAGAAAAGCGGCGCGCCTCATGACGAGCCGCATACTACCATTTGGGCCGCGGATATTTCAGGCTGCCGCCCGCGCGGGTTCACGCGGGCGCCCCCGCCGCGTCCAGTAGCGCGCGCGCGGCCGCGGCCGCGGGCTCTCCGTCCAGCCGCAGGCGCACCGCGTCGCCGTCGGCGGCGGGCACGAAGGACACGCGCGCGCCGAAGGCCGCCAGCCAGCGTCCCGGCGCGCCGTCGTCGGGCGGCGCGTCGGGCCGGAAGCGCACCTCCAGCACGCCGTCGAGCTCCACGATGGAGTCGGCGCGCGCGCGGCGCGCGGCCGCGCGCAGGGCCAACAGCTCGAAAAGGTTGCGCACCGGCTCCGGCGCGGGCCCGGACAGGCGCTCCAGCTCCGCGAGTATTTTCGCGGCTTCCTCCGACGACGCGCGCAGGGCGCGCTTGTAAAGCTTCAGGCGCTCGGTCTCGCCGGGCAGGTAGTTTTCGGGAATGTAGGCGGGACGGCGCAGGTCGATGGTGACCGGGCCGCCGTCCTCCACGGCCGCGCCGCGCAGGCGCGAAACCTCGCCTTCCAGCAGTTGGGAGTAATAATCCGCGCCGACGGCGTTCATGAAGCCGTGCTGTTTGGCGCCCAGCAGGTCGCCGGCGCCGCGGATTTCCAGATCGCGCATGGCCAGTTTTATACCCGCGCCCAGCGCGCCGAACTCCTTGAGCGCGTCCAGACGCTTGACCGCATCCTCGGCCAGGTCCTTCATCTCCGCGTCGGGCGGGTGGAACAGGTAGCAGAACGCGCGCGCGCGTTC
>JABEUV010000072.1 GCA_013044195.1 Elusimicrobiota bacterium | reverse complement strand
GTCCGTCGAGCCGCCGCCGTTGAGCGTCACCGCCGTGCCCACCGTGGCCGTTTGCGCCGAACCCGCGTTCGACGTGGGCGGCACGTCGTAGACGAACGCCACGCTTGCCGCCGTCGCCGCGTTCCCGGCTTTGTCCTTGGCGTTGGCCGTCAGCACGTGCGCGCCTAAACCCACGTTCAGCGTCGCGGCCAGCGTCGCGTTCAAGGTCGGCGCGGACAGCGCCGTAAAACTTCCCAGCACCGAGGCGGTGTCCAGCGTGATCGTCAGCGTCGCGGGGTCCACGCCCGAGACGTCGTCGGTCAACTTGAGCTGGGCTGAGACGCTTCCGGTTTGGAGAACTTGGCTTGCCGCGGGCGTCAGCCACGTCAACACCGGCGGCTGGTTGTCCTGGCCCACCACGCCCAGCGTCATTTGGCTGCCGCGCCGTCCCTCCACGCGCGCTTTGAGCACGTCGGCAAGCCGGACGTTCGTCAGCGGCACGCTGAAGCTGCCGCTTTGCTCGGCCGTGTCCCGCGCCAGGTCCGCCTCGTCCTTGGTCTGATCCGACTGGGACCGGCGCAGCGCCGCCCGCGCGCGCTCAAGCCGGGACCGGGCGTCGCGCGCGCGGTCGCTGTCGGCGCCGTACTTGCTTGCCGCCGCCGTCGCGTCGGCCTGCGCGTCCGCGACCGCTTTTTGATCCCGCGCGATCTTGCGCGCGTCTTCCTTCAAGTCCCGCTTGTCGCGCGCCACGTCCGGGTGGAAATCGCGCTCGCCTAAAACCCGCTTGCCGTTAAGCACCACCTTCGCGCCCTCGACCTTCGGCACCGCCGGGTTGCTGAGGTCGCCGTTGGTCACCGCCAGCGCCCACGTGGTGCTGGCGCTCAAAACCCCGAAGTCGCTGGTGATGGCGGACGCGTCTTCGCGCTGAGCGCCGTTGTAGGTCTTGCTGAACACGGTAAACGGCGCCGCGAAGGCCACGCCGGCGCTTTGGACGATCAGCGCGGCGCTCAACAACGACGCAAGAACTTGTCGGCTTACGGATGTACGCGGCGCCGCTGATTGGTCGCGCATGTCTGGTCCTCTCGTCGGCACGAGTTAACCAAAAGCCTGTCAGTTATAGCCCCGATCTTTACAATTGTCAACCCCCCGCGCACTTCCTGCATACTTCCCGATATTCCACACGCTTGTCCGCGGCGCG
Source organism: Elusimicrobiota bacterium (assembly GCA_013044195.1). Lineage (GTDB taxonomy): Bacteria > Elusimicrobiota > Elusimicrobia > UBA1565 > UBA9628 > GWA2-66-18. Next base: position 9,801 of record JABEUV010000072.1, on the reverse strand, counting down.
CTCGGCGCGTTATGAGTCGACGCGGTTCGGCTGGAATTCAAGCTCGGAGAACCATTCTCCCGTCCAGGCCCTCAACATGGTTTCCATGCACTCGACCGCGTCGTCCGCGCAGGAGAACAAGAAGCGCTCGACGTTCGCGTCGCGCGCATGGGGGATGAAGGTCCAAACGTCGTAACCCCCGCGCTCCTGCTGCAAGACCATGCTGAAACCCCGGCGCGCGGAAAACTCCTCGCCCTCTTCGAGTTTCAGGCTCAAGAAAGGACGCTCGAAATCGGGCGGACCCGCCATCTGGCGCAGGGCTTCGCGGACCAGCGCCATCAGCGTCCGGCGGAGGGTCTCCAACTCGCGCACCTCATCCTCCACGGGGCGGCCGCCGTCGATGATCGTCAGGAGTTTTTGCTCGCACTCCACGATATCGCCGTAAGCGGGAACCTTGCGGTTGAATTTCAAGACGGTCGTGATGTTGAGCGCGTTCATGGAGCATTCTCCGAGGACGGCAAAGCCGCCGCCGCGGGCGACAGGGCGCGCGCGACGGTCATGGACAGGCGCAAACGCGGACCGCCCGCGGCCGCAGGCGCGGACGTCAGGCTGAACCGCGGCACCGACAGGAAGGAAGGCGACGTTTGGAGTCCGTACAAGAAGCGCGTCAAGCCCTCCAGGGAGGCTTCGACTTGCAGGTCGACCGCGCACTCCCGGCGGGCGCCGGAATCCCGTATGGGCAGGGGTTGCAGATTCGTGATGCGGACGGCGGAGGTCCTCGCGACGGCCTCGACGTTCGCAAGCAAGCGCGACATCGCCGCCGGGCCGTCGCCGTCCGCGCGCAGTCGGGCGAAAGCTTCGTCCCGCTTCGACCGCGCGCCGTTCGCCGCGGCCCAACGTTTGGCCCGCGCCAGACGCAGTTCCTTTGCCGCGATCTGGCTTTGGCGGGACTCCAGGAGGTCGTTATACGGACGCAGGACGCCCTGCGTGACCAGGAAGACGGCGGCCACCGCGGCGCAGACGCAGAAAATGAGCCTTTCGCGGGGCGAGCGTTCTTTCCAGAACTCGTTCATGTCCGCCTCCGCCGGAAAGCGACGCCTCCCGTACGGGCCGCGCCCTTGAGTCCGCCCTGAACTTGAAAATCCACGCTCTCGACGTTCTGGGCGGCGCGCCGGCTGGAATCGTGAAGCTCGACCCAGGAGAACAAGGAAGATTTCTGCAGGCCGTTGACGAACGCCATGACCTGTCCCAGGTTCGGCGCGGAGCCTTGGATCATGACGTTGCCGTCGGAGGCGCGCGAGACCGAGCGCAGCGTCACGCCCGAAGGCGCCGAACGGTGGAGTTCGCGCAGTATGTCCAGCGGAGCCGTCCCCGCTTCGGCGTGGCCGCGAAGAATATCCTCCTGTTCGAAAACGCCCGGCGCCTTGCCCGCGTCCGGTTGGAGCCGCTTCAATTGCGCGTCCAACGCCGACAACCGCAGCGAAGCCGCCAGCAGCCGCCCGCCGCCGATTCCGGCAAGGAGAGCCAGCCAAACCCCCAGCCAAACCGCCGCGCCCGCGACGGCGCGGCGCGTCTCATGGCGGGATCGTTTTTCCAAAACTTCGTCGGGCAGCAGCATCAGCGACGACTCCGCGCCCGCGTAGGCGGCGCCCACCACCGCCGGGCTTGCCTGCGGCGGGTCCGCAGAGCGGTCGGACAGGAATTCCACGGCCGCGCCGAATTCCTTTTCCAACTCCGCGCCGAAGGCCTGCGCGTCGCCGGGCGCTCGACCCGCCACGAACAGGAATTTGGGAGCGGCGACGGGACCGTCCGTCGGCGCCGAAGTCAGCGTTCGACGGCACTCCGCGACGATCCTGGCGGGCTCGGCGGCGCCGTGCCCGCACGGGATGCTCCGCGACGCCCGCAGTTGTCCTCCCGCGTACGCGTCGACGTTCAAGCAACCTTCCTCAAGCCCCAGCTGCAGAAAGTCCGCCGGAGCCGGGTCCTTTTTGCGCCGCATGAACTCCGCCGCCCCCATGGTGTCGAGAACGAATCCATCCGGCCAGCGCCCCAGGCGCTCGAACAACTCAAGATAGGAAGCCAGCGCGGACTTGCGGACGAGCGCGAACAGAACCTTGGACCGGCCCGCCTGGACGTCGGCGTCCAGGACCACGACGTCCGAAACGATCTCCTCTTCTTGAAAAGGCAAGCCCGGAAGCGCTTGAAGGCGCGCCATGGCTTTCAATTCGTCGACATCGACGGAAGGAAGTTCCAAGAGGCGGATGACGGCGTGCCGGCGCGCAAGGACGACGACCCATCGCATGGATTCCGGCGGCAGCCGGCGCGCTTGAGGGGAGGCCGCCGCTTTCGGGCAGGCCGCCAGGAACTCCCGCACCGCCGCGGCGTCCGCCGCGGGCTGCGACGACAAGACGCGGCGCGTCAACAGCAGGGCCGCGGACCTGCTCCCGTCGGGGCGTCTTGTTTTCTCGACGGCGGCCAGCGCCAGCGTCCCGCCTTCCAGCGCGAAAGCCGCGGTCATATCTTCGGAAGGCCGCGCGGACGATCCGAAGACCGCGCGCGCAAGCCGCGCCTTAAGCTCCGCGCCGCTCGTCATGCCGCCGCACCCATTGCCCGAGCCGTCGCAGCGTCCGCCCGAAGGACTCGCGAAGCGCCGCCGTCATGCCCGAGGTCCCGCATCAGCCGGACCCAGGGCTTGCCGAAGAACCGGGAGGCCGCGCGATACAGCCCCTTTTCCGATTTCAACACGTCGCGCCACGCCAGGCTTTCGCCTCGGCTCGCCCTTTCGCGAATGCGCCGCAGCGCCAGTTCCTTGGTCCAACGCTGGAGCGGGGGACGGTCCGGCTTGACGCCGACCGCCCGCAGCGCCTTCCACCATGAGCCGAAGCGCTTTCGCGCCGCGATATGAACGGCGTTGCGCGAGACACCAGGCAAACGCGAACGTCCGAAACGATGTAGATGAAGAATCTCGCGGCGCAGCGCTTCATCGGTCCAGACGGTCTTACGTGCGCGGTAGCCCAGTTCCTGGATAACGACGCTCCACGGTCGTCCCATGACCCGCGCAGCGGCCGCGACCAGCCCGGGCTCGGAGCGCGCTGCGTCCTTGCTGGAAAGGCCGAGTCCCAACCGCGCGCGGCGCCTGATTCGACGCACGACTATCTCTTTCGTCCATGCGACGCGCGGAGCGCGAGGAGCAATAAGGCCCGCCACCTGAAGAGCCTTCGGCCACGAGCCGAAAAGTTTGCCGGCCGCCAGGCGCAGCGCGGCGCAGCTCCCGCGCGCGGAGGCGCGCGGAGCCCAGACTCCGTTGACGGCGCGCGCCCGCAGGGCGTCGATCAACCGCGGCTTCGTCCAGCGGTGTTGAAGCTCGATTTTCCAAGGATCGAGCCGCGCGGCTTCCAAAGCCTTGTTGTACGTGCCGAAAAACTTGCGCGCCGCGCCCGCCAAATCCCTCGACGCCGCGTGATTGAGCGGCCGGCCCGCGGCATGGCGAGCGCGCAACAGCTTCACCACCCGTTCCTTGGTCCAATGTTTGCCGGCGGCCTCCAGCATCTCGATGTAGGAACGCAGCCGCTTTCTTTCGAGCGCGCGACAACTCGCGCGGCTCAGCCCGAAGCGCTTCTTATAATCCTCCACGGCGGTGGGCCCGGAAAAATGATGCTTGCTCTGCAAGTGACTCCAGCCGATGGCCTGGAAGGCCCTGCCGCAGAGTCGGCAAGGGATTTCGTCTTCGTATTCGTATGTGCCGGGTCGCCTGGGCATGGTCAAAAAAGACGACGGAAATCCACAATGCGCCGACGTCGGTCTTTTATACCCCTGGCGCGCATCATTGTCAATCCCCGCGACATCCCCGCGACATCCTCAGCGGGCCGCTCGCGAAACTTGCTTGACCGCCCATTGCCCCACCGTCAGATATTCCAGGACGATCTCGTAGCTCACCGGCCGCCGCTCGGCGACCGGCCGCTCGCCGGGCCAGACTTCCAAGTGCAGCCGGAAATCGCGGGAGGTCACGCCAAGCTGCGGCAGGACCGCGTTCAACTGCGCGTTTTCCTCGGGCGTCGCATCCAGGTTCTGGGAGATCCGTGCTGCGCTCGTAAAGACGCCGTCGCCGGGGTCCGCGTCGCCGGCCTGAGCGCTGTCGCGGTAAGCGACGATCTTGTCCGTCAGATCGGAAGAAAGGCCCAGGGCCAGCAGCACGGCCCGCGGCGCGGTGTTGATGTTGACACGGCGTCCATGGACCGTCACCCACGGACGCAAGCGCCGGTAGCGTTCCGGGGTGATCGCGCGCACCAGGCGCAGCTCCGCGACGGATTCGAAGGCGGCGTGCTTGCAGGGATACGGCCGGGGAAGGTCCGCGTAGAACGAATCGATGTCCGACAGCGCCTGTGGGTCCGACGGAGTCTGCCGCCAATCGATGATCGCCTGCGCGGCGTCTTGACCGTCTTCTCCCAGAAGCGCTTCAAGCTGAGACAAGGACGCCGTGTTCAGGTTCAGACGCCCGCTCTCGTCTTCCAGACCGTAGACCGCGGTCCCGCCCGGGTCGTCCGATGGGCCGCGCCGTACCACGGAGAACGTCCCTTCGTCCAAACGGACCTCCTTGAACAGGGCCGCGTTGTCGGCCCAAGGGTCCTTCAATGTCGCCGGCTTTTCGAAATCCTTCGGAAGGACCTGACGCGCCAGTTGAACCGCGGCCAAGACCAGGCGTTCCTCCTTGATCCGGTCAAGCTCGATTGAGGTCAGCTTCAACTCAAGCCAGGTCTTATAACCCGCGCCGACGGCGAGCAAAGACAGGATGGACAAAGTCCAGACGGCGACGATCAGCGCCGAGCCGCGGCGGCGGCGGGATCGCTCAGGGCCTGGCATCGGCCACCCACGTCGCGTCCCCAAGCATCCCCTGCGGGATCGGAATCGTCTTCGACAGCGTCACGCTCTCCCCGGAATCCGCGCGGGTCAGGACCAGGCCGACACGCACGGCCGCTGGGATACGCTCGGGCTGATGCCACTGGTCGGTCCAAATGATCGCGGGATAGCCGCCGGAGGCGTTTTGGTAGGGGTATGAGAACGTGACCGAGGAAATCAGCGGAGGAAATTCGTCCTCTCCGGACGTCGCATAAGCCGGCGACTCGTCGGCGGTCAGCAGGCTCCACGCGCGCGTCAACGATGACGACGAACCGTCCGCCGTGGGAGCCCAAGCGTAGCCGACGACGCCGACGACGGGAAGTTCGACCGGGGGCTGAGACGCGGGATCGACGACGGAGAGCCGCGCGGGAAACGAGAGGGCGGACGCGCCGCCCTTGAACGGGTAGCGACCGGCGAGCTTCCCGCCGGAAAGCGTGAGTGAGTTCTGCAGGTCCGACTGCAATTGATCAAGCGCGGCGCGGCCGGTCTGAAAAACCTCCGCGCGCCGGCGCAATCGCCTCCAGCTCCCGGCCCCGCCCAGGAGCAGGCCGTAGATCGTGGCAAGGAGCACCGCCGTCAAGCCCAAGGCGAGAAGCGCTTCGACGAGCGTGAAGCCCCGCGGTTTACTGCACCGAGGTCTGCTCATCGGGGCTTGCGTAAGCGGAGAGGGTGAGGTCTTCCTGGCGATTGGCGCGCGCGCCGCCCGGCGCGGTCCACCGGAGCGTCACGCTGTTTTGGCTCAAGCCCCCCGCCGTTGCCGCGACCTGCCGCGACGTCCACGCGGCGTTCTGGAAACCGTCCGGCGTCTGGACCTGGAGAGCGTCGAAATTCCCGCCGCTTTGATCCATGGTCCAAAGCGCGTCCTCGACCGCCAACGCGGCGCGATAGCGGTCCTGCAAAGTGCGCGAGCCCTTCAAGGCCGTCGTCAACGCCTGGACCACCAGAATGCAGCCCGCGGAGAGGATCGCCGTCGCGACCAGAACTTCGATCAGCGCGAAACCGCCGTTACTGCGAGATCGTGGCATAGCCCAAAGTCCCGTTCAGATGGATCGACAACGGCGGGGCGTTCGGCCCCTTCAGGACCACCGTCGCGGCCGTCGCCGTGCCGTTGGGGTAAAAAAAGATGGGAGACGACGGCGCGTCCAGTTCGATGTCGGCGGCGACGCTCTTCCCCGCCCCCCACCGTCCCGGCGCGGGAACCTGCCGGGCAATCGAGCCGTTGTCCGAGTCCAGTTTGTAGAGCCTATAAGAGGAGCTTTGCATGAAGTCCAGCTCATACCAGGCGCTCTGCGCGACGGCGCTGGCCCGCGCGAAGGCCATGCAGTCGCTGATATCCTGCGCGGTCGTCTCCAAGGCGTAGTTCTTGCGCAGGCCGCGCAAGGCCGGCCACGCCAGCCCCGCCATGACGGCCGCCAGCGCCAGCGCCAGGCAGAGCTCGATGAACGTGAAGCCCGCCGCGCTAGTTCGAAGACGTCGCCGTGTTGGCGGTCGTGGTGGTCTCATCCCAGTTCGCGATATCGTCGCCGCCGCCTTCCACGCCGTCGGGGCCCATCGAGAAAAGATCGTAATCGCCGGAGTGCGTGCCGGGACTGCGATACTGATAGGGATTGCCCCATGGGTCCTTGAACGATTTCTTCTTGAGGTAAGGCCCTTTCCAGTTCTTGGCGAGCGGGGGGCTGGTCGGCGCGGCGACCAGGGCCGTGAGTCCCTGCTCGGTCGTCGGGTAGGCGCCGTTGTCCGTCTCGTATAAGTCCAGCGCGTTCGACAGATTCGCGTCGATGTCCGCCCGCGCGGCCGTCTTCTTCGCGTCCTCGGAGCGTCCGGCGAAGCGCGGCACGATCATCGCCGCCATCAAGCCGATGATGATCATGACCAGCATGATCTCGATGAGCGTGAAGCCCCGTTCTTTGTTTTCTCGCACGATTGATTCTCCTAAAGTAAAGCGAACCAAGCAACCGGTGGTATGAGCGGACTTCGCCGCCCATAACGGCACAGTTTTAGCACTTCGGAGCCCTGATCCAAGACTCCGCCGGATCATTTTTTTAACATAACAGGCAGACCAATCGTTCTCCGCACGACTCACGGGTCGTTCGTCTTCGTGCCGCTCCGGCACAGAGCGAGCGGAGGACGACCATTTGCGCAGGCGACCCACGGTTTGAGAAGGTCCGCCAATAATCGGTGGCCGCGCGCGTTGAAATGAACGAAATCGTTGAAATAGTATGCGGGGTTATCAGTTCGTGCGGCATTCATGACGGCCTCAAAATCGACGAGTCCCGCTCCCGTCTCGCGCGCGACCTGACGAACGGCCTTGTTATACAGCGCGAGCCGATCGCCTTTGTCGGGACGAGTCGAGGGCGGCAATAAACGGATTTCGTAAGGCGCGGTGATCAAGACAGGTACAGCGCCCGCTTCTCTCGCCATGCGGATGATCCGCCGAAGATTGTATTTGAACTCGAAGAGAGGAACGACCGGACACCGACGGAAGAGCTTCCAATTCGGCTCTTCGCGCCAGATGCTCATTTGGGCCAGCAAAAGGACATCCGCAAGCCGCGAATGACGCGCGAGTCGGCGCAGATAATAAAATACCCATTCCGGCGCGGCGGCTTTTCGTTGGTCGTTCCAGCCGTAATAAATGGTGACAAGCTTCGGATGCCGCTGGAGAACGTTGGAGCGACGCAGCCACTGCAATCCGAGAAAGCTGTTGTAGCCGGGGATGCCGGCGTTGATGACGGCTCCGGGCCGCGCGTCCCGATGCTATTGACCCTGAAGCGCCCGCCCCAGTCGGTGGTCGATATTCCGGGTCTAAGCACGTAGCGGCAATACAAATCGTCGGCGGCCCAGCCTGAGGCGTAACGCCAATTTGCTTTGACGCCGAGCCAGGCCAGTGCGGCCTCCCCGGCAACCAGGCAGGCGGCGAAAGCCGACGCGGCCAATACGAATCGGCGCGCCCAAGTCGGTCCTGAAGGCTTTGCAGTTTTCATCGGCGACTGCGTAAACCGCTTCATTCATGACCGTCCATCGACGGCCACGCAGGCCCCGCGACCTTGCTCAACCATGAACATATCCCGCGCCATTGCAAGTCTTGCAAGGCGTAATGATCCCTTGAGGAACTATCGGCACAAACCTTATGTGGTAGTCGGGCACCTTTGTTCCCTTTTTATATAGCTGCTTCAAGGCCTCTTCCTTCGTTTGAATCCCCATCTCTTCATTCTTGAGTATGTCTAACATTTCTGCCGGAACTGGCGGATTGAACGAAAACGACGTCGCCAACATCGCCAATGGGAAAGACGCTCTTTCGTCCTTTCCCAACTCAATAGATGAGTACGAAACGTTGAAATTGAGGCTCAACGCTAGTTTGTTTTCCCTGAGACGCGGAATGCAATTCTTAATGACATCCACCAAGGAACTCAGCCCTCCCTTTTTCCACATTTCAACAAGCTTTTCTCTGAATATATCATTCAACTCGGAAAATTCTGGCACCATAAATCCATTCTCCATTTCGTCTGATTTTCCTATCAAAGCCGCGGTAAAAACGGCTGACAATCTTGAAGACCGCCTGCGGGCTTCGGTAAAGTTTCAAACACGGGCGGGCTTGGACAAATATACAGACATTCATTAAAAATGACCGACAGGAAGCCGTCAAGCTCACATTCTTCCCCGTTGCCGCCATTCCCTCCGGATGCAGCCCCTGGAGCGCCGGGGCCGGGAGTTATTGGATTGCTGGGAATGATTAATATCGGTGGGGGCGGCGGGAGCGGACAAAATGCCCCAGGCGCTAAACCATAAGGGTCGCGCAAGTTGATCGGATCGGCGAGCACATATCCGTAGAGATCAAAATCCCCGCCCTTGAACCCGATCGGGTCTTTGGCTGTCCATCTTCCACTTTCCGGATCGTAGTCCCTCGACCCGAACCTCACCAGCTTCAAGTCCTGGTCGTACAGCCCACCCGCAAACCCAAACGGCTGGAAGCCGGGATTCGTGTCGTTCGTGACGTTGCCGAACTCGTCGTAGTCCATCTCTTGGACGACCGCGCCGGTCTGGCTGTTGACGACCAGCCGCGGGCTGCCCAGGTTGTCGGCGATGATCCGGTACTCCACGCCGCCTTGAATCATGTAGTCCGGCACGTTCGTTCTGCTTCCGTAGACGAACCGACTGATAACGTTGTTGGCACCGTCGATTTGCGCCACGATCTGAAGCTGGCCGTCATACAGAAATCCCTGCGTCAACACCCCGTTGACCAGCTTGCCCACGCGGCGGTTCTGGCCGTCGATCACGTAGCTGAGCACCGTAGTTCCGCCCGGCAAGGTCGCGCTGATGAGATTTCCCAGCACGTCGTAGGCGTAGCTGGTGGTAGCACCCGCCAGCGTCTTGCTCAGCAGTTCCCCGTTGGCCGTGTACGTGTAGCTCTCGCCGTTGCTGCAACTGGTCAGACGGTCCTGGGCGTCGTAGGTGCAGGTCTTGCTGCCGATGGCTGGCGCGCTCGCCGTCAAGCGGTTGCCGTTGCCGTCGTACGTGTAGGCCGAGACCGCGCTCCCGTCCACGCTCACGCCCGCAAGTTGGCCCGCCGTGTTGTACGTGTAGGCGTACACGTGCGTCGTGCCGTTGACCGTCTCGCTTTTCTGGACGATGCGGCCCAGGTTGTCGCGGGTCGTAAACTGGTCGCTGAAGATCGGCGCGGAATTGGCCGAGGCCGCGTAGGCCGCGGGCGCGCCGAAGCCGTCGTAGGTCCAGGCGTCGCTCACGTTGCCGAGCGCGCTGGCCGCAAGCAAGCCGTCTTGAGGATCGCGAGTCAACGTCTCGTCGCCCGCCTGGGTGAGCAGCTTGTCTTGGTCGTAGGCGAAGCTCACCGTGCCGGCGCCATCCACGCTTTGCGAGATCAGCGCGAAGTCCGGGTCGTAGGCGCGCGCCACGTTGCCGCTCACCGTG
>JABEUV010000071.1 GCA_013044195.1 Elusimicrobiota bacterium | reverse complement strand
GTCAAAGCGCTGGCGCGTAGCCGCTCCGGCGATTTGATAGAATCGGTTCCTATTCCATGGCAAATGGTCTCTACCTGTCGGCGTTGATTCCCGTCTATAACGAGGAAGAAAATCTCGTCGCTCTGGGCGCGGAAGTCTCCGGAGCGCTGGGCGCGCTGGGCAAGCCCTACGAGGTCATCCTTGTGGACGACGGCTCGCGCGACTCCTCGTGGACGCTGATCCAGGACCTCGTCAAGAAATATCCCGGGTTCAAGGGCGTCCGCTTGGGCCGCAACGCCGGACAGACCGCGGCCCTGCTGGCGGGCATCCAGCACGCCGGCGGCGAGTTGATCGTCTGCCTGGACGCCGACATGCAGAACGACGCGCGCGACGTGCCCAAACTGCTCGCCAAGATGAACGAGGGCTACGACGTGGTCAGCGGCTGGCGCAAGGATCGCCAGGACCGCTTCCTGGACCGCAAACTGCCGTCGATGATCGCCAACGGCCTGATCTCGCGCATCACCGGGGTGAACCTGCACGACTACGGTTGCACCCTCAAGCTCTACAAGGCCGAGTATTTGAAGCCCCTGCGCCTCTACGGCGAGATGCACCGTTTCGTGCCCGCCTTCGCCGGCTTCCTGGGCGCACGCATCGCCGAGGTTCCCGTCAACCACCGCGCGCGCACCGCCGGAGTGTCCAAATACGGCATCACGCGCACCTTCAAGGTCCTGCTCGACTTGATGACCGTGAAATTCATGGACACCTACTTGGGCAAGCCCATCTACTTGTTCGGCGGCGGCGGCGTGGGCATGGGCCTGCTCGGCGTGCTGTTCGGCGCCTACACGCTCTACAAAAAGTTCTACCTGGGCGTCTTCGTCAAGGACCAGCCTTTGTTCCAGGTCTCCATCTTCTGCCTGCTCATCGGCTTCCAGATGGTTCTGCTCGGACTCCTGGCCGAGATTTTGGTGCGCATCTACTACGACCTCAAGGACATGCGGCCGTACTTCGTGCGCGAAACCGCCGGCCTCTGAGGTCGGCCCCTACCGCGCCGCGGCCAGAACGATGCAAGTGATTTCTTGAGCATCGTGTGATAAGATTGGCTGATATTTGACGGCTTCGAGGAGACAACTATGAGCGGCATCGCGGAAAGCCTGGGAATGGTCGGACTGGACAAAGAGACGCGCCAGATGGTCTTGGAGACCATTCGCGAATACGGGCGCAAGCACCTTCCGCACGCGAAGCTCATCGAGCTGGACTCGAAGAACGAATTTCCGGTCGACATCATGAAGGACCTCTACGACCCCAACCAGGTCGCCTGCAACCTCATCATGATCCCGACCAAATACGGCGGCCTGGGCGGCAACTCCTACGACATCTATCGCGCCTGCGAGGAACTGGCGCGCATCGATTTGGGCGTGTGCACGTCCGTGTTCGCGACCTTCCTCGGCATGGACCCCATTTTCGTGGGCGGCACCGAGGCGCAGAAGGAGAAGTGGATCAAGAAGATCGCCGAGAGTTCCTGCTACGTGGCCTACGGCGCCACCGAGGCCGCGGCCGGCAGCGACCTTCTGCACCTGAAGACGAAGGCCGAGCGCGTCATGGACGGCGACAAGATCGTCGGCTACACGCTCAACGGCGGCAAGATGTGGATCACCAACGGCGGCGTCGCCGGGGTGTATACCATCCTTGCCCGCGCCCCGAAGGGCGTCTCCTGGTTCGTCATTGAAAAGGGAACCAAGGGCCTGTCCAGCGACAAGCACGAGGACAAGCACGGCATCCGCCTCAGCGACACCACTCCCGTCAATTTGCAGGACGTTTTCGTGCCCGCCGAGAACCTCATCGGCGAAGTGGAGGGCAAGGGTCTGCGCCAGGCGCAGGCCGTGTTCGGCTACACCCGGCTCATGGTCGCCGCAATGGCGCTGGGCGCCGGCTGGAAGGCCATCGAGTACGCCGTCCGCTACAGCCAGCAGCGCAAGGTCGGCGGCCAGCCGCTGAACACGAAGCAGGGCTTCACCCACAAGCTGATCGTCCCGTTCGCCGCGCGGCTGGAAGCCTGCCGCGCCTACGTTGAGGAAGTCGCCCACCGCATCGACGGCGGCGAGGACGGACTACAGACCGAGGGGGCTATCGCCAAGATGCTGGCCTCTGAGACGGGCGACGCCGCTTGCAATAGCGCCATCCAAGCCTTCGGCGGCAACGGCTACGTGCGCGAGTTCCCCGTCGAGAAGCTCAAGCGCGACATCAAGATCACCTGCATCTACGAAGGCACCACCGAGATTCTCCAGCTCACGACCTTCCGCGAGCGCTGGCAGGCGAACATCAACGCCGAGGGGAAATTCTACGACGCGATCGCCGACGAGATGACCGCGCTGAACGCGAAGGATCCGGGCGTAGGCGCGGGAGCCGCGGCTACGGCGTTGCGCGCGTTGTCAGCCGCCCTGAAGGCCTGCTACGAGGAAAAGCTGACCTCCAATCAGATCGCCCACCTGAAACTCGGCGAACTGATGGCGTTCGCGGAAACCGCCGCCGCGTTCTGCCGCGCCGCGGCCAAACCCGAACTTCCGGAGTCCGCCTCATTCGGCCGCGACGCGTGGCGGGCAATGAGCCGCATCCACGCCGCGCACACCGCGTCTTGGATCGCCAGCGAGGGCTTGGAATTGGTCGCGGGTTGCACCGCGGCGGACGCATCCGGTCTTGCCGACACGCTCGACTTCAAGGCCGTCGCGCGGGCGCAGAAAGCCGCCGTCGCCGACATGGACCTGGTCGCGCTTGAACTGGTCCGCGTCTTCAAGGAAGAAGAGATCGCCGGCTGATGATGAAGGATGAGACCGAGCCGGTCCCGTTTCGTTTTGCGCTGACCGACGTCAAGGAATACGGCGAGATGGACGTGGCGGCGCAGGCGCCGGCCGAAGCTTTCGCGGGCGTGCTGAGCGAAGGCTCGCTTGCCGGGCCGGTCGCGTTGCGCGGCGTGATTCGCCGCGCCGACGACGACGCGGTCTTCACCGGCTCGGTGAGCGGCCGCTGGCGTTTCGAGTGCTCACGCTGCCTGGCGCCGGTCGACGGGGAATGGAGCGAGACGTTTGAGGCGACCGCTTCGATCGACGGCGGGCCCATGGATTTGACCGATGAGGCGCGGCAATCCATCGGCCTGGCCCAGCCGATGAAGGTCTTCTGCAAGCCGGACTGCAAAGGGCTGTGCCCGACGTGCCGCATGAATCTCAACACGACGAATTGCGGCCACACGCCGACGGTCGACGCGCCGGACACCGTTCGCCCGCGATTGACCCAGCGGCGCAAGAAAGGCTAGAATCCATCGAATTCAACGGTGATATAGAGGAATCCCATGCCCAATCCGAAACGCAAGCACACACGCTCCCGCCGCGACAGCCGCCGCGCCGCCAACTGGAAGCTCGACGGCGTACCGCTGAGCAAGGACAAGGACGGCCGCTGGCATCGTCCGCACACGGTCAGCGCCGACGGCTTCTACAACGGCGTCCTGGTGCGCCCGCCCAAGACCAAGAAGAAGGCCGGCGAGAATCCCGAGGGCGGCGAACAGCAAGGCTAGTTTGAAAATCGCGCTCGACGCGGTCGGCGGAGACTTCGGGCTGGCCACGAACATCGACGGCGCCGTGCAGGCCGCCAACGCCTTCGGCGTCGAGCCGGTGCTGGTGGGGCCCGCCGCGAAAATCGCGGCGGAGCTCTCCGCCCGGGGCGTCGCCGGCGACAAGCGCTTCGAGATCGTCGACGCGCCGGACCTCATCGCGATGGACGAGGAGCCGGCTTCGGCCTGTCGCGCCAAGCCCAAGAGTTCGATCATGGTCTGCGCGGAACTGGTCGCCGCGGGCCGCGCGGCGGCCATGTTCTCCGCCGGGAACTCGGGTGCCACGATGGCGGCCGTCACGCTCTGGCACCTTAAGCGCATTCCGGGCATACTGCGTCCGGCCATCGCCGTGCCCATTCCCACGTCGCGCGGCGTCACCGTCCTGCTTGACGCGGGCGCCAACGTCGACTGCAAGCCTTGGCATCTGGTTCAGTTCGCGATGATGGGCAGCCTGCTGGCCCG
>JABEUV010000070.1 GCA_013044195.1 Elusimicrobiota bacterium | reverse complement strand
GCCGCAGTCGGCTGATGTCCGCCCCTCGTATCTGCATGTCTATATACTATATAGCATACAGATAACGAAAAATCAACCGAGATGGGGGTTCTGCACCCCAAGATGGGATGGGCATTGATTTATCGGCATTGTCGGCGTATAATCAAACGGATTAGGGCCCCATGTCAAATCAGAAAAAATCGAGCGGCGGCAAAGACAAGCGTCGTCCGTATAGCAAGCCGCGCATTACGAAGCACGGCGTGTTGTCCCAAACCGCCCTGGCCCACAGCTACTAATCGGTCTTCCGTGGTGCGCGCGACATGGCGTGGGGGCGCTCTGTAGCGGTCTTGCCGCCGATAAACTAGAATCCAGGGCGATGAAGATCGCGTGCGGACTGGTCGTCGCAATGTTCCTCTCGTCTTTCGGGCGCGCGGCGGAAAACAATTCTCTTTCCGCCGCGAGCCGCTGGAGCGGCGACAACTTGATCCTGATCTCTCTTGGCAACGTCGGGGCCAACCGGATGAGTCTTTACGGCTATCCGCGCAAGACCACGCCGAAGCTGGACGCCTGGGCGAAAGAGGCGCTCGTTTTCGACGAGGCATTCACGCCGGCGTCCTGGACTTTGCCGGTCGGGGTCTCCTTGTTTACCTCGCTTTACCCCTACACGCACGGCGTCTGGATGCGGATGACTCATAACAGCCTGGACCCGCGCACGCCCACCTTGCCGGAGATTCTGCGCGACAACGGCTACGCGACCGCCGCATTCACCGGCGGCCTGGACTACGATCCGCGGTTCAGCCACATGCGCGGCTTCCAAACCGCCGCGCGCAATCCTCATTTCACGCACTTCTCGATCACGCTTCCACAGGCGCGGCGCTGGCTGGTGGACAACAAGGACAAGAAGTTTTTCTTGTTCCTTCACGGCTACGACACGCACTGCCCGTTCGCGGCCGATCCGCCCTACAGCGGCACGTTCAGCGCCGCCGCGCCGCACGCCGCGGACATCGACTTCACCCACTGCATCCGCGGCTTCAGCAATTCGAAGGACTACACGGCGTATTATGCCGGAGGCTGCGTCGGGATGGACGACAAAGGAAACTGCACCGACCAGCAGCGCAAGACTCCGGTGACGCTGAAGCAAGACGACGTCGAATATCTCAGCCGACGCTACGACGACACGCTTCTCGAGGAAGATGCGCTCGTCGGCGATTTTCTCGATTCCTTGGATCCGCGGCTTTTGGCCAAGACGATCATCGTCGTCGTCGCCGACCACGGGGAGATGTTCGCCAAGCACGGCCGTTTCGGACGCGCGGGCACGCGGCGCGGCACGCACTACGACGACGTTCTGCACGTGCCGTTCATCATCCGTCTTCCGGGTGTCGCGGGAAAAAGAATCCACGGCCTGGTGCAATCGATCGACGTCATGCCCACCGTGCTCAAGATGCTGGGTTTGCCGGTGCCCTCCGACGTGCAGGGCCGCGATCTTGCGCCTCTGATTCGGGACGGCTCCGCCGTCAATCACTACGTCTATTCCGGCATGGGCTACAATCTCTGGTCCGACGGCCGCACCTACGACCAGCGCGCTTTGCCGATCAGCGTGACCGAGTCGATCCGCGACGAGCATTGGAAGCTGCTGCACGAACGCTTCTACTTCCCCGCCCAGGCGGGCAAGCAGGCGGCGTTCGATCCGGACACGGACGCCGCGAAGCTGGCCACCGATCCGAGCGGGCTGAAGTTCTCCGAAACCTTCGAGCTTTACGACGTCGCCGCGGATCCCGAGGAGTTGAAGAACTTGGCCGCGCAGCGGCCCGCGGTCGTCGCCGATTTGTGGAGCCGACTGCAGGCCTGGTCCGCCGCGGCGTTTCGCGCCGGGAAGGCGGCCCCCGCGGCGACCAAACCGGTACCGGAGTCCATCATTCGAAAAGCGCGCGAACGCGGCTACTGGCAGTAGCCGCGTTCGGGGCCGGGCCCCCGGCTACGGGTCCAGAAGGGAGCGGCCGTTCAGCGGCGGGTTCACGTGCGTGGGGTCGATCCCGAACCGATCCAAAATCGTCGCGGCCGTGTCGCGGCGGTCCCCTGTCGAGCGGCTCACGGCCGGGTCGTTGGTGACCAGGAACGTGCGGGGCTGAGCGCGGTGTCCCTTTCCGCCCGGCTTGAAGCCGTGGTCGGTCGTCAGGTAGATCAGCGTCTGTCGGTCGAGCTTGAGCTCAGTCAGCCGCTGGCGAATGCGCCCCAGCCAGGCATCCAGCCCCAGCAGGGCGTCGCGGTACTCGGCAGAATCCTCGTGATAGCGGTGGCCCTGTTCATCGGGCTCCTCGAACTCGGCGAAGAGGAAGAAGCGGTCGTCGCGAAGCCGGCCCAGGCGATCGAGTATCGCCGAACCGACGTGATCCATCGTGCCGAGGCCGTTTTCAAAATCGTCGACTTTTCGCGCCGTCACATGATAGGGTTCAGCCGCGAATTCTCGAATATCCCTCTTTTCCGGCGGGACGAGCGAGTGCACGAAGAGCTTCTCGTCTCGATAAACGCCGCGCTCGCAGTTCGCGCAGATCTTGTGCGGGCCGCGTGTGCCAAGGTTGCCGCGCTTTCCCGCCAAAAATAGCGTGCGGATATCCGGGCCGAACGCCGCCTTCAGGCGCTCGGGCACGGTGTCGCCCGCGGGAATCGCCCCGTAGCGCAGGCGGTTGTCGTAGACGCCGGTGACCTCCGGGTCATAGCCGGTTAATATCTGAGTCCAGCCGGCCTTCGTGTCGGTGGCGCCGGTCGTCACCTGGGTGTCGAGCCAGCGGCCGTCGTCGATGAGGCGCTGGAGATTGGGCAGTTTCTTGAGCGCGAGCAGTTCCTTCACGCGCCCGCGCCGCGCGCCGTCCCAGCCCAGCAGGAGCACGTTGCGAAACGGAGTGCGCGCGTGAGGCCGGCAGGCGAGAGAAAGCGCGCCGGCCTTGAGCTTCGCGGCCGAGGCCGCGACGAAGGATTGGTTGATCGCGGGGTCCAGGTCGACGCCGCCCTTGAGGCCGCCTTCGCGGGTCAGCAGGGCTTGCGCCTCGCGCAGCAGTTCGGGTCTCACGCGCGGAACGTCGTCGTAGGTGGGAATGGAGAGCCCGCGAAAATTTTCCTCCATCATCATCCCGGTCATGCCCGAGCGGTCGCGCTTGGCTTCGGGCAGGGAGTGCTCGTAGGCGATGCGCGCGACGTAGCCGTCGACGACGCTTTGGACCTTTTGCGGATGATCTTTCGCGAACTTCGCGTTGAAGACGAGCAGGGCCTGCAGGATCTCGGGGTTGGCCCAGTCCATGGGCCGGTAGATCCGGCCCAGCCCGCGCTGGACGACCAGTTTGCCGAGCAGCAGGTGATAGAAGCCGCCGTCGGCCTTCCCCTGGGCGAGAAGCGAGACCGAGTCGTCCTCATTGACCTGAGAAAGAATGTGCACGTCCTTGTCCGGGTCGAGGCCCAGGCTGACGACGAACGCGCGCAGCAGCGCTTCGTCCATGGGGCCGGCGCGACGCGAGATCAAGGTCTTGCCCTTGAAGTCCGCGGGCGTCGTGATCGTCACCCCGCGGCGCAGGATGATCGCGTGACCGGGCCGGCCCTTAGTCTGGTGGCCCAGAAGGGCGACGGCGACGATGGGCAGGCCGCGCTTGACCGCGTCCAGAAACGAGGCCTCGCCGATCGTGCCGCCGTCGAATTCCCCGGAGGCGATCTTGTCGACGAGTTGGACGCCGGAGACCTTGGCCTCGCCCATGCCGCTTTCAAGCCACGCGTCCCTGGCGATGGGCTCGAATTCATGGGCGTGGAGCTTCTTCGAAAAAAGCAGGACGTTCGCACCGGCGGCGTCGAAGCAGCCGTGAACGTAGGCGCGGTAGATCATGTTCGTGCGCCCGCCGTGGAAATAGCCGATGCGCACCGGAGTTGCGGCGTCGGACGCTGTGTCCGACGCGGCCGCCCCCGCTTCCGCGGTTGCGAAGAGGAGCAGCGCCGCGAGGGCGACCGCCGCCGTGTGCTCAACGCGGCGCATGTTCCGCCTCCAACACGGCCGAACGGTCGATGAATTTTTCCAGGTCCGCCGTGTTCTCGATGTAGCGGTATTTGAGAAGGAGGCGCTGGACCTCGTCCAAAAGATTTTGGGGGACGAGAGGCGGATCGTCGCACACCGGCAGACGGAGGTCGGCGGCCGTGGAGACCATGCGCAGGCCGTTGCGCGTTTCCCGGCGCTTGCGCGCCTCGGGAATGGACGCCTCGTAGCGGATGCGCGCGATGTAGCCGCGCAGCATCCTCACGACCTCGGCGCGGTGTTGTGCGAGAAAATCCTTTCGAAAGACCAGCAGAGCCATGTTCGTCGCGGGGTCGACCCAGTCCATCTTGCGGTAGACGTAGACGTCGCCCAGGCGTTCCGGCTCCTCCAGCTTGCCGAAGTGGGCCAGCAGGCCCGCGACCACCTTCTTGCGCAGCAGTTCGCCTTGCTGATCGTCGGCGACTTGGTCGATGATCGTAACGTCCTTGGACGGGTCCAGGCCGATGCTCGCGAAGAACTCGCGCAGGAGCATCCCGTCGCCGGGTCCGGAGCGGCGCGAGGCGAACACCAGGCCTTTAAAATCCGAGGGCTTGGAGATGTGGATATCGTCGCGCAGAACCAAGCCGCGTCCGGGAAAGCCCTTCGTGTAGTGCCCAAGCAGGGCGACCGCGACGATGGGATCTCCGTGCGTCGCCGCCGCCACGAAGGAAGCCTCTCCGACCACGCCGCCGTCAAGGATGCCCGTATCGATCGCGTCGATGATGTCGGTTCCGCGCACCATGCCGAAGTAGGATTTCCCGCCCTCCTCGTTGCGCAGTTTTTTCTCCAGCTCGTCGTAGCCTTTCGGCACCAGTTCGAAGCCGGGCATGTTGAGATATTGGCTGTAGAAATCGACGCTGACGCCTTCGGCGTCGAAGTAGCCGCCGATGTAGGCGCGGTAGAGGAGGTGGATGCGCAGGCCGTGGTAGTAGCCGATGCGCAACGGCCGTCCCAAGGGCTCCGCGTCGACCGCGGCCGTCGCCCGCGCGGCCAGCGCGGCGACGACCGCCGTCGCTAGGAATTTAGCGAGCCGCGGCATCGGTATTCTCCAGGAAGCCCGAGTTGACGAACGGCGTCAGGTCGACGGCTTTGGCGACCACGCCGTCTTGAACCAGCAGGGTCTGCATCTGCTTCAGCAGATCCAGCCGCACCAGCGGCGGATCGTCCGCCTGCGGCAGGTCCAGCCCGTCGAAGCGCAGCACCGTGCGCAGACCTTTGCTCGTCTCCGCCGCGCGCGTGGATTGCGGGACCAGAGCTTCGTCGTGCACGCTGCGCGCGTAGGCGCGCACGAAGCGCGCGACGCGGTCGGGATGGCGCGCGGCGAAATCGCGGCGGAAGACGATGAGTCCCTGGGAGAGGGCGGGATCCACCCAATCCATCGGCCGGTAGACCACGCCGAAGCCGTCGCGGACCAATTGAGCCGTCATCTCGACCCGGCAAAGGGCGCCGTCGATGGAGCCGTCGCGGAAATCGCGGCGCAGCGAATCCTCGTCGACGTCCTCGATCAAGGTCACGTCGCGCCGCGGGTCGAGGCCGATCGATTCCACGAATCTTCGCAAGAAAATCGCCTCGCCGCCCGGGCCCGAGCGACGGCCGGCCAGCCGCTTGCCGCGGAAATCCGCCGGAGAGCGGATGACGACGCCCTTGCGCAGCACGATCGCCTCGCTCGGACGTCCGCGCGCCGAGCGCGCCAGGGCCGCGACCGCGACCAGCGGCGCGCCGCGTGAGACCGCGGCGATGAACGAGGATTCGCCGACCGTGACGGCGTCGAAGTCTCCCGCCTCCAGCGCGCGCACGAGCGCGTCTCCGGTCACCTTGCCGAAATTGCGGCGCGGGCCCGGTCCCGAGCGCATGAGCTGCATCTTCGGCTGAGAACGCGGCACCGGCACGAAATCCGTCTCGCCGAGATAGCGGCTATAGAACACCGCCGGCGCGTCCTCGCGCTCGAAATAGCCGTGAAGGTAGGCGCGAAACAGAACGTAACTGCGGCCGCCGAAGAAGCAGCCGACGCGGATGTCGCGATGGTCGCGGCAGGCCCCGGTCGCCAGCAGGCCCAGCGCCGCGGCGCAGGCCCAGGGGCGCGCCGTCATCGCGGCGAGGCTTCCTGTGGGACGAACAGCGAGCGTCCGTCCATCGTGGGCTTCACGCCGGCGGGATCGACGCCGATGGCGTCGAGCAGCGTCGGCGTCACGTCTTTGCGGTCGCCCGCGCGCAGCGGACGGCGGACGTTGGTCGCCAGAAAGGTGTCGGGGGCGCATTCGTGGTAGCGCTCGTCGGCGTCGAAGCCATGATCGGTCGTGACGAACACGGCGGTGCGTCCGCTCAGGCCGTCGGCCTTAAGGCGGTCGCGGATGAGGCCCAGCCAGCGGTCGGTAAGACGGATGGCGTCGGCGTACTCCTTGGAGCCGTCGTTGTGGCGGTGCCCTTGTTCGTCCGGATCTTGAAAATGGAAGAAGGCGATGAAGCGCGAGCCGCGATAGCGGTCCAGCGCGGCGAGGGCTTGGGGGCCGACGGAGTCCGCGGGGCCCAGGTCGACTTTGTAGAGATCGAGCGACTGGACGGTGTGGAAATAGGGCTCGCCTTCGCGGCGCACCCAGCGCATCGGCAACCCGCACTTGGTGCGCACGTTGGAGCTGATTTTTTCCCGGCTCCACCAGCCGTCCTGCGCGTAGTCCGGAGGCATGCGGTGGATGCAATTGATGCAGACTTCATGCGGGCCGCGGCTGCCGATGTTGCTGTCCTTGCCGCCGATAAAGATCGTCGTGATATGTCCGTGGAAACGGCGCTTGAGCGCCTCGAAGATGGTGTCGCCCTTCGGGATCGGGCCGTAGACGTCGTTCGACTCGATGCCCAGGGAGTCCGCGCTGCGTCCGGTCAGGATTTCCGTCCAGCCCGGCTTCGTTTGGGTGGAGCCGGTGGTGATCTGGGTGTCGGTGAGCCCGCCCTCGGCGATCAGGGCGCTCAGATTCGGCAGGCTGCCGTTGGCCAGGAGTTCATGCAGGCGCTCGCGGCGCACGCCGTCCCAGCCGATGAGAACGATGTTTTGGGGCGGGTCGGCGGGAGGTGCGCCGGCGCGCGCGACGTCGAGCGCCGGCAGAAAAACGACGCAGGCGAGCGTCAAAACGGCGCGCGTTGCGCGGGGAATCATGGGGCCAGCATACATTAATCCGAAGTTCCGCGGCCAAACGGCGGCCGCGGCGAGGGGCGCTACTGGGTCCGTGTGGGAAAGCGGCGCGGGGGCGGCGCGGCCGGCGGGGCGGAGCCGGCGTCGATGCGCCAGCAGCGTTCGCCCAAAATGGCCTCGACGGCCTCGAACAGCGCGGCGCTCAGCACGACGCGCTGATCGACGTCCAGCAGGGCCATGCCTTCGGGCGTCTCTTGTTCCAGAACCACGGCGCAGGGGCCGCGGTGCGCCTCCAAGGCGCCGCGCAGGGCCTCCAAGGTCTCCACGCCGACGGTCGCCTCGCAGCGCAGGCGCAGGCGCTTGGCGTAGCGCGACACGGCCAGGTCCAGCGGCGACATCTCGTCGACGATGACCTCCGCCGAGGCGCCCTCGGCCTCCTCGCCGCGAAACGACGGCCGCCCGGTCGCGGCGACAAGGGCGCCGACCTTGGCCAGGTGGGAAAGTCCGGAGGCGTAGACCTTCGGGAAGCACAGCAAGGTGGTCTCCCCGCTCAGGTCTTCCAGCGTGCAGATCACCCAGGGCTCGCCGGTTTTCTTGGAGATCATCTTGCGCAGCTTGCTGATCATGCCGGCCAGGCGCACCGGCGTGGTGACGGCCGGGGTCAATTGCGCGGCCTCGTGCGTGGCGACGGCGCGCAGTTGGGCCTTCACGCCCAGCAGGGGGTGGCCGGACATGTAGAAGCCCAGCACCTCGCGTTCGAAGGCCAAGGTGTCGTGCTCCGACAGCGGCTTTATCGCCGAGTCGCCGGCGGCGGACTTCGGGCCGTCGCTTGAGCTGCCCCCCGCGCCGAAGAGCAGGCCCTGGCCCTTGTCCAGGTCGGCCTTGACCTTCTGCTGGCGGCCCACCACGTCGTCGATCTGGGTCAGCAGGCGCGCGCGGACAAGGGACGGCGGCTCGCCGGGGCGCAGTCCGTCCAAAGCGCCCGCCTTGACCAAGGACTCAATGGTCTTTTTGTTGATCGCGTGCAGGTCCACGCGCGAACACAGATCGTCCAGGCTTGAGAAGGGCTTCTCGCGCGCGGCGGCCACGATGGACTCGGCGGCACCCGAGCCCACGTTCTTGATGGCGAGCAGGCCGAAGCGGATCTTGCCGTCGTCTTGGATGTCGAACTTGGACTCGGACTTGTTGACGTCCGGGGGGAGAATTTTAAGGCCCATGCGCTTGGCCTCGTCCAAATACGTGACCAGCTTGTTTTCCTTGTCCTCGGCGCCGATCGACGAATGGCCGATCTCGGAGGTCAGCACCGCGGTCATGAACTCCACCGGGAAATTGGTCTTCAGATACGCGGTCTGGTAGGCGACGATGCCGTAGGCGACCGAGTGGCTCTTGTTGAAGCCGTAGCCGCCGAACTTCACCATCTGGTCGTAGATCTTGTTGGCGACCTTCGGGGAGACCTTGTTGACGCCGCCGCCCTTGACGAACTTGTCGCGCATCTTCTCCAGCTCTTCGGGAACCTTCTTGCCCATGGCCTTGCGCAGGCCGTCGGCTTCTCCGGGCGTGAAGCCCGCCAGCTTCTTGGACAATTCCATGACCTGCTCTTGGATCACCATGCAGCCGTAGGTGTCCTTGAGCACGGTTTCCATGAGCGGATGGTCGTAGGCCACTTCCTCGCGGCCGTGCTTGCGGTCCACGAACATGTCCAGCATGCCGGACTGCATGGGGCCGGGGCGGAACAGGGCGATGAGCGAGACGATGTCCTCGAAGACGGTGGGTTTGATGCGGAACAAAAGATCGCGGATGCCCTGGCTGTCCAGCTGGAACACGGCCAAGGACTTGGCGGTGCGCAGCATCTCATAGGTCTTCGGGTCGTCCATCGCGACCAGGTCGATGTCGAATTTAGGATCGTGGCGCTTGCGGATGAACTTGACGGCGTCGTCGATGATGGACAAGGTGCGCAGGCCCAGGAAGTCGACCTTGAGCAGGCCCAGCTTCGGGCACCAGTCGCCGTCATATTGGGTGGTGACCACGTCGGACTTGGCGCCCTTGGCCAGTGGCGTGTAGCGCACCACGGGCTCCTTGGTGATCAAGGTGCCCGCCGCGTGCACGCCGGTGTGGCGCTTGAGGCCTTCCAATTTCAGCGACAGCGCCCGTAGGCGCGCGACCAGCGGGTCCTTGGCCAGTTCCTGGAGCTCCGGGCCCTTCATGGCCTCGATCAGCTCCACGTTGGGCCCGGTGGGGATTTTCTTGGCGATCTCGTCGACGCGCGACAGCGGCACGTCCAGCACGCGGCCCACGTCGCGCACCACCAGCTTGGCGCCCAAAGAGCCGAAAGTGATGATCTGGGCGACGCATTCCTCTCCATATTTTTGGCGCACGTACTGGATGACTTTTTCGCGGCCGGTGTCGGCGAAGTCGATGTCCAAGTCCGGCATGGACTTGCGGTCCGGGTTCAGGAAGCGCTCGAAGAGCAGTTTGTGCTGGATGGGGTCGGCGTTGGTGATGCGCAGGGCGTAGGCCACGATGGCGCCGGCGCCGGAGCCGCGGCCCGGGCCCACGGGTACGCCGATGGAGCGCGCGTGCTTGATGAAATCCCAGACGATCAGGAAGTAGCCGGAAAATCCCATGCGGCGGATGACGCCCAGCTCGTAGTCCAGGCGCTCGGTGTATTCGGGCGAAAGTCCGCCGGGGAAGCGCTCACGCAGGCCTTCGCGGCAGAGGTGCTCCAGGTAGGTGTCCTGGGTGAACCCTTCCGGGACCGTGAACTCCGGCAGGAGCATCTGGTCCATGGGGATCTTCAGGTTGCACATCTCCGCGATCTTCAGCGTGCTGGACAGGGACTGCGGCGCGAAGGCGAAGAGCTTGTGCATCTCCTGCGGCGACTTGATGTAGAACTCGTTGGACTCGAACTTGAGCCGCTCCGTGTCCACCAGCTTGCGTCCGGTGGCGATGCACACGCGCGCGTCGTGGGCGTCGTGGTCGCTCTTGACGGAGTAGTGGCAGTCGTTGGTCGCCACCAGCGGGATGCCGGTGCGGCGGTTGAGCTCCAGCAGGGCGGACGTCACCTGGCGCTGCTTCTCCAGGCCATGGTCCATGATCTCCAGGTAGTAGCTGTCCGGCTCCAGGTTGTCGCGAAACCACGTCACCAGCTTTTCGGACTGCGCCAGATCGCCCGACAAAATGGATTGATTCAGCTCCGACTTCAGGCAGCCGGACAGGACCACCAGCCCTTTGGAATGCTTGGCCAGCAGTTCCTTGTCGATGCGCGGGTCGTAGTAGTAGCCCTCCTTGAACGCGATGGAGCACAGCTCCATCAAGTTCTGGTAGCCCTCGTAATTCTTGGCCAGCACCGTCAAATGGCAGTTCTCTTTCTGCGAGTGCCCGCGGTCGAAGCGCGTGCCCTTGGAGATATACATCTCGCAGCCGATGATGGCCTTGAGCCCCACGGCCTTCGCCGCCGTGTAGAACTCCACCGCCCCATACATATTGCCGTGGTCCGTCACCGCAAATCCCTTCGCCCCCGACTCCGCCAAATCCTTGATCGCCTCCGACGGCCGCCCCTTCGCGTCCGTCAGGCGTATGACGCCGTCCATCAGCGAATACTCGGAATGGTTGTGCAGGTGTACGAACTCGGGTTTATCGGACATTGGGAGGTCGGCGCTCAGACGAGGAGGACTCAAGTATTATACGAAGTGCGGCACGTCGATGGAGGCTCGGATTTAGATTCGATGCCCGACCATGCTTGCTTGTGACGTTTGTTATAATCCGCCCTACCAATGAAGAGCCGAGACGCCGGCCTGATCGAGAGGTTTGTCAGCAAGAAGACGGTGTGGCGCGGGCGCGCGGTGGATTTTCGGGTGGACACGGTGCGGTTGCCCAATGGGAAGCTGGCGACACGGGAATATCTGGATCATCCCGGCGCGGTGGGCGTGGTGCCGTTTCTGGACAAGGACACGGTGGTGATGGTGCGGCAGTATCGGCATCCGGTGGGAGAGGTGACGCTGGAATTGCCCGCGGGCAAGCTGGACAAGGGCGAGTCGCCGCGGGCGTGCGTGACGCGGGAGCTGCGCGAGGAGACGGGCTACACGGCGCGCGTGATCCGGCCGCTGCTGCGCTACTGGCCCACGCCGGCGTTCGCCAACGAGGTTCTGCACCTTTACGTGGCCGAGGGACTGACGGCGGGACGGATGCACACGGACGACGACGAATTTTTGCGCTGCGTGACCGTGCCGTTCGGCAAAGCGCTGGGCATGGCGCTGGACGGGCGCATCAAGGACTCGAAGACGATCATCTGTCTGCTGGCGTGCGCCGTTAAAAAAGGGATCGCGGCGAAGGGATCTTGAAGCCCGAGGAAGTCCCGTCCTGGGAGCCGTTTCTCAAGCGCATCGCGCTGTTCGCGGGGCTTTCGCCGGAGGATTTGGGCAAGATCGCGGCGAGGCTTCAGCCGCTGTCCCTGCCCAAGGGTGCGACGCTGTTCCGCGAAGGCGACGATCCGGACGCGATGTATCTGATCGTCTCCGGCCAAGGCCGGCGTCTGCGTACGATGGACGGTCGGGAGACCGTGGTCGCGTTCCTGGGCCGCGGCGAGGTCGCCGGCGAAACGGGACTGCTGACGGGCATTCCGCGCACGTCGACGGTGAGGCTGGACTCCACCAGCGAACTGCTGAAGCTGCCGCGCAAAGGCTTCGAGGAAATGCTGCGCGAGCACCCCAGCATCCTGCTGGGACTTTCGCGCACGCTCGCCCAGCGCCTGATCACGCAGGGCGCGGGGCCCACGCGGCCGGGCTCCGACTCGCGCCTGATCGTGCTGGACCCGGCCCTGCCGCGGCCGGACCGCGCGGCGTTTGCGTGGGCGCTGGGCGCGGAGTTGGCGCTTCAGACGCGCAAGCGCGTCCTGCTGGTGGACCTGTCGCCGGAGCCGGGTGCGGTGGCGCGCGCGGGCGGACTGTCGCCCATCGTCGTGGGCGAGCCGGAACTGCGCGCCGCCAACCTGCGCGACCCGGCCGCGCTCTCCGGCCTGTCGCAGGAGCATCCGTCGGGCCTGCGCGTGCTGTCGGTGCCGCCCGCGGCATTGGGCGGCCGGATGTTCGGCTCGCTGTACTTGTTCCTGAACTCACTGCGCGGCGGCCACGACTTCGCGTTGGTCTGCCTGCCGGGCGGCGGGCGCGGCGACGTGGAGCGCGCGGCCCTGGCCGAGGCCGACCGCGTGCTGATGGCCGGCTGCGACGAAATGCGCCCGCAGTTCCGTCAGATGGAGGCCGAGGTTCCCGCGCTGGTGCCCGAGCCCGCGCGCGTCCTGCGCCTCTGGCTGGGCGAGCTGGAGCCCGAGGACGCGCCCCTGCTCATCGGCGCGGAGCGCGCGCTGATCCCATGGGGACCGGAGCTGGCCGCGGCACCCAAGGCCGGGGCCGCGGTCGCGCGCCTGGCCCGCCGCCTGGGCGGCGTGCGCGTGGGCCTGGCGCTGGGCAGCGGCGCCGCGCTGGGACACGCGACCATCGGCGTGCTGAAGGTCTTCAAGCGCGAAGGCATTCCCGTGGACGTGGCGGCCGGCACCTCGATGGGCGCGGTGATCGCGGCCTGCGCCGCCGCCGGCTACGAACCCGAGGAGATCGAGCAGATGGCCCTGCGCATCGACAAGGCCTGGGTCTACGAAAACTTATTCTGGGACCTGACCGTTCCGCGTTCGGGCTTCTTCGCCGGAGAGACCTTGCTGCGCTTCCTTCGCTCCTACTTCGGCTCGCGCGAGTTCTCCGATTTGGAGATTCCGTTCGCCTGCGTGGCCGCCGACATCGAAACCGGCGAGGAGGTCGTGCTCAAGTCCGGCCGCGTGGCGGAGGCCGTGCGCGCCAGCGCCAGCCTGCCCATCATCTTCGCGCCGCTGCTGCACGACGGCCGCTACCTGGTCGACGGCGGCTTGGTCAACCCGGTGCCCACGCGCGTGCTCACCGACCTGGGCGCCGACATTCTCATCGCCGTCAACCTCTCCGCGCCCGCGGGCGACCGCCCGCGCCACGGCCACGCGACCGCGCGCAAGCCCCTGCTCGACAGCCCCGTCAGCCTGAAGACCTTGCGCGAAGCCGCCATCCCCGCCTTACTCAAGGCCCCCAGCCTCTTCGACGTGTTTTTTCAGATGATCTACACGATGGAGTACGAGGTCTCGCACTCGCGCCTGGAAATCGCCGACGTGGTCCTGCACCCGGACCTGAAAGGCTTCTCCTGGACCGAGCTCAACCGCGCCAAGGAGATCATCGCCGCCGGCGAGCGCGCCGCCGAGGAAGCCCTGCCCCGCATCCGCGCTCTGATTCCGTCCCTGCGTCCCGGCTCCTGACCCGTCACGGCGCCGGCGGCTCCAACTGCGCGTCGTCGGCCGCGGCGCCGGACAGCTCCGCGCGAGATATGCGCTCGAAGATGCCGCCCCAGCGCGCGAAGCGCGCGCGGCGCGCGGCCACCGCGCGGGCGTAGTCGGTCGACGGCAGCCACTGAAGTGCTAGGTCGTCGAGCCACACGCGCCAGCGCGCCTGGACCTGCGCGGCCTCGGCCAGGCGATAGGGCACGCGCGAGTAGAGGGGGATGTCGCGAGATAATTCCGCGCGCGCCGCGCGCTCGGAGGCGATGCGGCGGGAAATCTCCGTCAGCGCCGCGCTCCAGCCCGGGCCGGTCAGCAGGTCCTGCGCGGTCTGCGCGTCGGCGCGCGCGGCCGTTAGGCGCGCCTCCAGTTCGGTGCCGCGGTCGCGGTAGCCGGCGCGTGCCGCATCGGGAGCCGGGGCGGAGGCGATCTGTGCTAGAAGCTCCGGCGTCAGGAAACCGTCCAGCTCGTCTAAGCGCGAAAGGTCTTCCTCCAATGCGGCCGCGGTGATCCAGCGCGCGGCCTCGCCTTGAAGGCGGCTCAGCTCCACCAGCAGGCGCTTGCTGATTTTCGACGGATCCTTGGCCAGCGCGGCAGCGGCCAGGAAGGCGTCCAGCGCCGCGCGCGCCTTCGCGTTCAGCGCGGCGCGGCGCGCCAGGCGCGCGGGCAGGCGGTCGGCGGGTATTTTGGCGAGAAGTTTTTTCTCCAGGTCCGGGTCCTTAAGATCCCGCGCGCTCAGCGTGACGCCGGCCAGCCGCGCCAGAGCCAGCAGGCGCTCGCGGCGCAGGCGCGCCTCCAGCCCGCGCACGTCGTAGTCCATCGCATAGGCCGGATAGGCCAGCGTCGCGTAGTCCAGCTTTCCCGTCTCGATGAGCGCGGGCGCGCCCGGCGCACGGCGTTGGTTGAGCGAGCTTTGCAGGGCTAGCAGCTGCGGCGAGTAGCCGTGCAGGTTGCCCGCGCCCAGGCGGTTGTAGTAGCCGGAAAACCCCGCCGACACGCCGCCGGTGCCCACGCCGGGGCCGGCCGCGGCGCCGGGACCCCCGCCGCCGCCGTCGGCCGGGTTGAGCACGGAATTCGTCTGCGCGCCGTTGCCTTCGAACAAAGTGCGCATCATCTCGCGCTTCTCGTCGTCGGACAGTTTTTGGGATTGGCGCTGGATCAGACTGGATAGGCGCCCGGCTTTACGCAGCTGCCAGAGCACGCCGCGGTTGTTTTTAGTGTTATCGACGGGCGTCAGCGTTGTTTGACGTACTAAATTATCTTCGAAGTCGTGGGTTCCGGCCGCGTCGTCGCCGAACAGGCCCACGGCCAGGCGCGAGGCGGAGTTGGGGTCCCCGGCCACCCAGGCTTTTACCGCCTTCAGCCGGTCGGCGGGGGCCGTCGCCGTCGGCGCGATGATCCCCGCCAGCTGAGAACGGGCGATGCGCTGGGCGACCATGCCGGCGAAAGCGGGGTCCTCGCCCAGGCGGCGCTGGATGGCCAACAAGGTGGGGTCGTTGGTTTCGGCCGCGGCGCTGGACGGCGCGCCCTGCGCCCGCGCCGGAAGCGGGGCCAGCAGGACGGCCGTCAGCAGCGCCGCGTAGGCCGCGTTCACTCGGGCGCGGCCTCCAGGATCAGTTTGCCTTTGGGGCGCGCAAACGTCTGCACGTCCCACGGCGTCGTCAGCACCTGCGTGACGAAGCCCATGGGCTTGACGATCTTCCAGCGAACTATTAAATCATCGCCGCGCTGTTGCGCGGCGATGTCGGTGTGCCAGCCGCCCGTCGGGCGCTGGCCCAAGTAGACGGCCACGCCGACGAATTTTTCCAGGTCCAGCGGCGGCGGCTCCTGACCGACGCGCCGCCACACGGCGTTCCAAGAGGCCGCGTCCGTCGCCGTCGCCGTACCCGGCTCCTGCGGGCCGCCGCGCATGCCGCGCCACTCCTGAGTCTTCATGACACTCGCCTCCGCCGCGGGACGCACGTGCGCGCACGCGGCCGACGCGGCCGCCAGCAGCGCCAGCGCGAGCGCCGGCCTCCATTCAATCCTCATGCGTTCCTCCCACCACGACTTTCGGCAGCAGCAACGTGGGCTGGCCGTCGCTGACCGGCACGTTCTGGCCTTCCTTGCCGCACGTCCCGATGCCCCAGCCCACGTCCCAGCCCACGCGCGTGATTTGCTTGAGCACCTCGGGCCCCACGCCCAGCAGATTGACGTCGCGCACCAGGTTCTTGATCTTACCGTCCTGGACGCGGAAACCCTCGTCGACTTCGAAGACGAATTCCCCGGTGGCGGTGTTGACCTGGCCGCCGCCCATGCGCGTGACCAGCAGGCCGCTCTTAAGGCCGCGCACGATCTGCGCCGGATCGTCGGGGCCGGGAGCCACGTACAGGTTCGACATGCGCGGCAGGGGACGCTCGGAAAAGGACTCGCGCCGGCCGTGGCCGTTGGTGGCCACGCCGTCGCGCAGGGCGCTGGCGCGGTCGTGCAGGAAGCCGGTCAGAACGCCGTTGCGCACCAAGGCGGTGGGTGCCGCGGGCACGCCTTCGTCGTCGAAAAAAAACGAGCCGCGCTGGAACGGCAAGGTCGGGTCGTCGATGACGGTGATGTTCTCGGGCGCGATCGTGCGGCCCAGCGCGCCGCGATAGGCGGGCGAGGAGCCTTCCTGCACGGCGTCGGCCTCCAGCGAATGGCCGATCGCCTCATGGATGAAGGTTCCGCCGGCGGAGCTCGACAGCACCACCGGCATTTCGCCGGCGCGCGCTTTCGGCGCGTCGAGCTTTGCCAGCGCCCGCGCCGCGGCGCGCCGCGCGGCCGCCAGGCACTCGGGGCCCTCGGCCAGCTCGAAGCCGCGCTGTCCGCCGACGGTTTCCAGCCCCGTCTGCAGGCGCCCGTC
>JABEUV010000004.1 GCA_013044195.1 Elusimicrobiota bacterium | reverse complement strand
GCGCGGCGATGTCGAGCATGCGCTCCGCTTCATCCAGCGCGGAGAACAGCACGCCCTTGGTGAGTTGATAGTCGCGGTGATAGCCGGAGGGCAGGGCGCCTACGGCCAGGACCTGCGCCAGCCAGCCGGGAAACAACGCCGCGCGGGCGCGCGTCAGCTCCACCACGTCCGGGTTTTTCTTCTGCGGCATGATGCTGGAGCCGGTGGTGAAGGAGTCGGAAAGCTTCAGAAAGCCGAACTCGGCCGTGGAATACAGCGACAGGTCCCAGGCCAGCACGCCCAGGTCGCGGGCCAGCAGGCAGAGCGAGGACAGGACCGCGGCTTCCAGGCGCGGCCGCGAGGATTGCACGCGCAAGGTGTTGCGCTGAACGCGGGAGAATCCCAGCAGGCGCGCCACGCGCGCGCGCGGCAGGGGGAGCATGACGCCGTAGCCGGCGGCGGAGCCCAGCGGGCAGGCGTCGGCCTCATCGAAGGCGAAGCGCAGGGCGCGCCGTCCGTCCTGCAGGGCCTCGGCGTGGGAAGCGGCCCAGTGGCCCAAAGTGGTGGGCATCGCGCGCTGGAGGTGCGAGTAGCCGGGGATGACGATGTTTTGGCGGCGCGCGCCGAACGCGGCCCACGCGGCGGCGGCTTCTCCGGCGCGCGCGTGCAGGGCCAGCAGGCGGTCCTTTATATACAGCCTCAAATTCACCTGGACCTGGTCGTTGCGGCTGCGGCCGGCGTGGACTTTCGCGCCGATCTCGCCCAGGCGCCGGGTCAGATGCTGTTCGACCGCGGTGTGGATGTCTTCCTGTGCGCGGGTGACGGCAAACGCCCCGGGCTTGTCGTGCAGGCGCGTCAGTTCTTTGCGCAGGGCGGCGTATTCCTTGCTGGTCAGCACGCCGATGGCGGTCAGTCCGGCGGCGTGCGCCAGGGAGCCGTAGACTTCATAGCGCAGAAGGCGGGAGTCCAGCGCGGGGTCGTTGCCGACGGTGTAGGCCTCGACGGCGGCGTCCAGGTCCGCGCGCGTCTGCCAAAGTTTTTTCATTGGGCCGCCTTGGCGAAGTAGTCGCGGATCAACCGCTCGTAGAAAATCACGCCCGCCTCCAGCTCCGCGACCTCGATGAATTCGTCGGGCGTGTGCGAGCGTTGCGACTCGCCGGGGCCGACTTTCACGGTGGGAATGCCCTTGAGAAAAACCCAATCCGACAAAGTGGGCGAGCCGTAGGGCCGCGCGGACGGATTGGCCGACAGCGCGGCCTGCACCACGGCATGGGCGGGATCCGTCTCCACCGAGCCCAGGCGCGAGGAGCGCACGCGCACTCGGCCTTCCACCGCGCGCGTCACGGTCGCGACGATCTCCTCGGGCGCGTAGTCGGGCGTGGTGCGGATGTCGACGACCAACGTGCAGCGGTCCGGGATCACGTTGTGGCGCGCGCCCCCGTTGATCTGGGTCACGTTCAAAGTGGGCGAGCCCAACGCTGCGTGCATCTTTTCAAAGCGGATTTTCGAAAGCGCCAGCACGTCGCGCGCCGCGGCCTCGATGGCGTTGAGCCCGCCGCCGTGGGCGGCGTGCGCGGAGCGTCCCGCGGCGGTGATCTCCAAAACGATCAGGCCTTTCTGCGCGACCGCGGGCCTCAGTCCCGTCGGCTCGCCCACCACGGCGGCGTCCGGGCGCGGCAGAAGCGGCAGGAGCTTCTCAAGTCCCTGGCCCAGAACTTCTTCTTCACAAGAGGCGGCCAGCAGGACGCGGCCTTTCGGAGCGTCTTGTTGAAACGCGCGCGCCGCACCCAGGATCATGGCGGTCAGAGGACCTTTCGCGTCGTTGGCGCCGCGGCCGTAGAGGCGGCCGTCTTCTATGGTCGCCGAAAGCGGCGCCTTCGTCCACTCCGTGCCCACGGGCACGGTGTCGGTGTGGGAGTTGAGCAGAAGTAGCGGGCCCTCGCCGCCGTCCAGAAGGGCGGTCAGGTTGCGGCCGTGGCGCGACGGCGCCAGGCCCAATTGGCGAAACGCGTCTTCCAGGCGCGCGACCACCGCGTCCTCCTGCCCGCTGGGGGAGGGGATGCGGACCAAGTCTTGGAGCAGTTCGACGGCGGAGATCATGCGGCCGTGGAATTCAGCGTCGTCTCCGGCGCGACGGCCAGCTCCGCGGCCTGATAGGCCTGGCGCTCGCGCTTCTCGACGATCATCGTGCCGCTGCCCGCGTTGGTGAACACTTCGCGCAGTAGCGCGCCGGCCTTCAGGCCGTTGATGATGTGCGTGCGCCTCACGCCGCCGCGCAGCGCGCGGATGCAGGCGTCGGCCTTGGGCAGCATGCCGCCGGTGAGCCGGCCGGCCTTCTTAAACGCCTCCACCTCTTCGACGTCGGTGTAGGACACCAGGCTGGTGGGATCGCCCACGTCCTGCAGGAGGCCCTCGGTATCGGTGACGACGATGAGCTTCTCGGCTTTCAGCGCGCGCGCGACCGCCTCGGCGATGGAGTCCGCGTTGATGTTCAGGATCAGGCCCTCCGGGTCGCAGCCCAGGCAGGAGATCACCGGCGTCATGCCCGCGTCCAGCAGGTTCAACAGCATCTTGGGATCGACCGACTCGATATCCCCGACGAAGCCGAAGTCCACCTCAACGGGCGCCTCGCCCGGGTTCTTCTCCATCGTCTTCTTCGGGCGCCGGTGCGCCACGATCAATCCGCCGTCCACGCCCGACACGCCGACGGCCGGCGTGTGATGCGCGCGGAAAGAAGAAAGGATGTCGATGTTCAAGGTGCCCGCGTAGGTCATCTTGGCGACCTCCAGCATCTGCGCGTCGGTGATGCGGCGTCCGGCCACGAACTCCGGCTCCAGCCCCAGCTTGCGCGCCAGCTCCGTGGCCTGATGGCCGCCGCCGTGCACCAGCACCACGCGGATGCCGACCTGCTGGAGCAAGGAGACGTCCTCCACCAGCGCGTCCAGCGTGTCGCGCCGTCCCACCACGCGCCCGCCGACCTTCACGACGAAGGTCTTCCCTTTGTACATCCGAATGTAGGGAACGGCCTGCTTGAGCATGATGGGCGTGTCGGTCATCGGATGGTTCTCCTGGGAGCGGCGGTTTTGGACGTCTGGGTGAGCAGGTGCAGAAGGACGGCCTTAGCGGCGTGCAGGCGGTTCTCGGCCTGGTCGATCACCACCGACCACGGCCCGTCCAGCACCGCGTCGGCGACGACGACGTTGCGGCGCACGGGCAGGCAGTGCATGAAAAGAGCGGAGTCCGTGCGCTTCATCTTGGCGGGCGTGACCATCCACTTCGCGCGGAAGTCCGCGTCCGCGGACGGCGGCTTTCCGTAATTCCGGAGGGAGCCCCAGGACTTGGCGTAGACCACGTGCCGGCCGTCGTAAGCGGCGGTCACGTCGTCGGTCACGTTCAGCGTCCCGCCTTGGCGCGCGCAGTTGTCCGCCACGCGCTTCATGACTTCGGGATCAAGGTCGTAGCCTTCAGGCCGCGCGATGGTCACGTTCATGCCCGCCATCGACGCCATCTCCACGGCGGAATTGGGCACGGCCATGGGCAGGGCCTTCACGTGCGGCGCCCACGTCAGCAGGAAATTCTTTCCTCGGGGCTTCATGCGTTCCTGAATGGTGACCAGGTCGGCGAGCGCCTGACAGGGATGGCCGGACGCGGACTCCAAATTGATCACCGGCACCGTCGAATATTTTCGGAAAGCGGTCAGGGCCGGCTCGGCCTTGTCCTCGTCCCAGCTCTTGCCCGCGGGAAAGGAGCGCAGGCCCAGCGCCGCGCAGAAGCGGCCCAGCACGGGCACGGCTTCCTTGAGATGCTCCGCCGCCGCGCCGTCCATGACCGAGCCTTCCACGGACTCCATGCCCCACGTCCCGCCGCCGCCCGCGCCCAGGCTCAAGGTGATGGGGTGACCGCCCAGCGACGCGGCCGCCACCTCGCACGACACCTGCGTGCGCAAGGACGGATTCATGAAGCAGAACGCCAGGCTTTTTCCCGCCAGCGGCGCGCCCTTCGGAGAGGTCTTTTTCAACGCGCGCGCGGCATCCGCCAGCGCGAGAAATTCAGCGGGAGAAAAATCCTTGAGGTGGGTGAAATGGCGAAGAGTCTGCATTGGGTTAATGCGTCGAGCAACTAACGATAATCAGTAGCACCGGTGATAGTTCCTTCAGCGCGCCGCGGCCGTTTCCGCGGCGAAGATGTCCGCCAGCGCGCTTCGAAGCGCGCCGACCTCGTCCGGGCCCACGGTCAGCGGGGGCAACAGCCGGATCACGTTCGGGTCGTCGGCGCCGCCCACCAAGATGCGGCGCTTGAGCAGTTCCGCGCGCGCGGGCTTGGACGGTCGGTCCAGCACCAGGCCGAGCAGGAGGCCTTTGCCGCGGATTTCCTTGATCTGCGGGAAGTCGAACGTCTTTCGGATGAGCGCCTCCATGGCGGCGGCGTTTTCCCAAAGCTTGCGGTCCTCCACGGCGCGGACGGTGGCCGTGATCGCGGCGCAGGCCAGCGGTCCGCCGCCGAACGTGGAGCCCAGTTCCCCGGGCTTCACTTTTTGGGACACCTCGGGCACGGCCAGAACCGCTCCGGCGGGAACGCCCGAGGCCAGGGCCTTGGCGAACGTCTGCAGGTGCGGCCGCGCGCCGAACGCGTGGCGCGCGGAGCGCGCGCCGACGCGGCCCAGACCGGTCTGCACTTCGTCGAAAATCAAGAGGGCGCCGGTCTTGGCGCAAAGCGCCTCAAGCCCCTTGAGATACTCGGCCGTGGCCGTGGTGGCGCCTTGCACGCTTTGGATGGGCTCCAATAGAAATACGGCCGCGCCGTCGAGGGCCTTCTCGGCGGCGTCAAGATTTCCAAAGGGGACATGGACGATGTCCGCGCCCAGACCGGGCAGGCCTTTGCGATATTTATAGCCCGTCGCGGCGATGGCGGCGGCGGTGCGGCCGTGGAACCCGCCTTCGGCCGCCACGACTTTCGCGCGGCCGGTGACGGAGCGCGCGATGCGCAGGGCGTTCTCGTTGGCCTCGGCGCCGGAGTTGCAGAAGAACACCTGGGAGCCTTTTTCGCCGCAGAACTCCACCAGGGCCCGCGCGGCCTCGGCGCGCGCGCGCAGATAAACCAGGTTCGAGTAGAACAGAAGCTCGCGCGACTGTCGGGTGATCGCGTCGACGACTTCCCGCGGCGAGTGGCCGAGTGCTGCCACCGCATGGCCGCCGTACAGATCGAGGTACTTGTTTCCCGCGTCGTCCCAGACCCAGCAGCCCTCGCCACGCGTCAGCACGAACGGAAACTTCTCATACGTGGGCAGGACGTACGCGTCCTCCAGGGCCTTCCAGTCGGGCGCGGCGCTCACGGGTAGTGCCCCGCGAAGGCCAGGCCTTCCGCCTCGTCCCAGCCCATCATCACGTTGAGGTTCTGCACCGCCTGGCCCGACGCGCCCTTGACCAGGTTGTCGATGGCCGAGATCACGCCGATGCGCCCGTCCTGCACCGCGACGAACACGTCGCAGTGGTTGCTGCCGTTGACCGCGTTCAGCGACGGCGGCTCCGGGACCAGCCGCACGAAGGAGCTTCCCTTGTACGCGTCCTGGTAGAGGCCGAGGACCTTCTTCTCGGTCCAGCCCTTCGGCAATTCCAGTTGCGCGACCGCGTAAATCCCGCGCGCGAACGGTCCGGAGATGGGGATCAGCGACAGCTTCAGAGACGACTTGCCGCCGCCCAGCCGATCGAGAATCTGCTCGACCTCGGGCACGTGCTGATGCACGAAGGGCTTGTAGGCGCGCAGGTTGGCGTGGCGCGTGGGGTGATGCGTGATCGCCGACGGCGACGCGCCGGAGCCCGAGGAGCCGGTCACCGCGGTCACGGAGACGACGCCGTGCGCGCCGCCCTGCGCCAGCGGTCCCAGCGCCAGCGCGGTGGCGGTCGCAAAACAGCCGGGGTTGGCGACCCAGCGCGCCTTCGCGATCTCGGCGCGGTTGAGTTCCACCAGGCCGTAGGCGAACTTCGCCAAAAGATCCGGGGCTTTGTGCTCGCGCGTGTACCAGCGCGGGTAGAGGCCGGCGTCCTTGAGGCGGAAATCGCCGGACAGGTCGATGAGGCGCAGGCGCGGGCCGGTCTCGGCGAGTATTGCGGGGACGTTGGCCATCGCGTCGCCGTGGCCGCCGGCCAGGAACACGCAGTCAAGCTTGGCGTATTCCAGTTTGCGCGTGAACGCCAGGTCCGTGCGGCCGCGCAGGTTCGGGTGCGCCATGAACACCGGCTGGCCGGGGTAGGTCGAGGAGGTCGCGGCCGCGATCTCCACTTTCGGGTGGCCGAGCAGGAGGCGGATCAGTTCCCCGCCGGTGAAGCCCGCGCCGCCCTCAATGCCGACTCGAATTTTCTTCACGGCGTCCGGCCTCCAAAAAGCTTCGCTTCCACGAACGCGCCCAGGCGGTCGTAGTCGATGCGCGCGTTGATCGCGGTCACACCCATCTGCCGCTCGATGAACTCCGAGCCGACGGCGTTGTCCGTCGCGGGGCCGGTGATGACGTCCACGCGGCGCTTGAAGCGGTTCTTGAACAGTTCGACCGCCCCCCAGGCCGCGACGGGATCGTTGGCCGCCAGCACGTGGACCGTGCCGGCGTCCATCAGCTGGGCGTCGTGCAGTATTTCCTGCACGCCGTATTCACCCAGGATGCCGTCGCCCAGCTCCACGATCAGCGCGTCGGGTTCCTGTTTGTTGAGCGCGTTGATGAGTCCCTTGGCGACGGGCACGGACACCTCGCCGGAGGTCGAGACCACGCCGGCGTCGTTGAAGGAAAGGCTTGAGACCGCGCCGCGGTCGACCATGCTCAGCGTGTCGCGCAGCAGCGACACGCCGGTGAGCTTCGCGCCGCACACGCGCCGTCCTTTGCGCGCCAGGTAGCGGATGATCTCACCGCAGGCCAAGGTCTTGCCCGCGTTCATGCACGTGCCCGCGACGTAGACGATGGGCGCGGAGGGCTCCAGCCGCTCGGCCCACGGCACCGCGCCGGTCTTGATGGTGGCGGGCACGCCCACGCGCTCGCCCAGGTGGGGGAAGTGCAGGATCTGGCCCAGCACTTCGGCCTGCAGAGGCTTGCCCAGCTCGATGTTGACCGAGGTGCACTTGCCGATCACGCCGCCCAGGTTCAGCACGTCCAGGCGGTCGCCCACCTTCACGCTGTCGGGCACCACGCCCGCGTAGCCCCGCAGCGCGCGGCGCGTGCCCAGCACGGCGGCGATCACGTCGCCGTCGTTGAGCCCGATCATGCGCCCGTGCACGTCCTCGACCTGGTTGTAGACGGTCTTGGTTCCGTGAATGCGCACGGCCAGCACCAGGCCCTCGCGGGCTTGGATCTGGTCGTCGAGCAGCACCTCGCGCGGCACGCGCGCGTTGCGCGTGACCGAGGCGATCTTATCGAGCGTCACTTTCATTGGGCGACCTTCTCGGCGCGCGCGCGGGCGGCCAAAGTCATGGGCAAGGCGTGGAGCTTGGCGAAGCCCGCGGCCTCGGCGCCGCTCCAAAGCTGCGTGGTCTCGCCGTAGGTGGCGGCTCCGGCCACCATGCTGAAGGGGCTTTTGACGCCGGTGACGTCGAAGCGGCCCGGGCGCAGGCGCAGGCGCGCCTCGCCCGCGACGGCGGACTGGCTGGAGGCGATCAGCGCCTCGATGTCGCGCATCACGGGATCGAAGTAAAGTCCCTCGTGGAGCATCTGGCCGTAGAATTCGCCCAGCTGGTTTTTCCAGAAAACCTGCCAGCGCGTCAGCACCAGCTTTTCCAGCTCCTGGTGCGCGGCGATCAGCATCAGCGGCGCGGGGGCCTCGAAGGCGATGCGGCCCTTGATGCCCAGGATCGTGTCGCCCAGGTGCACGCCGCGGCCCAGCGCGTAGGTCCGGCCCAGCGCGTGCAGGGCCTGGACCAAGGCCACACCGTCCATGGGTCGGCCGTCCAGGGAGCGCGGCACGCCGCGCTCAAAGCCGACGACTACGTCGCGGCCGGAGTCCGGGGCGGTCTGGCTGGCCGCGGGGAAGGCCGTGTCCGGAATCTCCGTCCACGGGTCGTGCGTGGCGCCGCCGCCCACGGTGGTGCCCCACAGCCCCGCGTTCACGGAGTAGGAGACGGTCTTGGCGGGCACGGGCACGCCGAGGCGGGCCAGGTAGTCGGTCTCCTGCTGGCGCGACCAGCCCAGATCGCGCACCGGCGTGTGCACCTTCACCCCGGGAAGCAAAACCGAGAACACCGCGTCGAAACGCACCTGATCATTGCCCGCGCCGGTGGAGCCGTGGGCCACGCCTTCGGCGCCGACCTCGCGCGCCACGCGCGCGACCACCTCGGCCTGGAGCACGCGCTCCGCGGAGACGGACAGCGGGTAGGCGCGGCCGCGCAGGACGTTGCCCTGGATCAAAGGTACGGCGAAGCGGGAAAAAATCTCGGCGCGGCCGTCGATGGTGCGGTGCTCGACGGCGCCCAAGGACCGGGCGCGCGCCTCGATGGCGCGGATCTCCTCGGCGGTAAAGCCGCCGGCGTCCACGGTGACGGTCCTCACGTCGGCGTTGAGCTCTTTCTGCAGCCACAGCGCGCAGAATGTGGTGTCCAATCCTCCGCTGAAGGCGAGTACGATCACGGGTTTTTTCATGACGCTTGGGCCATCCTTGTTTCCAGGAATTCGACGAGCTTCTTTTGCGCGGCGCCGGACTGGGACGCGACGAACACGGTGTCGTCTCCGGCCAACGTGCCCACCAGGCCGGGCAGCGCCAGGCCGTCGAGCACCAGGCCCACGCGCGGCGCGGTTCCCGCGTCGCAGCGCACGACCGTCAGGTTCGGTCCCGCCGGGGAGACCGTGCGCACGAAGGTGCGCAGGGGCATTTCCGGATCGTGCGCGCCGGCGTCGGCCGCCGCGGGCTTGTAGGCGCCGCCCGCCTTGACCAGGCCCAGCTCGGCGATGTCGCGGGAGATGGAGACCTGCGTGGCGTCGATGCCGCGCTTCTTAAGCGCCCGCACCAGATCGTTCTGCGTGGCGACGACGTCCTGGGAGACGGCCTCCAGAATGGCGGCCTGGCGCGCGGACTTCGCGCTGCCGTGTGTATATTTATTCATCACGATGTATAAATATACAAAACGCCGGCGGCCGCGTCAAGCGCGCAGTCGGATCAGCAGTTCCAGCGCGGCCAGTGAGGCGGTCTTGTGGACGTCCTCCAGCGCTTCCGTCAGTCCGTCCTCGCCGCGCCAGAAGGGAAAGCTTCCCAACTGCTTGAGCAGAGGCGCGTCGACCGGCGGCGGCCGCAGGTCCAGCTTTGCGCCGCGCGGGGCGTCTGCGCGTCCCCAGAACGCGGCCGGGTCCGCGGAAACGGGTGCGGCCGCCTTGCGTCGCGGCCGGCCCGCGGGCAGGCCGGACAACAGGCGGTCCAGCGCCAGGCCGCGCAATTTGAGGAGCAGGGCCGGGTCGCGGTCAAGCTCCTCGGCCAGCAGGTAGCAGACGGCCGCGACATGCTTGCATGGGGCGGCGCGGTCCGGGCAGGTGCAGGAACTGCGCAGGTCGGACAGCCTTCGGGGAAACAGGGCCGTTCCGGATTGTCGGAACAGATCCTCGATTTCCGGAGGCATCTCTCCGGCCAGCAGTTTGGCCGCGTACAGCGCGCGGCCGGAGAGATTTTTCATCAGCGCGGCCTGCTCGCGGCGGCCGTAGGCCGGCAGGCGGAGGGTCACTTGATAGGGCCTGGCGCGCGCGCCTTGAACGTTCGCCGTCACCCGGCCCTTCGCCACGCGGATGTCGAGCACCCGTCCGGCGCGGGCGTAGGCGCGGCCGCGGCCCAGGCGGTTGCCGCCGAAGCTTTCCAGCACCGAAATCCAGCGGCGTCCCCACCAGCTGCGGCCGAAGGAGCCCCGGGCGGTCCGCGCCTTGATGCCGGACATCATTCCTCCACGGCCTCGGCGCTGAGCGCGAAGACCTGCCGCAGTTCCGCGTTGGACAACTCGGTCAGCCAGCCTTCGCCGGAGCCCACGACGCGCGCCGCGACGTCCTTCTTGCGCTCGATCATCGCGTCGATTTTGTCTTCCAGCGTTCCCGCGCAGAGGAACTTGTGCACCTGCACGTCCTTGGACTGGCCGATGCGAAACGCGCGGTCCGTGGCCTGGTCCTCCGTGGCCGGGTTCCACCAGCGGTCGTAGTGAAAAACGTGGTTGGCGCGCGTGAGGTTGAGGCCGGTTCCGCCCGCCTTCAGGGAGAGCACGAACACGGCGGGTCCTTCGCCCGCGGCCTGGAAGCGCTGGACCATGAGGTCGCGCTGGGCCTGGGGCACGCCGCCGTGCAGAAAGAGCACCTCGCGGCCGAACGCGTCTTCCAGGCGGCGCTTGAGAATGCGGCCCATTTCGGAGTATTGGGTGAAGACCAGCGCGCGCTCGCCGGACTCCAGCACTTCCTCCAGCATCTCGCACAGGCGGGCGAGCTTTCCGGAGCGGCCCTCCAGGCGGGAATCGTCGCCCAGGAAATTGGCCGGGTGATTGCAGATCTGCTTGAGCTTGGTCAGCGCGGCCAGGATCAGGCCGCGGCGGCGGATGCCGTCGGCGCCGTCCACGGCGTCCTGCGCCTGACGGCCCACGGCCGCGTACAAGGACGCCTGCTCCTTGGTCAGACTGCAGAAGACCTTCATCTCCTGCTTGTTGGGCAGGTCGTGGATGACGGTCTTGTCGGTTTTGTGGCGGCGCAGGATGAAGGGCTTGGTGATGCGCGTCAGGCGCTCGGCGGCCCGGACGTCGCCGCCCAGCTGAATAGGAATGAAGTAGCGGCTGCGGAAGTCGGCCTGGCTTCCCAGCAGGCCGGGGTTGAGGAACTCCATGATGGACCACAGCTCCCCGACGTGGTTCTCGATCGGGGTGCCGGTCAGCGCGATGCGGTAGTCCGCCTGGAGCGCGCGCGCCGCGCGCGCCTGCAAGGTCTGCGGGTTCTTGATATTCTGCGCCTCATCGAGAACCACGCCGCTCCAGCGGATTTCGCGCAAGATCGAGAAGTCGCGCGCCAGCAGGGCGTAGCTGGTCACGACGACGGCATGCTTGGCGGCGGCCTCCTTGAAGTCGGCGGCCTTGCTGCGGTCCAGCCCGTGGTGGACCAGCAAGGACAGGTCCGGCGTGAAGCGGCGCGCCTCCTGCCGCCAATTGGAAACCACCGACAGCGGGCAGACCAGAAGCACGGGGCGGTCCACGCCGGCCTCGCGGTCGTTCTGGATCAGCGCCAAGGCCTGGATGGTTTTGCCCAGGCCCATGTCGTCGGCCAGGCAGGCGCCCAGTCCGTAGCGGCGCAGGAAGGCCAGCCAGGAGAAGCCGCGCACCTGATAGGGGCGCAGTTCGCCGGAGAAATGTTTCGGCGCGGGAAGATCGGCGTATTGCGTCTTGCCCTGCAGGCGGTCCAGAAAATCGCCGAGCGGACCCTCCGCCTCCACGCCGTCGATTTCCAGGCCGCCGGTCGCGGGGCCGGCGCCTAGGGACATCATGACGACGTCGCGCAAAGTCGCGCGGCCGCGGCTTTTCCAGAACTCCAGCGCGGCGCGGATATCCTCGCCGCCGGCTTCCACCCAGCGGCCGCGCAGGTTCACCAGCGGCTCCTTGAGCGCCGCCAGCGCCTCGAGCTCCTCTTGAGTGAGGTCCTGATCGCCCAGCGCGATCTTCCAGTCCAGCCGGACGGCATCGTCCAGGGACAGGCCCGATGCGCCCTGCATCCTCAGCGCGGAGGCCTTCGCCCGCGCGTGAAGCCGGAGTTTTCCGCCGGAGCGCGTCCACCAGGCGGGCAGGAGGACGCCGAAGCCGGCCTCCTCCAGCGCGACGGCGCGCAAGGTCAGGAACTCGTGCGCCTGGCGAACGTCCAGGGTGAAGCCGTCCGGCGCGGGCTTGCGCAGGCTTTTTTCGATGTCGGGGCAGATTCCCGAGGCCTGGCCCAAGGCCGAGAGCAGGTACTCGCGCGGCTTGAAGCCCTCGCGGCGCAGGGCCTGCGGCGCGCGCGCGCCGTTCCAGGCGGACGCGGCGGGCAGGAGCGCGCCGTGATCGTCCGCGGACTGCAGAAGGTAGCTCACGCGCCACGCGCCGCGCGCGCGCGTCGGTTCTTCCAGGCGGAAGCAGAGCCGGAACGGGGAGGCGGCGCGCAGGGTCAGCGGCCTCTGCCAGCGGTCGATCTGTGCGGCCAGCTCCGCGAGGTCTTCCTCGTCGCCGATCAACGGACGGTTGTCCGCGGTCTTGAGCGCGCGCAGCCATTGGTCGTGCAGGCCCGCGGCGCGCCACGCGGCGGACGACTTGGGGGCCGCGGCGCGCGTGATGCGGTCCGTCGTGTCCTGAATGAAGCCGGAGAGCAGTTCTTCCGGGGAATTCTCCGGAAGGCGCTCGGCGGCGACGTCGCTCAGCGCGCGGGCCGAGCCGGGCATGGCGGCGGCCAGTTCGCGAAACATCCGCGCGTCATTTCCCGTGTAGACCGGCTTCCAGACGGCGCGATGGCGCGCGCCCTCCAGGACAAGCCCCGGCAAAATCCGCTGGCGGACCGTCAAGGAGGCCGCGAACTCGAACGCGGACGCCCAGAAGGCCAGGTCGCGGCCGACCAGCACGCCGTCGGCCGGCGCGCGTTTGCCGGCGCAGGTCGCCAGCAGTTCTATCACCTCGCCGGGCTGGAGCAGGACGGCGTTCACCGACCACGGCGCGAGAGTCAACGGCGCGCCGGGCGACGGCGCCGCGCCGATCAAGGGGTCGGACGCGGCGGGGCGGCCGTCGGCCGTGGGCAGCCACGCCGCCAGCCTTTGGAACTGCGCGGGCCGGCTGCGCAGGCGCACCGCGCCGCCGCCCTGGCGCGCGTAGACGTCCCGGGTCACGGCGACGGGCAGACCCGCCGCGCTCAGCGCCGCGGCCAGCGCCTCCGGCGCGGCGCCGAAAGGCAGGGGCGGCGGCCC
Organism: Elusimicrobiota bacterium; assembly: GCA_013044195.1. Classification (GTDB taxonomy): domain Bacteria; phylum Elusimicrobiota; class Elusimicrobia; order UBA1565; family UBA9628; genus GWA2-66-18. The sequence continues at coordinate 28,016 of JABEUV010000004.1, read as the reverse complement.
TCCGGGCGGACCGTCGCGCGGAGGGGACGCGGGCGCGGGCGCTTCGCCCCAGGCGAACAGGCGATCACGAAGCAGTCCGGCGTGGAGGACGATCATGGGAGGATTTTTCCGCGCAACGGACTATTGTCTCATAATGCCCGGCGTCTTGGGGCTTTTCAGTCGGGGCGAAACGCGGCGGCCAGCGCGTCGGCGGCGACGACCTCCGCCTGGGCGGCGAAGACCTTTTCGGTGAGCACGCGGTGAACCTCCGGGTCGGCGTCGTAGCAGGCGTCCTTGACGACGACGCAGCGGAAGTCCAGGTCGCTGGCCGCGCGCAGGGTCGACAGGACGATGCCGCTGGTCGCGATGCCGAACAGCACCAGGTTTTCGACGCCTTGCGCGCGCAGGATCATGTGTAGGGAGTTGCCGGCGAAGGCGCTGACGCGGTGCTTGTAGACGACGGTCTCTCCGGGGCGAAACACGTCCGGATGGAACTTGACCGAATCGGAGCCCTTGAGGAAAACGCCGCGCTCCTTGAGCATGGAGAAGCGCGGGTGGCGGGGGCTGATCTCCGGATAGCCGGGCTCGAAGCCGAGCCCCACGTGAAGGACGCGGGCGCCCGCCTTTCGGGCGGCGTCGAAGGCGCGGGCCGCGGCGGGCACGCACGCCGCGGCGCCGGGCACGAAGCCGAAGATGCCTTGCTGAAGATCCAGTCCAAGCACGGCGGTTTTGCGGGGGTCGAGGTTCATATTCATTCTCCTGGGCGCGGCGGGCGCCTTGATTTACATATATAATATTATATATTATAGAGTGATATGGAAAGAACGCCCTCGCTGGCGCGGGAGCTGGTGGACCTGTCCTTGATCCTGACCAAGACCATCAAGGCGGAGTTCCGCGCCGACGCCGGGCCGGGCGTACCCACGCTGACGCAGTTCCGCATGCTCCACTTCGTTCGCGGCGGGGGCGGGCGCGTGGGGCGGCTGGCCGCGGAGTTCGGCATCAGCCAGCCCGCCGCGTCCTTGATGGTCGAGGCGATGGTCCGGGAGGGACTGCTCAAGCGCGTCCCGCATCCCGCCGACCGGCGGCAGATCGAGCTGAGGTTGACGGCGAAGGCGGCCGCGCGCATCGACGCCATCCGCGCTCGCGCGTTTGCGAAGATCGACGCGCGGTTGGGGCGCCTACCCGCCTCCGGCCGCCGCGAACTGGCGGGGCGCATTCAGGAAGTCTCCCGTCTGTTGGCCTCGGACGGGGGGGCCGCGTGAGCGTGTCGGCGCCTACCGCCGACGGCGGAAACTGGGCCTTCATGGTCCGCGCCCTGCGCTACCCCAACTACCGGCTTTTCTTCGGCGGTCAGATCGTCTCTCTGGTGGGCAACTGGATGACGATGACGGCGACCAGCTGGCTGGTCTACCGACTGACGGGCTCGGCGCGGATGCTGGGGCTGGTGGGTTTCGCCGGTCAGCTGCCGTCGGTTCTGCTGATGCCGCTGGCGGGCATACTGGTGGACCGCGTCGATCAGCACCGCCTGTTGATGACCACGCAGACGATCTCCATGCTCCAGTCCTTCGCGCTGGCGGCGCTGACCTTCTCCGGCCGCATGACGATCCCGGCCCTGCTGGCGCTCAACGTCCTGCAAGGCCTGATCAATGCCTTCGACATGCCCTGCCGTCAGGCCTTCGTCATCTCGCTGATTGAAAACCGCGAGGACCTGAGCAACGTCGTCGCGCTGAACTCCTCGATGTTCAACCTGGCGCGCCTGATCGGTCCGGCGGTGGCCGGCGTGGTCATCGCCGCCCGCGGCGAGGCCTGGTGCTTCACGGCCGACGGCCTGAGCTTCCTGGCGGTTCTGCTGGCGCTGGCCGCCATGACTGTGGCACCCCGCGCGCCGCGGCCGGCCCGCGCGGCGGGCGCGCGCGCCGATTTGACGGAGGGCTGGCGCTATATCGCGGCCTCGGTTCCCATCCGCACGATCATGACCTTGCTGGCCGCCGTGAGCCTGCTGGCCGTGCCCTACGCGGTGCTGATCCCCATTTTCGCCGGGCGCATCCTGGGCGGCGGGCCGCACATGCTGGGTCTGCTGATGACCTCGTCCGGCGCCGGGGCGTTGCTTGCGGCGCTGTGGCTGGCGACCTTGCGCTCGGTCGCCCAGTTGGGCCGCGCCATCCTGGCCGCGGCCGTCGGCTTCGGAGCGTCGCTGACGGCGTTCGGCGTCTGCCGGATCCCGTGGCTGTCCTGCGTGTTCCTGCTGACCGCCGGCTTCAGCTTCATGCTTCTGCTGGCCTCCAGCAACACGATCATCCAGACCATCGTGGACCCCGACAAGCGCGGCCGCGTGATGAGCTTCCTGATGGTCTCCATCCTGGGCACCTCGCCTTTCGGCAGCCTGGCCGTCGGCGCGCTGGCCGACCGCATCGGCGCGCCGCGCACCGTGATCCTGCAAGGCGTCTGCTGCCTTCTTATCGCCGCCTGGTTCTCGCGCCGCCTGGATGAATTCCACGCGGCGGTGCGCCCCCTCTACGCCCGCATGGGCCTCCTGCCCGAATCCGCGGGCGACGCCGCGGCGTCTTTGGGCGCGTCCATGGAAAATCCGCCCGCCGCGCGGCCCTAATCGCGTCGCGGCTTCGGGTCAGAGACGAACTTTAGGAACTGCTTTCCAAGATCGGTCACAGTGGGAGTCATGACCACATATCCCTTCACCATTCGCTCGAAGGCCGCCACCGTATAGGACTTTAGGCCTATTTCATTATGGGCCTTATTCCTCATGCGGCGTAGGCCCGCAAGGCCTACAATCGTTAGGCCTCACGACCCTCACATCACTGGAGACATCATGATTTTCAGCACGAACGCCGCTGCCCGCCGCCGCAAAACCATTTGGTCCGTCGCCGCGGCGATACTGACGCTGAGCGCGTTCTCGCCCGTTTCCGCGCAGGTGCTGAACATCATCGGCGGCCATCCCGCCCAGGCCGGCGATGCGATCGCCAGCTCCACGGTTCTGATCGTCGGCGAGCTGGCGCCCGCCACGGCGGGCGGAAAGCCCCAGCAGTACATCTGCACGGGTTCCTTGCTGGCCGCCGACATTGTGGTCACCGCGGCCCATTGCGTGGCCGAGGACATCAACAACCCCGTGAACGCGGCGAACATGCGGCTGGTCTTCGGCTTGGCGGTGACGCCCACGACCACCACCTTGCCGCCGCTGCGCACGCCCACGGGTTATGTCTACAACCCCGGCTGGCAGGGTGCGGTCAACGGCGCCGAGTCCGGCGCGGACACGCACGACATCGCGATCCTCCACTTCGACGGCGGACTGCCCGCGGGCTACGCCCCGGCCACCTTGCTTCCGGCCGGCGATTCCATCACGGCGGGCATGAACGTCACGCTGGCCGGCTACGGCGTGGACAACGGCGTCAAGGATACCGGCGCGGGAACTTTGCGCATCGTCAACAACGTCCCCGTGGAGCAGACGCTCGGCCGGACCGAAGTCGTTATGAATCAGACCGGCGGCGTGGGCTCCTGCTCCGGAGATTCCGGCGGCCCGGCTTTCCTGAACGTGAACGGTCAGGAACTGCTCTGGGGCGTGACCAGCCGCGGAGACAAGACCTGCGCCCAGGTCGGCATTTACACGCGCATCTCTCCCTACATGAACTTCATCAACAGCGCCGAGCAGACCCTGCGCAGCCAGGACGGGTCGCTGCAGTTCGCCAGCGCGAAGTCGCAGTCCGGCCTGGAGACTCAGCGGCTGGCGGCTTTGCGGGCGCTTGCCGTCGCTCCGAAAGCGGACGCGTTCGCCGAATAAGTCCGAGCGATTCGAAAAGAGCGCGGGGCGGCGGGGCCTTGAGGAAATCGAAAGAGGACGGGCGCGCAAGCCCGCCCGAGTTCGACGGGCCCGATGGCGGGCCATAAAAAAAGGGCGTGAGCGTCTCTCGCCTGCCTCCAAGATGGAACTTTTTTGGGGGGGTCTGCGTATACTCCTTGCCCCCATCGGGGCAGGAGGATGTAAAAATGAAAACGACGATGCTGGTCCTGACGTTCGCGCTGGCCGCCACGGCGGCCATGTCCCAGACGGTGATGAACACGGCCGCACCCCTGGCCCCGGCCAAGACGCACGCGCACGTTCATGCTCAGGCCAAGAAGGCCGCCCTCGCCCCTTCGGCGGCGGAGCAGATCAAGGTTCTGCGCGCGGAGATCAAGAAGGAGCGCGCCGACTTCGCCGCGAAAGGCCAGGCGCTGAAGGCCGAGCGCCGGCAGACCACCGCGCAGGAAAAGGCGGAGCTGGCCCAGCTCAAGAAGGCGCCGGGCAAGAAGGCGGACAAGAAGCAGGCGCGGCTGGCGCTGCGCGCCAAGTATGCCGCGCTCTTGAAGGACGCCCGCCAGAAGCGACGCTCGCAAAGCGCCTTCCTTCGTGAGGATGTGAAGTCCAAGCGCGACGTGATTTCGAGGCTGCGCCGGTCCTAACGGGACGGCGGCTCACCGAAGACGGGGGCTCCCGGCCAGTGCCGGGGGCCCCTTTGTCTTCGCCGTCCGGGATGTGCGATCATTCGGCATGGATCCCAAAGCCCTTTTGCGCCAGGCCTACGAAGAGGCGCGCGCCGGATACGAAGAAGGCGGACTGCCCATCGGCTCCGTGCTGGCCGACGCCGCGGGGCGCGTGGTGGCGCGCGGCCGCAACCGGCGCGTACAGACCGGCGACCCCACCGCGCACGCGGAGGTGGTTTGCCTGCGCAACGCTGGCCGTCGCCGGGACTGGCCGGAGCTGACCTTGGTCAGCACCTTAAGCCCCTGCGTGATGTGCACGGGCACGGCCCTGCTCTACCGCATTCCGCGCGTGATCGTGGGCGAGAACCGTAATTTCTTGGGCGACGAGGATTTGTTTGCCGCGCGCGGCGTGAAGGTCGACGTGCTTCAGGACCCGGACTGCGTGGAGCTGATGGCGCGCTTCGTGCGCGAGAAGCCCGACCTCTGGAACGAGGACATCGGCCTGTAGGCGCGGCCGCCGCCCGCGCCGTCGTCGGCGCGGGGGGGTTGCGCGCGGCGTCTAAAAGGCTATAAACTTCGTCATATCGTTCTAGGCCATGCCCGATACTCCCACGCCGCCGCCCCCGTCCACTCCGCCGCCGCCGGCGACGCCGACGCCGTCCCCGGCGCCGGGCGGGTCCGGCCTTGAGAAACAGTGCCTGGAGGCGATGAAGGCCATCGGCAAGGCGCTGGGACAGATGGCGCTCTACAAAGTGGGCCATCCCGCCGTCGCCGCGACCATCGACTCCGCGCTGAGCAACCTGCAGTCCGCTATCGCGCTGACACCGAAAGGTGAGCTGGTGGTCGGCGTGGACGCCGAGAAGCTGATCGCCAACGGCCGCGTGGTGGGCTCCACGGCGCAGGTGCCCAACTCGGTGCTCAATCTCTACAACCGCTACAAGCTCAGCAGCCTGAGCTTCCGTGCGGGCCTGGAGCACGGCGACGTGGCCGCGCTGTGCGAGCTGGCGGCCGCGCGCGCCGATGCGACGATCACCTCGGATCCGAAGGGCTACCTGGCCGCGCGCGGCGTGACGCACGTGGCCCTCAGCGAGGCGGTCTACACCAAAGCCACGAAGAAGGTCGAGGAGGAGGCCGGCGCCGCGGGCGGCGACGACGACCTGGACGCCCAAATCGGCGGAATCAGCGACGCGCTCTCGTCCGGTTCGCTGGAAAAAACCTTGATGGCGCTGGTGGAAAAGGCGGTGCCGGACCCGGTCCTGCGCGCGAAGGTGATCGCACGCGTGCTCAAGCTGCTGGAGAGCGACATCGCGCGGCGCGTCGATGAGGTGGTTCAGCCGCTTAGGAAGGAAAAGAAGATCGTCGAAAACGACGCCGCTCGCGCCACCCATGTGATCTCGAACATGGTCGAGGGCGTGGTCGTCGTCGACGAGAAGGGCAAGATTCTGATGATGAATCCGACCGCCGAGCAGATCTACGGCGAGTCGCTGGCGCAGGCCGCGGGCAAGACCATCACGGGCAAGGCCAGCGACGAGTTCGTCGTGACCTTGGCCTCCGAGATCGAGACGCCCAACGATCGCGACGTCTCCAAGGACGTCAAAACCCAGGGCGCCGAGGACACCCAGCGCACTTTGCGCGCGTCCAGCGCCCTGGTCAAGACCGAGGCGGGCAAGGTCGTGGGCATGGTCACCGCCCTGCCCGACGCCACCAAGCACCGCGAACTGCAGAAGGTCCAGCGCGACTTCATCGCGCATGTGACCCACGAACTGCGCGCGCCGCTGTCGTCCATTCGCGCCGCGCTGGAAATACTCGACACCGACTACCGCCCGAATATGGTCGCCGACGAGGCCAAGATGTTGGCCGCCGCGATCAAGAACTCCGACCGCCTGGCCGACATGGTCAACAGCATCCTGGATTTCTCCAAGATCGAGTCCGGCCAGATGACCGTGCATCCGCGCGAATGCGGCGCCGCCGAGATCGCCAAGGAGGCCGTCGACAGCCTCCTGCCGTGGGCGCAGAAGAAGAAGGTGACCTTAAGCCTGGTTCCGCCGCCCGCTCTGCCGCCGGTCGCGGCCGACGCGCCGCGCACGGTTCAGGTGCTGGTCAATCTGCTGTCGAACGCGCTGAAGTTCACGCCCGCGGGCGGGCGCATCGACGTGGCGTTGGCGCCGCGCGCCGAGAACGGCATCAACTACGTGGAGCTGCGCGTTTCCGACACCGGCCCCGGCATCCCGAAGGCCGAGCAAGGACGGATTTTCGAGAAGTTCGTGCAGATCGCCTCCGGCGAGACGCATGTGGGCGGCACGGGCCTGGGGCTGTCGATTGCCAAGGCGCTGGTGCATTTGCAGAAAGGCCGCATGTGGATCGACAGCGACGTGGGCAAGGGCGCGCATTTCTTTTTCACTCTTCCCGTCTACATCGCCGGCGCGGCCGACGTCCCCGCGCGGGCCAAGCCCTCCGCCCAGCCGTGGTGGAAGAGCCTGTTCGGGCTGTTCAAGAAATAAAGCGTCCCGCGCGCGCGAACGCGCCGCCGCGCACGTCCGCCGCTCCCGCCGCGCGCAGAGCCTTGGCGCACTCCTCAAGCGTCGTCGCCGTCGCGCACACGTCGTCGATCACCAGCAGGCGCAGCCCGCGCACGTCCGCGCCCGGACGGACCACGAACGCGCCGGACAGCTCCGCGCGGCGGTCGGCGCGGCCCAGCCGCCAGGACGGACCGCCGCCGCGGCGGCGCTCCAGCGCGTCGAGCATGGGCAGGCCGGACGACGCGGCCACCTCGCGCGCGATCAGTTCGGCCTGATTATAACCGCGCTCGCGCGCGCGGCGCGGGTGCAGCGGCACCGGCGCCAGCGCGTCGGCGCCGCCCATCTCCGGCCGACGCGCCAGATCCTCGGCCAGCGCGCGCCCGGCCGCGCGCGCCGCGTCCGGCAGGCCGCGGAACTTGAAGGCGTGCACCAGCGCCGCCGCGGGCCCTCGATGCGCGCACGCCGCGCGGATCAGGCGGCAGGAAAACAAGCGGCCCGTGCAGGCGCCGCAAAAATCCCGCCGCACGCCCAGCGCCGCGCCGCAGCGCACGCAGCCGGGATCGGGCGCGGGCGGCAGGCCCGCGGCGCAGGCGGGGCACAGAGGGCCGTCGTCGCCGAAAGCCAGGTCTTGGCGGCAGTGCACGCAGGCGCGCGGCAGGACGACGTGCAGAACCGCCTCGGTCCAGAAGCCCATACGGAGCATACGCGCCGGGGCGCAGAAAAGTTCCATCCAATCCGGCCGCGGTAAGGCCGGGGCGGCGGCTTTGGTATTATCGGGTCCATGGTCAAACGCGTCCTGCGCCGTCTCGTCTTGGCCGCGCTGGGCGCGGTTCTGCTGGCGGCCGCGGCGGCGGGCGGGATGTTCTTGGCCGGCTACCGGCGCTACCGCGGCCTGGAGCCGCAGATCATCGAGAAGATGGACCAGTATTATCTGGACCTGTCCCAGCCCGGGCGGGAGCAGTATCTGCTTTCCGGCGACGAGGTCTTCAACGTGCCCTACATGGCCTCCGCGCTGTCCGTCGCGGCGACGCCCACGCGCATCCTGGATATCCAGGACCGCTTGATCGCGGAGTTCTCCGTGGAGCGCGGGCAATACGTGCGCTCCCCCGACGATCTGCCCGGCTACCTGAAAAAAGCCCTGGTGGCCAGCGAGGACGCGCATTTCTACGCCCATCACGGCGTGGACTGGCCGGCCACCGCGCGCGCGGCCTTCTTCACGCTGACGCGCCTGCGCCGCGTGCAGGGCGGCAGCACCTTGACCCAGCAGTTGGCCAAGCAGATGTTCACCACGCGCAAGAAGACCTTGGGCCGCAAGATCTTCGAGCTGTTCTGCGCGCGCAAGCTGGAGGAGAAGTTCACCAAGGACCAGATCCTGCTGATGTATCTGAACTTCGCCTACTTCGGCCACGGCTGTTTCGGCGTGGAGTCCGCGGCGCATTTTTATTTCGGCAAGCCGGCCTCGGCGCTGGACGTGGGGGAGGCCGCGATGCTGGTGGCGATGATCCCCAACCCCAACAAGTACTCGCCGCTGGACGCGCCGGAGCTGGCGCGCGCGCGCCTGCGCACGGTCCTGCGGCGCATGGTCAAGAACGGCTACCTGGCGGACACGGCGACGGCGCGCGTGGAGTCGGATTTCTGGGCGGAGTTCGCGCGGCGGCGGGGTGCCTCCGACGTCTCGTTCTGGCGCACGCGCGTCAACGAGGCGCCCTACGTGGTGGAATTCGTGCGGCGGCGGATGCTCAAGAACGTGGGCAAGGAGCGCCTGCTGCGCGGCGGCCTGACCATCCGCACCACCTTCGACTTGGACGCGCAGAAGGCGGCGCAGGCCGCGCTCAGCGAGGGGCTGGCGCGCGAGAACGACCCGCGCGCGCGGCCCGATGAGAACGGCGAGCCCGCGGGCAAGGGCGACCCGGTGGAGGGCGCGCTGGCGGCCGTGCGCCCCACGGACGGCGCCTTGCTGGCGCTGGTGGGCGGCTCCGGCTTCACCTTCCAGAACCAACTGGACCGCGCCAGCGACGGACGGCGTCTGATGGGCTCCGCGGTCAAGCCTTTCGTCTACGGCGTGGCCTTCGAGAGCGGACGCTACGCCCCCGACTCCGTCCTGCTGGACGCGCCGATCACGTTTCCGGTGGCCGGCGGGGGCAAATGGTCGCCGCGCAACTACGGCAACAAGTATTTCGGCCCCGTGCGCCTGGACGTGGCCCTGCACAAGTCCTTGAACTCGGTCGCCATCCGCCTTTTACAGGACATCAGCATCGACCGCGTCATCGCGGCGCTTTCAGAGGCGACCGGCATCCCGCCGAGCGGCTGGCCGCGCAACTTGACGCTGGCGCTGGGCACGGCCGACGTGACCCCGGTGCAGATGGCGCAGGCCTACGCGCCCTTTCCCGCCGGCGGACGCGCGGTGCGCCCGTGGTGGCTGCGCGAGGTGGACGGTCGCGACGGCAAGCTCCTGATTGCGGGCCAGGCACCGGTGGGGCCCGGTCCCGTGGTGTTCTCCTCCTCAACATGCCGGACCTTGATCGACGTCATGAAGGGCGTCCTGGGTCCCGGCGGCTCCGCGCACGGCTCCGCCGTCAAGACCGGCTTCACCATCCCCGCCGCCGGCAAGACCGGCACCACCAACGACTACCGCGACGCGTGGTTTGCCGGCGTCACCCCCGACCTGGCCGCCGCCGTCTGGGTGGGCCACGACGACGGCGCCCCCATGCCCCCCGGCAAAGCCGGCGGCGCCGTCGCCGCCCCCATCTGGATGCGCTTCGTCAAATCCCTCTACCTCACCCGCCCCACCCGCGACTTTTGAGGGTCAGTCCTTAAGTTGTTAAGTTGTTTGCCTCGCGCGCGAGCAGATGGTGGACTCCGGGCAGAGAGCATCCCAACCAGCGCGCGATCGCGGTTTTCGAATGCCCTCGGCCGACGGCCAATTTAGAAAAAGCTCTTTTGAGCGCCACCGCATGGCGGTTTCGGGCGGCGGAACGCATGAGAGCAAGGTCCGCTGGACAAAAGTTGTCCTGAGCCAACGTCTCAAGCGGGGGGCTCTCCTCGCTTTCATCGAAGAGCGGTGGGTCGGACGGCGCGGCCTCCTGAGGCCAGGGATCGAATTCGTTCTCCGCACGGGACATCCAAGTGTCGTATGCGTCGCCTCCGTGTAAGGCGCTGAACACCAGAGCGGTATCCGTCAATGACGGCCGGACCGGGAACCGATATTGCGCGTGACTGGACCAAGGCCAGAGGGCGGGGTCCGTCGTCAGTCCCGCGCGCACGGGGTTCATGTGGATGTAGCGGACGAGCGCCAGAAGATAGGAATCGTTGCGGCAGGGGATGGCTTTATAGCGTGCCTGGAACAAATGCCCCGTCCTCTCGTGACGCTTGTTGAACGTCATCACGTAGCTGGTCAGCAATCGGTGCATGAGGCTGGACAAAGCGGTTTCCCGGACCTGAATGGCCAGATGGAAATGATTTCCCATCAGACAGTAGGCCAGCAGGGAAAAGGGAGCTTCGCGTTTCAGGCGGCCCAGGGCGCGCAGAAAATTGTGTCGGTCCCGATCGTCCGTGTAGACGATGCGGCCGTCGACGCCGCGGGCCATCACATGATAGGCGGCGCCTGGATAATGTATTCTTGGGGGGCGAGGCATACTGTGATATATACGAATTGCCCCCCCAAAAAGTTCCAATGAGCCACGGAATGGAAAGATGGAAAGGCCTGACCCTCCTGGTGCTTTTGGCCGGGTGCGGGTCGGCGCGGGAGTCGGGGGCGAATTTCAGCTATCAGCAGGCGTCGGCGTTGAAGGCGGGGGGCGTCGGGGTCGGGACGATGAAGGACGCCAAGGATCCGCATTGGTGGCGGGTGGATGTGAAGTCCGAGGGGGTGCTTTCCGCCAAGGTGGGCGGCATCCGGGACATGGATTTCGTGCTGTCCGCGTTCGACGCGGACCGGCGCGAGCTGATGCGCGTCGACGAGACGGGCGTGGGCGGCGACGAGCGCTTCATCGGCCTGGGCGTGCAGCCGGGGACGTATTACCTGGTGGTCGCCAATAAAAACCCGACGGCGAACAATCCCACGCAGGAGTATCGCCTGGAGACCACGTTCGAGCCCTCGCGCGGCCGAGAGCGAAGGCCCAACGCCTCGGCGCTGACGGCCCAGCCCATCGAAGCCGACGGCACCGTGCGCGGCTGGTACTGGCCGACTCGCAATCTGCTCAGCGACGATCCGCAGGCGCAGGACGAGCATTGGTTTTCCGTCGATATCCAGAAACCGGGTCTGTTTTTGCTGAACGTGGACGTCAGCGAGGTGCCCAAGGTCGATCCCATCCTGGAAGTCTACGACACCAACGGCTACAAGCTGCAGACTGCGGACTCCGGCGGCGTGGGCGAGGGCGAGAGCCTGCGCAATTTCGGCGTGCGCGGCCCGGCCAAATATCTTCTGCGCCTGCGCTCCAAGTATGCGGGCGCGGGCAATCCCGACGTCCCGTTCGACCTGATGACCGAGCTTCTGCCCTACCAGGGCCGCACGGAGTTCGAGCCCAACAATCAGCGCGCCGACGCCACGCCTTTCGAGCTGGACTCCATCCAAGGCACCATCGCGCCGGCCGGCGACGTGGACTGGTACAAGGTCACCATCTCGACCGACGCGAAGTTCCTGCTGCGCGCCGAGGTCGGCGGCGTGCCCGGCATGGAGCTGACCTTGGCGCTCAAGGACGCCTACGGCAACGACCTTGTCGCCGTCGACGACGCGGGCAAGGAACAGCCGCAGGTCCTCACCGGCTGGGGCGTGACCAAGGGCGACTATTACCTGGTCGTCGCGGAAAAAACCGGCAAGAAATCCGACGCGCGCGACGCCTACACGCTGAGCAAGAAGGTCACCCCGTGGCAGTCGGGCCTGGAGTGGGAGCCCAACGACTCCACGGCCACCGCGCAGGCGCTCAAGCCCGGCGACTCCGTGGACGGCTACTTCGCGCCCAAGGGCGATCAGGACTGGTATGAGTTCAATCTCTTTCAGAAAGCGACGGTCGAGCTGGACCTGACCGGCGTGATCAACGTGACGCCGACGCTGACCTTATTCGACCAGGAATACAAGGAGCTGGCCAACGCGTCTGCGGCCAACCCAGGCGAGCCCGTCCAGCTCACGCGGGAGCTGGACCGCGGCACCTACGACGTGCGCCTCAAGCCCGCCGATCCCGCGCAGAACAACGTGCGCGACAAATACTCGTTCCGGGTCCTGGTCAAATGAAACGCCTTCTGCCCGCCGTCCTGATCGCCGTGTCCGCGTCCGCCTGCGCGGCCCATCGCGCGGCGGCACCCGGGGGCGCTCCCCTCGCCCTCGCGCCGGTCTCGGCGCGTCCGTCCCGCCCTCTGTTCCCGCCCACGCCGGACGTGGTCGGCGCGAATTTCCTTCTGGTCGTCAGCGAGGCGGTGCCCGACCCGTCCGAGGACGGTGTTTCCTACACTAAGATCTTCGTCGACGGCCGCGAGGCCGGCCGCACCGACGTCGGCCCGAAATCCCAGGAGCACACGCTCAAGCTCAAGCTCCCGCCGGGCAACCTGCCCATCCGCCTGGAGCAGTGGGTTCTGCCTCCGGCCGGAGAGTGGACGCGCCTGGGCGACGAGTTCCAGCCGCGCGAGCGCTTCGTGCGCATCGAAGACGGCACCGTCGCGCGCTTGGAATTGCGCTTCGCCGAAAACGAGGGCTCCAACACGCTCTCTCTGTCGCGCGCGCCCGCCGCGCCCTAAGCCTCAGCGCGGGCGGCGCTTGTTCAAGAACGCCTGACGCTGCGCCGTGCGCCGCGCGGCCTGGCGCGCGGCCAAGCGTCGGGCCAGGAGCGAGTTGGACGCCTGCTCGTCGCGCACCACGGGATCATTTGGGGAGAGCGCGGCGGCGCGCGCCACGGCGGTCCGCGCCGCGTCCAGATCGCCGGACTCACGCGCCGCGCGCGACCAGGCCACCAGGCCGGTGACGTCGTCGGGGGAGAGCGCGTCTTGGCGCGCGCGTTCGCGCGCGGCGGCGGACCAGTCGCCCAGCGCGGCGTAGGCCTGCGCGCGGCGCGCGTGAAGTCGCGCAAAATCCGGGACCAACCCGTCCAGGCGCGCGTAGGCCTCGAGCGCGTCCTGCGGACGGCCCAGCCCCGCCAGCGCGCGACCGCGCAGTTCCAGCGCCGCGGGGTAGAGGGGGCTTACGGCACGCACGCGGTCGGCGTCGGCCAGCGCTTCGTCGTAACGCCCCGTGCGCAGCTCGGCGAGCGCGCGGTTGTAGCGCACGTCAGAGGACAGGCGCAGGACGGGGGCCGCCAGCAGGGCGGCGAATAGGCCCAGCGCGCCGCCGCTCAGCAGTCGCCGCGCGTCGCGGCCGAAAGGCAGGGGCATGGTGCGGACCACGGCTTGCGGCCGCGCCAGCGGCAGGAGTCCCGCCGCGGCGCCGGCCGCGGCGCACGCCAGCCACGCGCCGGGACCCGCCGACGAAATCAGGCCCAGTCCGGCCGCAGCGCCACAGGCGGCGGCGCCCGCGGCCAGGGCGGCGGCGTCGCCGGCTTCCGACGCCGCGCCGCGCCGGCGCAACTCCGCTGCGGCGCGCAGTCCCGCCAGCGCGAAGGCGGCCCACGTCCAGATCAACAGGGCCGCGGCGATGCTTCCGGATTCAAAGATAAGACTGGTCGACGGCATCAAGGCCGCCGCCGCGCCGCCGCGCGCGCGGATCAGCGCCGCCGCGCCGCCGATCACGGCGCAGGCCAGCGCGATTTTCGCGCCGCGGCGCGCGCGCGGTCCCGGGATCAGTCGACCGACGGCCGCGGCGACGGCCAGGGCGCACAGCGCGAAGGCTTCGGCCCCGCGCGCGCAGGACGCGGCGGCCAGCGCGGCCAGGGCCGCGACCGCCAGGTCTGAGAACGCGCGGAAAACGGGTGGGGACTCGGGGTCCAGGCCCAGCGCCAGCGCGGGTGCCAGCGCCGCCGCGGCAAAACCCGCGAGCGCGTCCGGGCCCGGCGTGGTCCAGGTCGCGCCCAGACGGCGCGCGGCGGCCGCGACGGCGGCCAGGACGGCCGCAGCCGCGCACCAGAACGAAAACCGCGCGGCCTGGCGCGCGCCGCCCAGTTCCAGCAGGGCGGCCGTCAGGATCAGCGCCGCGGTCAGCGGCGCGGTCAGACCGGGCAGGGCCGCCAGACGGTACGGCGCGGCGGCCCAGCGCGCCACGATCCAGGCCAAAAAGGCGGCCAGGGGCAGGAGCACGGCGGCGGTGCCCGCTGGAGCGTCCCAGCGTCCGCGCGCCAGGCCCTTCATCGTCGCGGCCAGCGCCAGCGTCAGCGCCGCGGCCTGGGCCAGCGCGTCGCCCAGCGCGGCGGGGTCGAAGGTGCGGCCGTGAACCGCGAAGGGCGCCAAAAACACCAGGGCCAGCAAGGTCCGCTCCGCGGCGCGGCTCCAGACGGCGGGATCGGAATTTTTCATGGTTCCTCCGCCACCGTCGCGGCACCGCCCGACGACTGCGACGGCGCACCCGTCGCGGCGATGAGCAGGCCCACGAGCGCCAGCGCCGCCGCGGCCAACGCCACCGCGCGGGCGTCGCGCGGCCACAGCGGCGTCGCGGTCCGCGCCGGGCTGGCATCGGCGGGCGCGGCGGCGCGCAGGGCGTCGGCCAGGCGCCGCTTGAGCGCCGCGGAGGCGGTCTCGGGCGCGGCCTGAAGCGGCGCGGCCACGGCGCGGCACGCCGCGCAGGCGGCCAAGTGCGCGCGCGCCGCGGCCCCGCGCCGCGGCGAGAGCCGATTCTCCCGGTAAAGATCGAGGACGTTGACGAAGGAAGAGCAGTTCATGAGAGGAACTCCTTGAGCTTCTGTCGCCCGCGGTGCAGGCGCACGTCCAGCGCCGACAGCGAACAGCCCAGCGCCGCCGCGGCCTCTTCGCGCGGCGAGCCTTCCAAGTCCACCAGTGCCACGGCCAGGCGCGAGGACGGCGACAGGCGCGAGAGCGCCGCCTGCACGCGTTCGGAGGCGTCGCGGGCCTCTGCCCAGCGTTCGGGGCCGGGCTCGGCGTCGGCCAGGGCGTCTTCCAGTGCGGCGGAATCCTCGTCGACGCGCTTGGACAAGGACACCGAGCGGCGCGAGTATTCCCGGCGCAGGGCGCTCAAGTAAACGTTGCGCAGGATGGCGTTCAGCCAGGCCTCGAAAGGCAACGTCGGATCGTAGCTTTTGAAGTATCTCATCGCGCGCAAGAACGCGTCCTGGACCACGTCGCCGGCGTCGGCCGGGTTGCCGGTCATTCTCAACGCCACGGCATACGCCTTGTCGGCGTGCAGGGCGAGCAGGCGGTCGATCTGGGCGTCCACCGTGGTCTCTTTTGCGTCCTTTCGTGGGGGATACCCGCCGCGACGGCGGGAACTTACAGCCGGGCAATGACAGGGATTATAACAACGGAATTAGGCCTTCTGTTCGACCCGCCTAGGCCTTTCGGCGGTGGTGCTCCGGGGCGGTCCCCGATACAATGGAAGTGATGATCGATCGAGCTCGAAGCCTGGTCGCCTCGATACTCTGCCTCGCTCTCATCCTGCTGTCGCCGGGACTGGAAGCGCCGCGTCTTTTTGCCGCCGCTCTGGAGAGCGCTCCGGTCGCCGAAACGGCGGTCTTGAGCGTTCCTCGAACCGTCCCGTCCGGCCTGGCGTTGTCGCCGTCCGCGCTGGGGCCGGTCGCGGCACCCCTGGCCGCGCCGTCGCTCTCCGTTTCGGCCGCCGCGGCGCCTTCCGTCTCGGCCGCGGTCGCCTTTCCCGCACCGGCCTTGCCGGCGGCGGCGGCCCCCGCCGAATCCGGCCACGACGCGCGCCCGTCCGCCGCGGCCGCGCCGGCCGCCGCACCGGCCGCGCCGTCCGTCGACGCCGCGGCGCCGATCCAATCTCTCGCGGCGTATAAAGCCCACGCGCTCCTGCTGAAAGTCGCGGCGGTCCTGACCGGGACCGTCTTCAGCCTGCGCCCGGCCGGTCCGGCGCTGAGCGACCGCCTCATCGCCGCCGCGGCCGACCGCCGCGCGGTGCTGTCCGATTTCGACGAGACCCTGGCCCAGTCCAACGCCGCCTTCGATCACCGCCTGCCGCCGGACATGGTGGAAGCCGTCGAAGCGGTGCGCGCCGCGGGCAAGACCGTGGACGTGATCAGCGACCGCCCGGAGAGCGTGCTGGACGCTTTGTCGACCTTGCCGCCCGCCGCGCGGGCGGGGATGTATGTGGCCGTGGACGCGGGCGGCCGGGTCTACCGCTACGACGACGCGGGCCAAGCGGCGGCGCTGGTCCATCAGGAACCGCCCATGTCCGACGCGGTCAAGGCCGTGGTCGGCGCGGCCGCCGACGCGGCGCGGGCGCGCTTTCCGGAAGTCGGCGCGCGGGCATTCTCCTCTTTGGCGGGCGACGTGGGCGCGGACGCGTGGGGTCCTTACACCTACACCTTGCGCCTGCAGGTCGGTTCCACGCCGGACCAACTGCGCGGGGCGGCGTCGCTGCTCCAGGTTGAGCTGGACCGGCGCGGCGCGGGCCTGACGGTCAAGGCGCGCTTCGCCAAGGATCCCGCCAACCCTCCTTACGTCACGCTGACCGTCAATACGAAGGCGAGTGCGGCGCGCTTTATCGCCCAGGAGCGCGGGCTGACGGCGCGCGACGTGGTGACGCTGGGCGACGGCATGTATGCCCCGCGCGAAGGCGCGCGCTTCGGCGGCCTGGCCCGTCTGGCCCGCAACGTCAGCGGCCGCACGCTTCCCGCTTTTGGCAACGCCAGCGACGCGGAGATGCAGAAGGCCCTGCCCGGCGCGCTGACCTTGTCGGTGGGCGGCACGGGCGACGCGCGCCGCGCCAACCTGTTCGTTCTGGGCGAAAGCGGCCCCGCCGCCTCGCGCCGCGTTCTGCTGTCGGTGGCTTCGCGCATGGCCGGGGAGGCCTCCGGCTTCTGGCGCGGCGTGCGCGAGTTCCTGGGCTGGGCGACGCTCTGGGTGAAGTCGTGCCGGCACTATTTCTTCGACGTCAACGTGGAGAATTGGCGCGAGTACCGCGCGGCCCGCGCGGCGGCGCGCGCGCAGCGTCCGGAACTCCTGGTGAAGGACGAGCGCGGCTTCTTCGTGGACACGCGCCTGATGGGGATGATCGGCGGGACGAAGACCGTGGGCTCGCGCTCAGGCTCCGACGCCTACGTGACCCGCGAGGCTCTGCGCCTTTACGATCTGTACTTCTCCGGCACGGGGGACGCGGCGCGCGCGGCCTTCGCGGAATTCTTGGAGCGCGCCAAGCTCTACAACCCCAAGCGCAGCCACAGCAACCTGCGCAAGCACATCCGCAAGGCCCTGCACGCGGCCTCGCTGATGCCCGCCGAGGCGCTGGCGGGCTACTTCGCGGGCTTGATGCTGCCCGTCGTCAACGATTCGGCCGAGACCTACCAGCACGAGGAGCAGGCGGCGTCCATCGCGGCGTTCCGCGCCGCCGTGCGCGACGCCCTGCGCGGCGAGGACGCGGCCGCGCCCGACCGCGTGGTGGGCGTGGTGGTGCTGGGCAGCTTCGCCATCGGCGCGGCCACGGCCAAGAGCGATTTCGACCTGCACGTGCTGACGGCCGACGGGCGCTCGCGCCGCGTGCCGGCGTTCCTGGCGCGCCTGGAGAAATCCTGGAGCGCCGATCCGCAGTCCCGCGCGCACCCGCTCAACGCCGCCGAGTTCGCGTTTTACCCTTCGGCTTCTTTCCTGCTGAAGATCCACCACGACCCGTTCCTGGTGCTGGCCGGCGAGGACCGCCTGGAGCGCGCGCTTAGCCCTCCGCCGGACCGCTACGCCGACCGCTCCCGCCCGGACGCGCCGACGCGCGGGGAGCGTGCGCAGTGGAGCCTGTTCCGCGCGCTGCTCAAAGGCGCGACCCGCCTCTCCGACCTGAACGCCGCCGCCGCCGGCCCCGAGGTCGCGGGTCTGGACGCCGCGGCGCGCCGCCGCGCGACGATCGGCTGGCTGGCGGGACGCACGCTGTATCTGGCCGGCTACGTGCTGGCGGGCACCATCGCTTATCCGATCTTCGCGCAGGCCTTGGTCGGCCATCAAGGCTACGCGGACCTGATGTCCTTGGGCGCGCTGGCCGGCATCCTGCTCTCCTCGGTTAGCGGCGTGATCGCCCAGCGCTTCAGCCAGAGAAACTCCTTCGCGATCAATAACGTGGTGCGCCTAATCACGGCGCTGGCCCTGCCCGCGCTGGTGGCCACGGGCACGGCCGGCTTCTGGCCTTTGCTGGCCGTGGCGCTGGTCACCAGCTGGAACGTGTCCAGTTCTCTTATCGCCGAGGACAAGATCCTGCCGGCGCTGGCGGGCGGCGACGCCAAGCGCCTGTCCGCGCTCAACGCGGCGGCGAACCTGAATTTCATCGGCCTCAACGTGGCGCTGGGTCTGTTCCTGTCCGCGGGGAGCTGGATCGACGGCCTGACGGCGCACCTGGGACTTTTGCCGGGGCTGTCGGCCGTGTTCGCGGTCAACGCGGCACTGGCCGCGGCGGGCCTGGCCGTGCAGTGGTTCACGCTTCCCAACGTGCGCGTCGCCGGTCCGGCCGTCGCGGCCCCCTCGGCCGAGGCCGCGCCGCAGGCGTCCGGTCGCGGTCGCGACGCGCTGATCTGGGGCGGTCTGCTGGGCGCGGGTGCCGCGCTCTACGCGGTGCTGCACTCCGTCGCGCCGCAGTTCGCGACCTTGCCGCTGGTCGGCGCGTCGCTGCTGGGTCTGGCCGCCACCTCCGAGGGGCTCAAGCGCATCTGGAAAAGCTCGGTGCTGCGCTCCGGCGCGGTGCTGGGGTCGCTGTATGCGCTGGTGGTCTTCCCGGTCCAGTCCATTTTGGTGCCCTTCGCCTCGCGCGATTTGAACGGCGGCGGACTTCTGCAGGGCCGCCTGCAGGGCGCGCTGTTCTTCGGCCAGATGCTGGCGACCTCGTCTCTGCTCCGCCTGCCGGGACGCTGGAACACGGCGGTGCGCGCGGGCACATTGGGTACGCTCGGCGCGTGGCTGGCGTTCTCGCTGTTCCCTCATAACCTGATCGCGGCGGCGGCGGGCACGGCGGTAGCACTCGCCTTCGACGCGGCCGCGCGCAAGCTCACCGATCGCGGCTGGATGCGCTTCGCCTTCGTGGGCCTGGCCGCGCTGGGATTGCCGCTGGCGTTCTGGGGCAGCGTGCCGGCCTTCCTGCTGAGCCTGGCCTTGGTGGGCTTGGTCAGCGTGCCCAACAAGATCGCCATCGACACCATCATGCAGGGCGAGGCCCGCGCCGACGCGGCGCACACGGGCAAGATTCTGGGCGCGCGCTCCGCGCTGAGCTCCATCGCCGCCGCGTTCGGCTACGCGGCTTTCGGCGCGCTGGCCGGCGCGTTCCATCCGGCCTTCCCCACGGCGCTGTGGCCGATGGTGGGGATGTTCTTGGTGGTCGGCGCTTTGCTGTGGGCCGCGCCGCGCAAGCTGGGCGCGCGCTTGGCCCCGACTTTGTTCAAGACGGACGCGTCGGCGGCGCCCGCGACGCAGCCGGAGACCCTGGACCAGATTTCCGCGCGCATCGCCGCGCGCGTGGCCGCGAAGGGCGTCAAGGTCGTCATCACGGACTACGACGGCACCTTGATGAACAAGAATGCGGACGACAAGGCCGTGGTCGCCAGCGAGCGGCTGGCGGCCTTGATCCAGGCCCTGCACGACGCCGGCGTGCGCGTGGTGATCTCGACCAATCACTTCTTCACCGGCGACCACAACGGCATGACGAACCTTTTGGGCGACCGCCTGACGCCCCGGACGCGCGCGGACATGATGTATGTGGTCCAGTCCGGCGCGCGCATCTATGAATATGACGGCGCCGGCGTCTCGCCGACGCGCGAGTCGCCGACCTGGAAGGAAGTCGGCTTCACCGAGGCCGAGAATGAGAAAATCGTGCCCGCCTTCGAGGAAGCCGCGCGCTCCATCGGTCTGGCGCCCGGCGACTACAAGATCTACCAAGAGGACAGCCGCTCGCTGATCGAACTGCGCAACCATATTGAGCGCGAGAAAGAGCTCTACGACGCCGTCGCTCAGATCAACGCGCGCGACGGCTTCGGCTACCTGGTCCAGCTCAAGCCCTACCCGACCATGCGCGAGAACAAGGTTCCCTACGTCCAATACTTCAAGGCGAACAAGGGCACTGGTGCTAAGAAGGCGTTCGAAATCCTGAAGGCGCGCGGCGTGGTGCAGGACGAGAGCCAGGTGCTGATCTTCGGCGACGACTTCAAGCCCGAGGGCAACGACCTGTTCATGGCGCAGGCCCTGCCCGGCGCGCTGGCGGTCTCCGTCGGCAAGAGCTGGGACAAGACCCAGCCCAACGTGGTGCAGTCCTCGGTCCGCAACCAGGACGCCACGCAGGAACTCTTCGCCCGCCTGGCCGCCGCGATCCAGGCCTCCGGCCGCTAGGCGCTCCTCCACGCGGCCGTTGCGTTGCTTTCCCACTCGTCCATGAAGGTAGTGGCGACGCGCGATATCGGCGCGCTGGGGCGGCTGTACCTGGCACGGGTGTCCGGAGCCCGGGAGCGCCTGATCGAGTTCGTGGACACGACGGCGCCCGGCGTTGCGAAGGCGGACAAATGGGTGCTGAGAATATCCACCCAGGTCGGCTGCGTCATCGGCTGCCGCATGTGCGACGGCGGAATCGTCGGCTGGCGCGGCAACCTGACGGCCGCCGAGATCGTGGCACAGGTCCGCCGCGCGGTCCGCGACAACCCGGCGCTGGACGCGCGCCGCCATCCGAAGTTCAAGGTTCACTTCGCGCGGATGGGAGAGCCGACGCTCAATGACGCGACGCCGCGGGCGCTGGAGCGTCTGGCCGCCGAGTGGGGCGGGCCGGGCCTGCTGCCCGCGGTCTCCACGGTGGCTCCCGACACGCCGACGGCCGCGGCGTGCCTGGAGGAGATGCGCGTAGTCAAGGACCGCCTCTACGGCGGCGGGCGCTTCCAGCTGCAGTTCTCCGTGCATTCCACCGACGAGGCCGCGCGGCGGCGCGTCATGCGCGCGCGGCCGTGGTCGCTGGAACGCGTGGCCGACTTCGGGCGGCGCTGGTGGCGGCCGGGCGACCGCAAGGTGACGCTGAACTTCGCGCTGTCTTGCGACCAGCCGCTTGACGCCGAGGCGGTGGCGCGGACGTTCGATGCGGAGCGTTTCTTGATCAAGATCGCGGCCGTCGATGCCACGCGCGCCGCCGAGGCGAGCGCCAGCGCGCGGTCGTGGCGCCGGCCTCCGGCCGATATCGCGGCGGCGGCCGCGGACCTGCGCGCGCGCGGATTTACCGTGATCCTGTCTCCCAGTTCTGTTGAGGAAGGTACGGCGGCGACGTTGTGCGGCCAGGTGTGGTCGGACGTCCTGCGCGACGAGGCCCGCGCCGGCCTGCGCGCGGAGCGCCTGGAACGCGAGTGCTACGTCTCCCCCGACACGATGCCGGAAATGTCGCGGCGCTGGATGGCGGATATTTCTCGCTTCAAGACGCGCGGCGAGCCGCTGCGCCCGGGCAAGGCGGGACTGCTCGTCGTCGATCTTCTGGATTATTTCGTCGACCGCAATTCTCCCGCGTATCTGCCGCAGTCGCGCGCCGCCGTGGCCGGGGCCGTGCGCCTGCTTCACGCTTTTCGCGCGGCCGGTCGGCCGGTGCTGTTCGTGCGCCACGCGCACCGCGACCCGGCGCGCGACGGGGGCCTGATGGCGGGCTGGTGGGCGAAGGTCTGCCGCGACGGCCGCCCGGAGTCCCGCGTGGCCGAGGCGCTTGCGCCGCGGCCGGGCGAGACGGTCGTGCGCAAGACCCGCTACAGCGCGTTCTCCAACCCGCGCTTGGCGGCGTGCCTGCGCGCGGCCGGCGTGGAGGATTTGGTGCTGTGCGGCCTGGCCACGAACCTGTGCGTCGAATCCACGGCGCGCTCCGCCTTCGACCGCGGCTTTCGCACCTTCGTGGCCGCCGACGCGACCGTCGCGCACGACGAGGCGCTCCATCTGGGCGCGCTGCGCAGCCTGGCGCAGGGCTTCTCGCGCGTGGCGCCGGCCGACGAGTTCGTCGCGGCGCTGCGCGGCTGACGCCCGGCCGAAAAGAGGAGCCCCCCGGCCGAGACGGGGGGCTCCAAAACTTACGACTTCGCTTCTACTGCTGACCGATCTTCTGAGGCAGGAGACCGCGCACGCGCTCCAAGCCCCCGGTCAGCTCGGCCTTGAGCACCGGCTCCGTCTCGCTTTGCAGGCGGCCGGCCAGCATGGCCTCGCCGGTGGTCGCGTCGAGCGCCTTGGCGAGCACGGCCTTGTTCACGGCGACGGCCGCCAGGCGGCGCGTCTCCACGTCCGGGCTGTCGAGAGCCGCCTTCACGAACTCGATCTTCGTCAGCGACGGCCGCGCGGCCATGACCATCAGTCCGCGGCGCATCTGGGCGCGGTCGGCGGTCTTCAGGTGCGCGGTGAGCAAAGAGCCGCTGATCCACGGCATGCGCCCCGTCTCCAAGCGGCCGACCTGCTCCAAGCGCTCCAGCACGTCGCCCAGCAACGCCGGGTCGCGGTAGTCCTGCAAGGCCACCGCGCAGCCGTCCACCAGCTTGGCGCTGTCGGTGGACTTCAGCAAGGTCACCAGCGCCGCGCGCGCCTTCAGGCCGCCGGTGCGGCGCAGGGCCTCGGGCAGGAGCGTGTCGGGGACCAGGCCTTTGTCGGCCAGCGCGCGGATTACCGTATACACCGCCGGACCGCGCACGCCGCGCGCCGTGCCCACGCGCGCGATCGCCTCCTCGCGCAGTTCCTGAGGGCCATCCTCCATGACCTTCAGCACGTAGGCTTTCGCGGCGGGCGAGCCCAGGCGTCCGGCCAGCAGTCCCACCGCGCGGCGGCGCAGTTCCAGGCCTTCCGCGCTGGTGTCGGGGCCGGCGTCCAGCGCCGAAACCACCGCGGCGGCCGCGGCCTGCGCGTCCTCGGCGTCCAGGTCCTGCGTCTCCTCGGCGGGACCGTCGATGGCGGAGATCAGCTCGTTGAGCTGGACCAGCTTGTCCGTGTCCGACGCGTTCTGCTGAGCGGCCAGGAAGGCGCGCACGGCGGCGTCCATGCCGCCGGCGGGACCTTCGGGATTGGCCGCCGCGACGGCGGCGGGGCGGGACGTCTTCTGCGGATCCGGCGTTTGCGCCAGCTGCGACAGCTGGGAGTATTTGCGGCCCAATCCCACGGCGGCGAGGGCGACGACTGCGACTCCGGCGGCGGCGGCGATTCGGTTCATAAAGTTCTCCGGGCGAAGCCGGCCTCTGATGCGGAAGCGGGCCGGTGCGCCCATCCCACATACGCGCGCCGAGCCGGACCGCTTACCGCGCGTGTTGCGATTTGATGGGGATTTGATTGCCGTAAGAAGCTTGGTGATTTTTGTGAATCTTGCTAACATTTTCCCGCGCCGCACCGGCGACGGGGCCGCGCATGGGGGCTTACAATGAAAAGAATGGTGGCGATCGTACTGCTTGCGGCCGCGGCGGCGGTTCCGGCCTCGGCCGAGGGCATCCTGGACATCTACGGCGGCGGCATCAACTTCCTGCCGACGTCGATCCTGCAGAACACGGATTACTGCAACGGCGGCGGCTGTTCTCCCGGCGGTCTTCAGTGGACCGAGCTCACGAACGTGCATCAGCTTTCGGGAGCGACCGGCGGCATCCGCATCGGCAGCCTGACGAAGACGGATCACTTCTCCTACGGCGCCGCCTTCAACCTACAGGCTTACGGCGTCAAGGAACAGATGTATTTCGCAGACAACAGTCCGATCCGCTCCTTCCCGGGCGGCACGGTCTTGCAGCCCGGAGGCGACGTGATTTTGGGAGTACCGCTGCGCTTCATTCGTCTGTACGGCGGCGCGGGCCTCAACATCCCGATCATGTTCTACAACTACCAGGCTTACAGCGCCTCGCAGAACACGATGGGGCCCTCGGTCGGCACGTCCGCGACCGTCGGTTACGATCTGTTTTTCGGCGGCCGCTGGCTCCTGACCGAGCACTTCAACCTGTTCCTGGAAGATCGCTTCAGCGGCATCTTCATGCCGATTGCGGTCAAGGATAGCGTGATCAACAACACCGGGACCGGCGTCACCAACGGCACGTTGGTGATCAACAGCCTCAGCTCGAACGCGATCGTCGGCGGAATCGGCTTTTCCTGGTAGTAGCGGACTTTCGCGCGCGCCACGCGCGGTAGGGACGGCGGTAGAGCGACGCATTAAGGTAGCGCGCGTCGCCCGTCACCTCCGCTCCGACCCACGGGGGAAGGACGACGCGCTGGCGCGCGCGGGAGAGTTCCACTTCGGCGACGATCAGACCTTGATTGTCGCCGTGGAACTCGTCGATTTCCCACAGCAGGCCGCCGAAGCGCACGCGCGTGCGCGTCTTGTCGATCAGGGAGCCTTCGCACAACGCCAGCAGGGCCGCGGCGTCGCGCGCGGGGATGGGATATTCGAACTCGGCGCGGACCGCGCCGCGCGTCGGGCCCTTGATGGTCAAGGTTCCGGAGCGGCCGTCCAGGCGCACGCGCACGCTGCGTTCCTTGGACGCGCATAGATAGCCCTGGCTCAGGCGCGAGGAGCGTCCGCGGCCGCGCCAGCCGTCGCCGGTCACCAGGAACTTGCGTTCGATCTCGAGGCCCACGCGGTTATTCTACGCAATCCCCGCGTGGGGATTGCGTCAGGGCTTCCAGAGGCCCGGTGCGTCCGCGTCCTGCCGCGGTCCCAGCAGACGAGTTTCGTCGGCCGTCGCGGCGAAATCTGGGCGAGCCAGCGCGGCGTCCAAGGCGGGAAGGAATCCCGGACGCGTCATCGCGGCCAGGGCGACGGCGTCCAGGCGCAAGGGCGAGGGCGGTCCGTTCAAGACGGCGGCCAGTTGGTTTTCCAGTCCGATCAAGTAGGGGGGATGCCCGGCCAGGGCGTAGCGCGCCGCCGTCCGGGCCAGCGGAGACTTGTCGGCCAGCATGGCCCACAGCGCGTCGCGGGCCTTTTCGTAGCGCGACCAATCTTCGGGACGCTGGGCGGTCTCGCCCAGCGCGGCGAGCACCTGCGTGCGTTGGGCTGCGTCGAGCTTCACGGAGGTATAGCGTCCCCACTCCTCCCCCGGAAGTGCCGCGCCCAGGCCGATGCGGTAGTATTCGGCTAAGGATTCAAGCATGCCGGGAAATTGCGCCGGGTCTTGGCGCATGGCGTCGGCCGCGACGTCGCCCCAGGCGCGCTGCGTGGGAAAAATCTCCAGGGCGGGCTCGGACAGGAACATCCGCGCCACCATCAACTCGTTGAGCGTCGGCTGGGTGCGCACGTCCTTCGTGAGGAAGTAGGCCAGCGCCTTGACCAAAGAGACCATTTCCTCGGGGTAGACCCGGCTGCGCAGCAATTCCAAGAAGCCGGCGCGGTGGTTGCCGGGGCGGCCGTCGAAGATCTTCTCGGCGATCATGCCCACCAGCCACGGGCTGAAGAAAATGTGGTCTTTCTGCACGGCACGGTTGCGCATCTCCGGCGACGGCGGCCGGCCGTTGGCTTTGTCCATGGACTGCTGCATGCTGTTGAGAGACACGAGCGCGCGTTCGCCGTAAAGCGTGGCGAAGCCCCAACGGTCGAACAGGTCGGAAAGGAGCTTGAGCGCTTGGGCTTGGCGTCCGGGCGTGGCCGGGTCGTCCAGGCTTAAGGCGCGCTTGGCGATGAGCCAGAGCAGATACTCCTTGGCCGTCCGCACCTTCGCCGGATCGGACATGCCCAGGAACGAATCCTGGGACAACTGCTTGAGGACGGCGTCGGCGTCGAACGCGGCCTTCGCCTGCGAGGGCGCGGCGGGGGCCGCCGGCGCCGCCACGGGCGCGGCCGGCGCGGGGTCGGGCAGGACGGCCTGCGCGAGCTGGACCACGCCCGCGTCCGGGAAGGATTTCATCTGCGCGACGAGGGCCGCCAAGTCCACCGGGACGGCGTCGGCCTTCGGATAGCGCGCGCGCACGAGCCTCAGGAAATTCTGCGCGGCGAACATGTCCTTTCGCGCCACGGCGTCGGCGCCCAACTGACGGAGCTGCGCGGCGTCGAGCGCGTTCAAGGCGCGGATGCGTTCGAGGATCAGCTTGGGCACGGATTTTCCGCGGATGGCGGACACCGTCCAGACCTGAGCGAAGCGCTGGACGTTGTCCCAGCCGGCCTCACCACCGTAGCTTTGCAGGAGGACCTTCAGGATGTCCTTATCCTTCATGCCGCCGTCGAAGCTCTGTCCGATGCGCCAGGAGTTGAGCTCGTTGAGCAAGGTCATGAAGGCGCCGAACGGTCCGAAAGGGGACGGGCCGTCGATCTCGAAGGGAATTGCGAAATTGTGGTAGGCGAGCCACTTTTTCAAGTCGTCGAGGAAGCGCTTGAAGCGGGCGTGGTTGAGCTCGTGGGCCGTGGCGTTGAGGCTGGCGCTGCTGCTGGCCGGAAGCACGTAGTTCATCTCGTCGCTTTGCGGATTGTAGAAGGCCACGGCTCCCGGCATGGGCGAATAGGCGATCGGAATACTTTCCGCGGCGACGAACCGCGTCACGCGCGCGAAGCGCGCCGCCAGCGTGGGGTCCTTGAGCGCGTCGGCGGCGTCGAAAATGGCGTTGGCCACGAAGAAGCTGATGCCGCCGCCCACCAGGACGTAGGGCCCGTGACGCGCGGCCTGCAGGCCGTTGGCGCGCGCGGTCTCGCCCAGGGCGGCCAAGTCCTCGGTGCTGAAGCGTCGCGCGTCGAGAAGCTGGCTTTTCAGGTCGAAGCCCGGGTTGAGGCCGCGGGCGATGCGCGCCCCTTGGTCCGGGAGAGGACTGTTCTTCGTTTCGGCCAGAAAAACGAGTCCGGCCATGCGCTCGTCGGGATTGGGCGAGTTGACGAGGTCCAGCCAGAATTTGACTCCGTCCGGGACGGTGTAGACGGTGATGTCGCCGTCGACGGTTTCGGCCACGGCCCCGTTCTTGCGCAGCGTCTCGGTCACGCGGTCTTTCAGGAGTTGAGGGAGAGCCTGCACGAAAGCGTCCACTTGAGCCTTGCGCTGGGCCGGCGTCAGCGTGGGGGCATTCGGGCCCATGAAGCGCGCCTCATAGACCATCTCGGCGTTGATGGGCGCCAGCGGCGTGAAGGCCGCGATCAGGAGATTGATCTTCGCGATGTCCTTGGCCGCCTGGGCTTTTTGAATGCGCGCGCGCAGAGCGGGATCGGTGATGTCGATGAAGTCCTTGAGCTGGAACGTGCCCGGGCCGACGACGATGCGCGAGGCGATGGCCGTGCGCGCGGGCGGGGCGGCCGGCGTGGGCGCGCTGGCCGGGGCGGCGGCGGCCAGAGGCGCAACGGACGCGGCGGCGCTGGGTGTCGGCGAGGGGACCGCCGCATCGTCTCCGTCGAGCCGCTGGTTGTCGAAGATGCGCCGACCGGCGGCGGCGTCCGCGTGCGGCTGAGCCAGCGTCCCCAAGCTGGACGCCTCGGGGACGTCGCTCGCTTTCGGCGCGACGGCGCGTCCCGGCAGCGGCGCCGCGGCCGGTTCGGCCGGAGCGGCCGCACTGGCGGGGGCGCCTTGCGCCGGCAGGGTGGCCGGCGCCGCGGCGGCTGGCGCCGCGGCCGGCGCGAGCGCGGCGGGAGAAGCGCCGACTTCGAGGGCTGGAGCGGCGAGAACACCGAGAGAGGTTCGCATTCCGGCGAGGGGGACCGTCGGCAAAGCGACGGGAGCGAAGACGGGGGCGGCGATCGGCTCAAACGGGCGGCTGAACTCCACCGCCGCGGCGAGCGCGGGGGATTGCGGAGCGACCGTCAGCACACTGAGACACAGGGCCAGCGCCCGCGGGAATACGTTCGTTTTCGGCGAACCGACGGTTCGAGATGATCGCATACCTCATATTATGCCCGCCCCCCGCTTCTTGCTCTGCGGGCCATTGGGTATTCGAAGGCCGGGCGAAGAAGCCTATGCCCCGGTGGGTCGATCGGACCCCGAGGTTTTGATATCATCGGCGCATGGTGCGTCCTGAAAGCTGCACACGACTAGCGGGTGAGAGTCCCGTCCGGGTAAGCGCCGGAGCGCCCGGTAGCTGGCTCCAGCTTCGAGGAGTAAT